>NZ_JAMYSG010000024.1:0-121488 GCF_040321815.1 Mesorhizobium sp. M0239
CGAAGTCCCTTCCCCACAAAAACTATCGCGCGCCTACGCACTGACAAGAGCCGGTAAGGCGGCCACTTGCCCGACATGGATTGCGAAATGACAAAAACAGCGCATTGCTCCGCCGGCGCGCGAAACGATATCTCATCCCAAATCAGACCGAAGCCGTTCAGAACGAACAGCTCGCCACCCGCCCACAACAAGAATTTCAATTAGTAATGCCTTATGGAACTTTGGGCTGGCGTTTCATTTCATAGGCATGGAGGCCACTGTAATCCAGTGAATTGGATCTCGAGACAGTTCCGGCACAAGGCCGACAAGGCGTCCCTTTCACGTAGCTTGAGCCAACCAAAAGAAAGACCTGCTTCGCGGTTCGGCGCGTCCGCCATTTCTGACAAAATCGATGTCCGCTTCCAGGCCGGCAAACACACAACCCAAACGACAGGAATGAGGGCGCTTTGCGGACATTCGCATAAGCCCAAAACTGGACCTACATCGAGCCGGCCTATCAACCTGCTGCTGGGCATATTCAACAGCCTTTCGGAGCGCGTGCAGGGCAAGATCGGCGTCCCGTGCCGAAGGGCTTAAAGAAAGACAAGGCCGAGAGAATCAAGCCAGGCTTGGTCGGCCGGGTCAAGTTTTTCTGAAGGGCGAAGAAAAACTGCGCCATGCAAAGCTGCTGGACTACCGTGAAGAATAACTAACATTGGCGAGGGTACTGCCAACGTTGAGGAACAGAACCGTGTGCCTGACGTTGTGCCGGATCGACGTCTAGGAGAAACGGCATGGTGGCGCCACGCGCGGTCTGGAAGGGCTTTCTGAGGGTTGGTTCCGTGTCATGCGGGGTGAAGATAGTTGGTGCCACAAGCGAGGCATCCAAGATCCACTTCAAGATTTTGAACCGCAAAGACGGTTTACCCGTCAAGAGCGCTTATGTCGATGAAGAGACCGGCGATGTTGTCGAAGCCGAGGATCAGATTAAAGGCTATGAGGCGGACAAGGACGATTTCATCCACGTCGAGCCGGACGAGATCAAGAAACTGAAGCTTACGTCGCAGCATACACTTGACGTCGATTCCTTCGTTCCGGTTGCCGAGATCGACACACGTTATCTGGAGAAACCATACTACTTGATCCCGGCAGACGGTGCCTCCCTGGAGGCCTTTGCCGTCCTGCGCGATGCGATGGCCAAGAAGCGCGTTGCGGCACGCTCCTGCGTCGTACTCTATCAGCGCGGGCGCGAAGTGTTGATACAGCCGCTTGAAAAAGGGATGTTGCTGACCGAGCTACGGACCCACAATGAGATGACATCGGAAGACACCGTCTTCGACGATGTGAAGAGCGCAAAATATGATTCGGATTTGCTCGAAATCGCGGGGCTCCTCATCGACAAGAAGGTGACGAAGTTCGATCCTTCGAAATTCGAGGACACCTACGAGGACGCGTTGATTGCCATGATTGACGCCAAGCGCAAGGGCAAAAAACCCCCGAAACCGGTACCGAAACCCAAGGAGAACGTGGTCGACTTGGCCTCAGTTCTTCGAAAGAGCCTCGCCAAGGAAGGGCTCGGCCAAGATCGGCCAAAGGCCAATAGCCGCAAATCAGCTTAGGTGCTGGAACCGGCACTCGTTCGTTGCTCATCCATATCGCTTGCCGAGAAGCGGAGCCTTGAGCGCGTCTAGCTGATCCTGAAGGCGGCCTTTCTCCACGATCATTCCCTCAGGGCCTTCGCAAACGGCACCGTGCACTGCTCCGTTGCCTCGCTAGACAGATTCACCACTAGCATTTTCGGGAAGAGCCGCGCTCGTGTCCGCACCGTCTGACTGGCGCGTAACATGCTGTGTAACAATCGATTCTTAGATTTCTTGATTTGCTTGGATCGGAGGCAAGAATCGAATCCCACTTTCTCCGCCAGACGTCGAATTGTCCAGCCCGGAGACATGGGTAGCAGTTTGTACCTAAGACACGATGACAACCTCGTGCTCGGTTGCAAAGTCCTCTGTTCCAAGTCGATATATCCGAACTGCGAGTCATCGCCTCGATCACGAGCGCCCGGTTGCGTCAGGCTGACTTTGAAGTTCGGATGGATGACGGTCATTTCCTCTCGGGAGCGCTCCGCCGAACATCTCCATGGTCCTTTCAATGAGGCGATAGATAGCCAGGCTGCGCCGACTGTAGTCGCGGCCAATGGATGGAGGAAGTGATCGTTGATGACGGCCGGCCGCCCTGCATTCAGGCGGCTCGTCTTGTGGGCGGGGGTGACCCGGCTCAGCATGTTGGCGCTGGATCGCTCAACGCTTTCGTCACCCCGCCCAGTTCAGCCGGCGGTGCTCGGCACAGGCGTGTTAAGAAGTTGCTGCTCCCAGAGGTACGCGATGCCGCTGCCAGCGGCGTGCTGCTTGAGCACTTCCGTCTCGCCGACGTGCTCGGTACGCGCCCAGTCGCGTTGCCACTCCGATGCCAGCGCCAGCCAGGTCATCATGTTTGCGCCGGCCGCGATCATGCGTTGGATGGCGACCTCGTGCGCTTCGACCGACGTGCCGCCCGAGGCGTCGGCGATGACCGTGACGTCCCAGCCTTCGCCCAACGCCTGGATAACCGGCATGGCGACGCAGATCTCGGTCCACAGGCCGGCGATGATGAGCTGCTTGCGGCCGGTCGCCTTGACCGCGTTCACGACCTTCCTGTCTTCCCAGGTGTTGATGAACGTCCGGTCGCCATCGTCACAAAGGCGATATCGCTGACGCCGATCTTTTTCCTCGGCTTCTCGGAAGCGTCGATCGCCGTCTTTTCGACTATCTACCTTGGACATACGCTGCTTGTGCATTCAAACGTGCGGATTCCGTTCGGCCCCTTGAAGTGGCTGATCGCCAGCCCGCAGTTCCATCGCTGGCACCATCCCAACCAGCGCGAAGCCTATGACAAGAACTTCGCCGGGCAGTTGCCTTTCCTCGACATGCTGTTCGGCACCTACAATCCCACCGGTGACAAGGTGCCGGACAAGTACGGCGTCGACGATCCGATCCCTTCCACCTATTTCGGTCAGATCGGCTATCCGCCCCTGCGCCGTAGGAAGCTGCCGAACCGGGCAGGTGCCGAACACCGAAGCCTGACAGCTGGCCCGACGGTGCGGTATCCACCCCGATCCGCTTTCGGGCCGTAGAACGCCGAACCACAGGAAGGCTTTTCGCGTCGAATCGGCTAAACCCTGCGGCATGAACGAGACGTCTCTCTATGCGCCGGTGAAGCGGTTCCTCGAAAGCCTCGACTTCGTCGTCAAAGGCGAGATCGACGGCTGCGATGTTGTTGCATTGCGCGAGGGGGAGCCGCCGGTTGTCGTCATCTGCGAGTTGAAGCTGCAGTTCAATCTTGAACTGGTGCTGCAAGGTGTCGATCGCGCGGCGGCCTGCGACGAGGTGTGGCTGGCCGCGCGCATGTCGGCCCGCGGCAAGGGCCGCGAAAGCGACGCCAGATTCCGCAATCTCTGCCGCCGGCTTGGCTTCGGCCTGCTTGGCGTGACCGCGACGGACCGGGTCGAGGTGCTTCTCAGCCCGATCGCGCTGGCGCCGCGCAAGAATGCCCGCCGGCGCTCTCGCCTGGTCGACGAGCACCAGCGCCGTCGCGGCGATCCCGTTGTGGGAGGAGGATCGCGCAATCCGATCATGACGGCCTATCGCCAAAGCGCCCTCGCCTGCGCTGCGGCCATGGTGGACGGACCCAGGCGGCCGCGAGATCTGAAGGCGGTGACGCCGATGGCGCCGAAAATCCTGCAGCACAATGTTTATGGCTGGTTCGCGCGCGTCGACCGCGGCCTTTACGATCTCACCGATGCCGGCCGTGCCTCTTTGGTCCGTTGGCCGCAGGCGTCGCACGACGAATCCCGACACGCAATTTTGAACGCACCGGCCATATGATTGAAGATTCCGGCGGCGCTCGCGGCGGCCTCTCGGTTGATTTCTCCGACAAAATATGTTGCTTGTCCCGCCCATGAAGAAGCTCTGCATGACCGCCTTGGCGTCAGTGACACTGAGTTTTCCAGCCAGCGCAATGGACAATGCATTGCGCGCCGGTCTGATGAAACTCGATCCCCAAACCCGTCTTGAACAGCGTTGCGATGCCGAAGTGCTCGACCGCATCACCCATGACGACCGCAAGTTCAAAGCCGATCGCGTCGTCGCCTACGCCTTCGCGACGCCCGAGATGGGTGCCGATGCCATCAAGAGCCCGGGTGCTGCGTTTCGCAGCAAGGGGCAGTGGTACCGGCTGAAATTCAAGTGCCAGACCGCACCGGACCATATGGAAGTTTTGCAGCTCCGCTACCGGATCGGGGACGAGATTCCAGAAGCCGACTGGGCAAAGTACAATCTCTACGATTGATTTGTGATCTGCCATGGTTTGCCTGGCTGTCGCGAGTGCCGCGAAGCCGTGATCCGGCTTGACGCAATGCTGCTTCGGTGATGCAGCCACGCGTGATCCCTTGACGCCAGGGGACCACCAAGTTAGGGCCTCTGGATAATCGACGAACACTCGGCAAAATCAGCAAGGGCTTCCTGTCGATGGACATTTTTTTCAGCGCTGCCAGTCTGACCGCCCTGCTGCAGGTCATCGCCATCGACCTCGTGCTGGCCGGCGACAATGCGATCGTCATCGGCCTCGCCGCGGCCGGCTTGCCCGCCGAACAACGCAAGAAGGCGATTCTTCTCGGCGTGGTGGCGGCAACGGTGCTGCGCATCGGGTTTGCCGCAATTACCGTCAAGCTGCTGGCGATCGTCGGCCTGCTGCTCGCCGGCGGCATCCTGCTGCTGTGGGTCTGCTGGAAGATGTACCGCGAGTTGCGTACGTCGCATGCCGATGAATTGGAAGCGACCGAGGCACTGTCGAATTCGGACCTCAACAGCGACCAGGCGGTCGCCGGCAAGACCAAGCGCAAGACCCTTGGCCAGGCTGCCTTGCAGATTGTCGTCGCCGACGTGTCGATGTCGCTCGACAACGTGCTGGCGGTGGCTGGAGCGGCGCGCGATCATTTTCCGGTGCTGGTCATCGGCCTTGTGTTGTCGATCGCCCTGATGGGGCTGGCCGCGACTTTCATTGCCAAGCTGCTGCATCGCCACCGCTGGATTGCCTATGTCGGCCTGCTGATCATTTTCTATGTGGCTGTGGACATGGTCTATCGTGGCGCGGTGGAGGTCTGGCCGCATGTAAACGGTGCGGTCGGCTGAGGCTGGCGGACATCGGCATCTTCACTCAGTGGAAGCAAGACCGCCGTGCGTTTTGCCGCATCGCGGGTCTGCCCATACCAATGCCGCAATAAGTGTGGTACTGCGCCGGCAATCCTGAAAAGCCCGGAAACGCTCTATGTCCGCTCCACGCGTGAGTTTTGTCAGTCTTGGATGCCCGAAGGCCCTTGTGGATTCGGAGCGCATCATCACGCGCCTGCGCGCCGAAGGTTACGAAATCGCCCGCAAGCATGACGGCGCCGACCTTGTCGTCGTCAACACTTGCGGCTTTCTCGATTCCGCTCGCGACGAGTCGCTCAACGCCATCGGCTCCGCGCTTTCGGAAAACGGCCGGGTGATCGTCACCGGTTGCCTGGGTGCCGAGCCGGACGTCATTCGCGAAAAGCACCCCAATGTGCTGGCGATCACCGGGCCGCAGGCCTATGAGAGCGTGATGGCTGCCGTGCATGAGGCTGCGCCGCCTTCGCACGACCCTTATGTCGATCTTTTGCCGCCGCAGGGTGTCAAGCTGACGCCGCGCCACTACGCCTATCTGAAAATTTCCGAAGGCTGCAACAACCGCTGTACCTTCTGCATCATTCCGGCACTGCGTGGCGACCTCGTCTCGCGGCCGGCGGCCGATGTGCTGCGCGAGGCCGAGAAACTGGCCAAGGCCGGGGTCAAGGAACTTCTGGTCATCTCGCAGGACACCAGCGCCTACGGCATCGACATCAAGTACCAGACGTCGATGTTCGGCGACCGTGAGGTGCGCGCAAAATTCCTCGATCTGTCCGAGGAACTGGGCAAGCTCGGCATCTGGGTGCGCATGCACTATGTCTACCCCTACCCGCATGTCGCCGACGTCATCCCGCTGATGGCAGAGGGCAAGATCCTCCCTTACCTGGATATCCCCTTCCAGCACGCTTCGCCGCAGGTGTTGAAGAACATGCGCCGGCCGGCACACGGCGAAAAGACGCTCGAGCGCATTCGCGGCTGGCGTGAGGTCTGCCCGGATCTGGCCATCCGCTCGTCCTTGATCGTCGGCTTCCCCGGCGAGACGGACGACGATTTCGAGATGCTGCTCGACTGGCTCGACGAGGCCAAGATCGATCGCGCCGGCTGCTTCAAATACGAGCCGGTCCGGGGCGCCCGCTCCAACGATCTCGGTCTCGAACAGGTTCCCCAAGAGATCAAGGAGGCGCGCTGGCACCGCTTCATGCAGCGCCAGCAGAAGATTTCGGCAACGCAGCTGGCCAGGAAGGTCGGCAAGCGCCTGCCGGTGCTGATCGACGAGGCGCACGGCACGTCGGCAAAGGGCCGCACCAAATACGACGCGCCCGAGATCGACGGCTCGGTGCACATCCAGTCGCGCCGCCCGCTGCGCCAAGGCGACATCGTCACCGTCAAGATCGACCGTGCCGATGCGTATGACCTCTATGGTTCGGCGGTCTGACGGTCCGTATTTACTACATCTGGCGATAATTCAGCCGTCTTAACCCGCGCAGCCGCGATCCGCTCTATGGTTTGTGGACCGTAGATGCGGGAAATGCGGATGAACACCAGACCTGCGGAACAAAATTACATCGCGACGCTGGACCTGCTCAGGCTGGCGGCAGCACTTGCCGTCGTGTTCTTCCACTATTTCTTTCGCGGCGCTGCCGCCGAAGGCTACCTTGCGCAAGGCTATCCGCTTGCCGCACCATTCGCCCTCTACGGCTATCTCGGCGTCAACCTGTTCTTCCTGATCAGCGGTTTCGTCATTGCCTGGTCGGCGGAAAACCGGAGCTGGGATCAGTTTGCGATCGCGCGGTTCGTTCGCCTCTATCCGGGTTTTCTGTTCTGCATGACGACCACCTTCGCGATTGTCTTCCTTGTCGGGTCGCCGCTGCTTTCGGCCTCTTTCGTTCAGTATGCCGCCAATCTGTCGATGTTCGCGCCGGCCTTCGGCCAGCCCTTCATGGACGGCGTCTACTGGTCGATCGTGCTTGAACTGGTGTTCTACGGATGGATCACGCTGGCCCTGTTCACCGGGCTCTTCCAGAAACGCAAGCTGGAGCTGATCTTCATCTGGCTGGCGATCTCGGCCTTGAACGAGTTCTTCATCGGCAGCGGCGGAGCCAGGCTGCTGTTCCTCACCGAGTTCGGCCCGTTCTTCGCCGCCGGCGTGCTGGTCCACCAAATCCATTCGCATGGCCGTTCTGTGCCGGCCCTGCTGCTGCTTGCCGCCGCGTTCCTGATCTCCTGCGGAACGCTATCGGTGACGCAGCACTGGATGCTTGGCCACTACGGCATTGCCGTTGCCTCGGCCAATCTCGTCGTCGCCAACGTCGTCATGCACGCGGCCTTGATCGGCGCGGTGCTGCTGCGCGACCGTGTCAGGGCATCGGGGCTCACTCTGGCGCTGGGCGGGCTGACCTATCCGCTCTATTTGCTGCACCAGGAGATCGGCTATCTCGCCATCAATGCGGCAACGCCCCTTGTCGGCAAATGGATTGCCGCTCTTGGTTGCGTCGTGCTCATGCTTTTCATTTCGTGGGCGATCTGGCGCACCTGCGAACAACCGGTACAGCGGTTGCTCAGGTTTTGGCTCGGCCGCGCGGTCGATGCCGGACGAACGCGGTTTCGTCGCCCCTCTGCCGGCGCACAGCCCGCCGAATGAAGAAGGGCGCCTCGCGGCGCCCCTCCGTCTCATGTCTCGCGCTGCTTATTTCGGCAGCTTGTCGTCGACGCCTTTCACATAAAAATTCATGCCGAGCAGCGTGCCGTCGTCGGCGACTTCACCATCCTTCAGCCACGGCGTGCCGTCCTGCTTGGCAACCGGTCCGGTGAAGGGATTCCAGCCGCCGGCGATCTTCTTTTCGGTGGCTTCGGCCATCGCCTTCACGTCGTCGGGCATGTTGGTGTAGGCCGACATCTTGACGGCGCCGTCCTTGATGCCGAGCCAGACATTGTCCGGCTTCCAGGTGCCGTCGAGCGCGGCCTGGACGCGGCTGATGTAATAGGGACCCCATTCGTCGGTGAGCGAGGTCAACTGCGCGTTCGGCGCGAACTTGATCATGTCGGAGGACTGGCCGAAGCCTTTCAGCTTGCGCTCCTCGGCCACCTGCAGGGCAGCGGTGGAATCGGTGTGCTGGACGATGATGTCGGCGCCCTGGTCGAACAGCGCCTTGGCAGCGTCGGCTTCCTTGCCCGGATCGAACCAGGAGTTCACCCAGACGATCTTGGCCTTGAAATTCGGGTTGATCGACTGCGCGCCGAGCATGAAGGAGTTGATGCCCATCACCACTTCGGGGATCGGGAAGGAAACGATATAGCCGGCGACCCCTGCCTTCGATTCCTTGGCGGCGATCTGGCCAAGAATGTAGCGGCCTTCGTAGAAGCGCGCATTGTAGATGCCGAGATTGTCAGCGGTCTTGTAACCGGTGGCGTGCTCGAACATCACTTTCGGGAATTTCTTGGCGACCTTCACTTCCGGGTCCATGAAGCCGAAGGAGGTGCCGAAGATGATCTTGCAGCCTTCGCGTGCCAGGCGCTCGAAAGCACGGTCGGCATCGGGGCCTTCCGAGACGTTTTCGAGATAGGCGGTCTCGACCTTGTCACCGAGCGCCTTCTCCACCTCGAGACGGCCCTGGTCGTGCTGGTAGGAGTAGCCGAAGTCGCCGATCGGGCCGGTGTAGACCCAGCAGGCCTTCAGCTTGTCCGCGGCCTCGGCCGTCGCTGCCAGCGACATGGCGGCGGTCGTGGTCATCAGGGCAATAAGCAGTTTTTTCATCGTGTTACCTCTCTGAGTTAAGCCTTGGAGCTTCCCGTTTGTTTTTATTGTCAACGATCCGGAACGAATGGCTGCCCCAAGGAAGCCGGCGTGTTCATCATCGTCAGACGCTTGTTGCGCGAGATTAGAACGAGAACCACGACGGTTGCCAGATAGGGCAGCGAAGAAAGGAACTGCGAGGGCACTGGAATGCCAAAAGCCTGTGCATGAAGCTGGCCGATCCACACCGCGCCGAAGATGTAGGCGCCGGCCAGCACCCGCCATGGCCGCCAGGAGGCGAACACGACCAGCGCCAGCGCGATCCAGCCGCGGCCGGCACTCATGTTCTCCACCCATTGCGGCGTGTAGACCAGTGAGAGATGGCCGCCGGCGAGACCGGCACAGGCGCCGCCGAAGATGACCGCGAGGTAGCGATAGCGGATCACCTTGATGCCAAGCGCATGCGCCGAGGTGTGGCTGTCGCCGATCGAACGCAGCGTCAGTCCGGTCCGGGTCTTGAACAGGAACCACATGACGGCCGCGGTGAGCGCAATCGAGATGTAGAAGATCGGATCCTGCCCGAACAGCAGCCTGCCGACCACAGGGATTTCCGTCAGGCCGGGAATGTAGAGGTTGGGCAGCCTTTCGCCGGGCTGGCCGACGAAGCTGGTGCCCATCATGCCGGACAGGCCGAGGCCGAGCAGCGTCAGCGACAGGCCGGTCGCCACCTGGTTGGTGGCCAGCGACAGCGTCATGACGGCAAACAGCAGCGAGAATACCGCGCCCATGGCGATTGCCGCCAAAAGGCCGATCCAGGGCGAACCGGTGAGATAGGTCGCGCCGAAGCCGCCGACGGCGCCCATGATCATCATGCCTTCGACGCCGAGATTGAGCACGCCGGAGCGCTCGACCACCAGTTCGCCGATTGCCGCGATCAGCAGCGGCGTTGCCGCGGTGGCGATGGTCAGAAGGATGTTTACGGTGATGTCCATCAACGGGCTTCCTTCAGCTTCGGTGCGGCTTCGAGTTTGGCCACGCCTTCCGGTTTGGTCAGCGCCAGGCCGATCACGCGGATGCGGTAGTGGATGAGCGTGTCGCAGCCGAGCACGAAGAACAGCAGCATGCCCTGGAACACCCGCGCCACCTTGTCGGAGATGCCGAGCGCGCTTTGCACCGCTTCGCCGCCGAGATAGGTCAGCGCCAGCACCAGTCCGGCGGCAACGATGCCGAGCGGGTTGAGACGGCCGAGGAACGCCACGATGATGGCGGTGAAGCCGTAGCCGGGCGAGATGACGGGCTGCAACTGGCCGATGGCGCCCGAGACCTCGGAGATGCCGGCGAGTCCCGCCAGCGCGCCTGACAGCAGGAAAGCAAAAAAGACCATGCGGTTGAGGCCGAAGCCGGCGAAGCGCCCTGCCCGCGGGCTTGAGCCCAGCACGCGCACCTCAAAACCTTTCAGCATGCGGCTCATCAGGATCCAGACCAGCACCGCGGCGATCAGCGCGAAGACAAAACCCCAGTTTGCCCGCCCGGCATCCGGCATCAGCTCCGGCAACACGGCCGAATCGTTGAACTGGATGGTCTGCGGGAAACCATGACCCTGCGGATCGCGCCAGGGTCCGCGCACCAGCCAGTCGAGGAAGAGCTGCGCGACATAGACCAGCATCAGGCTGGTCAGTATCTCGTTGGTGCCGAAGCGAGTCTTGAGCAGAGCAGGGATCGCCGCATAGGCCGCGCCGCCGACCATGCCGAGCAAAAGCATCAGCGGTAGCACCAGCGGACCTTCGAACTGCGGAAACAGCACCGGAATCATCGAACCGGCAATGCCGCCGAGGATGAACTGGCCTTCGGCGCCGATGTTCCAAATGTTGGCCTTGTAGCAGACCGACAGGCCGACAGCGATCAGGATGAGCGGCGCTGCCTTGATCGCCAGCTCATGCAACTGCCAGACCTGGCTGATTGGCTCGATGAAATAGATATTGAACGCGGTCAGCGGATTGACGCCGAGCAGCGCGAACATGACGGCGCCGGCAATGATGGTCAGCGCGAAGGCGATGAACGGCGACAGGGCCGAAAACAGCATGGAACGCTGCGGGCGTTTGACGAGTTCGAGGCGCATCATGCCGTCTCCAGCGAGTGTTCGGCGTGGCCTGGTTCGGCGCCGCCCATCAGCAAACCTACCTTTTCGAAGGTTGCCTCGGCGATCGGCATCGGCTTCGACAGCTCGCCATTGTGCATGACCGCGATCGCATCCGATATCTCGAACAGCTCGTCGAGATCCTGGCTGATCACCAGCACCGCCGATCCGCTGCGCGACAGCTCGATCAAGGCCTGGCGGATGTGGACGGCAGCGCCCGCGTCGACGCCCCAGGTCGGCTGGTTCACCACCATGACGCTTGGCCGGCGGTCGAGTTCACGGGCGACGATGAATTTCTGCAGATTGCCACCCGAAAGGGCCGCAGCCTCCGGATCCGGCGCACTCTTGCGCACATCCATCGCCTCGATGATGCGCTGGGAGGCGGCTTGGATGGCACCGCTCTTCACCATCCCGCCGGAACCGACGAACGCCTTGCCGTCGGTGGCATGGCGCGACAGCAGCAGGTTTTCAGAAAGCTTCATGCGCGGTGCCGCACCGTGGCCGAGGCGCTCCTCCGGCACGAAGGCGGCGCCCAGCAGTCGGCGTCCGGTGATGCTAAGGCCTCCCGCATCCTTGCCACGAATGCGCACCGAGGCGGCATTCTGCTGCAGCACTTCGCCTGAAACGGATTCGAAGAACTCGCCCTGGCCGTTGCCGGCGACGCCGGCGATGCCGATCACCTCGCCAGCGCGGACGTTCAGGTTGATGCCCTTGAGCGGTATCGAGAACGGTGTTGCCGGTTTGCGATTGAGATTGCGGATTTCGAGCAGCGGTGGCGCCTTGTCGATGCCCTCGACCGGCGCGCGCACCACGGCCTGCACCTCGTTGCCGACCATCATGCGAGCCAGCGAAGACGCGGTTTCCTCGCGCGGATTGCAGTGGCCGACGACCTTGCCGTGGCGCAGCACGGTGGCGCGGTCGCAGATGCGTTTGACCTCTTCGAGCCGGTGCGAGATGTAGAGGATGGATTTGCCTTCCGAACGCAGGCGCTCCAGCGTCTCGAACAGCTTGTCGGCTTCCTGCGGCGTCAGCACCGAGGTCGGCTCGTCCAGGATGATGAGCTGCGGGGTCTGCAGCAGGCAGCGGATGATCTCGATGCGCTGGCGTTCCCCCACCGACAGGTCGCCGACCAGCGATTCAGGATCGAGCGGCAGGCCGTAGCTGAAGGAAAGCGCCCTCGCCTTCGCAGCGATGCTGTTGATCGGCGAGCCGTCGTCCAGCGACAGGGCAATGTTTTCGGCCGCGGTCAGCGCCTCGAACAGCGAGAAGTGCTGGAATACCATACCGATACCGAGTTTTTTGGCGACGCCGGGGCTGGAAATCCTGACGGCCTGTCCGTTCCAGAAGATCTCGCCGGCATTGGGCTCCAGCGAACCGAACAGCATCTTGACCAGCGTCGACTTGCCGGCGCCGTTTTCGCCGAGCAAAGCGTGGATTTCACCTCTGGCGATGTCGAGATCGATGTGATCGCACGCCGTCAGCGTGCCGAATATCTTGGTGAGGCCACGCACCTCGAGCAGGTTCGTGCCGTCCTGATTTGCACTCACAGTGCCTCCCATCTGGTTAGCCAGACATGTTCTGTGTTCCCGCAGGCATGGTAGGCGCGGCCGGCTCTCATCGGAAAGCGGCACGCGTCTTGAAAGAGCTTCAAGAATTTCAGCGGAAATTCAAGGGATAGCAAGGCAGAACGAACTAAGGGATGAGAATGGTCGTCCCTGTGGTCCTGCGGCCCTCGAGATCGGAATGCGCCTTGCCGGCGTCTTTGAGCGCATAGCGCTGGTTGATCTTGATCTTGACGGCGCCACTGAGCACGACTTCGAACAGGGCAGCGGCGGAGGCCTCGAGGTCTTCGCGCTTTGCGTTGTAGACGAACAGCGTCGGCCTTGTAGCGAACAACGAGCCCTTCTGAGCCAGCAATGACATGCTGAACGGCGGTATAGGTCCGGAGGACTGGCCGAAGCAGACGAACATGCCGAGCGGCCTCAGGCAGTCGAGCGAAGCCGGAAACGTGTCGTTGCCAACCGAATCGTAGACGACATCGCACTTCCTGCCGCCGGTGATGGCAGCAACCCCGGCGACGAAATCCTGTTCCTTGTAGTTGATGACATGGTCGAAACCATGCGCCCTCGCGAGCTCGATCTTGTCGGACGAGCTGGCGGTGCCGATGACGGTCGCGCCGAGGTGTTTTGCCCATTGGCCGAGGATCAGCCCGACGCCGCCGGCCGCGGCGTGGAACAGGATCGTGTCGCCTGCCTTCACCTTGAACGTCCGGCGCAGCAGATATTCCGCCGTCATGCCCTTCAGCATCATCGCGGCGGCCTGTTCGTCGCTGATGCCATCCGGAACCTTGACGACCCGGCTGGCATCGATGACGCGCTCTTGCGCATAAGCCCCCGTCGTCACCGCATAGGCGATGCGATCGCCCGGATTCAGCCAGTCGACGCCCTGGCCGACCTCCAGCACCACGCCGGCGGCTTCGCTGCCTGGCACGAGCGGGAAGCCGCCGGGCGGCGGATAGAGGCCAGAGCGATGATAGACATCGATGAAATTGAGGCCGATCGCGGTGTGCCGGACCAGGATCTGCCCGGATCCCGGCTGACCGAGGTCGGCGTCCTCGTAGGTCAGGACTTCCGGGCCGCCGTTGGCGTGAATGCGGATCGCTTTGGACATTGCTAGGCTTCCTGTGGGGCTAGGCTCTCTGTGGGAGTGGCTGATCAGGCCTTTTTGGCACCGAGATTGGGAAAGAACTGCATGATGCCACCGATGCAGGCAAGGTAAAGCCCGGTGATGGTGATGCCGATCTTGGTGAAGGTGCTGACCTGCTCGCCCAGCACGCCGATCTGATCGTAGAAGGCAGCGAGTGCCGCCTGGGCCAGGGCAAGCGCGCCGAAAGCGCACCACAAGAGAGTCATCCCAAGGTTGATGCGCCGCAGCCGCACCACCCGCACCGGGTGGATGAAGTTGATCGGTACGAAAGTCAGGACGCCGGCCACCACTACCACCGCAAACGAAACCCATTGTCCGGGCTCGATGACGAACAGGGTGAACACCACCATGTTCCAGACCACGGGGAACCCTTTGAAGAAATTCTCCTTCGTCTTCATGCCGGTGTCGGCATAGTAGATGGCGCTGGAGACGACGATGATCGCCGCAGACAGGAATGACAGGCCCTCGCCCATGAAGCCGCGCTGATAGAGCGCGAAGGCCGGGATCAGCACGTAGGTCACGTAGTCGATGATGTTGTCGAGCAGTTCGCCCGACCAAGTCGGCAGGATTTCCTTGACCTCGAGCTTCCGCGCGATCGGCCCATCGATGCCGTCGACGAACAATGCCAGCCCGAGCCACCAGAACATCGCCGTCCAGCGCTCTTCGCTTGCCGCTACCAGCGACAGGAAGGCCAGGAACGACCCCGAGGCGGTCAAGAGGTGGACGGAGAACGCCCTCGCCTGTGGCCAGGTGACCTTCTTTTTCGGGCGCGGAATCCGGTCCGTGATCTTTTTGGCGGCTTTTCGGGCCGTTGTGTTCTTGCTCACGGGCCCCGCCAATCCAGCTTGCAGATTTCGGCCGAACGGCCGGCGAAATTCCAGTTGCGGCCGAAAGCCCGCATCTTGCTCTTGTCGGACCTTGCCACGATGATCTCAGGCGCGATCCAGTATTCCGAATTGCTGATCACCGTATCCTTGTCGCGATCCTTGCCGGGGATGGGTGTCACCGCCCCGTCGATGATCCTCGGTATCTGGAAGATACGCGTCTTGTCACGCGTCTCATAGGTGATCGGCACTTGTTCGACGCCGAGGAATTTGCCGACGAGGATGGAGAGCAGCGATGTGGTTCCGCCTGCCTTGCCGGTGAAGATCTTGGTCAGCGCCTTGACCGCGTAGACAGAGGCGCGGCTGTCGATGAACAGGCCCGCGGTCCAGTTGCCGCGGCTCATGTAGCCGGGAATTTCCATGACCAGCCCGAGATTGAGGCCGGACAGATCTACTTCACCGAAATGGCCGGCATCGATGCGAAATCCCGCCCAGGTCTGGCAGTAGCCTTCGGTCGGCGGATGATTGCCAAGCGACAGCACGCAGGGGCAAAAAACCGTGCAATTGCAGGAGAGTACGAGCTCTCCCTTCATCGCCCAGCTCTGGTCTGCCATCGATTTTCCCCCACTCACAGCGAGACTACTAGCAGCGCGGCTGCCCAGACAAGCAGTATCGCACCGGCCAGCCGGGTTGGAACCCTGCTGGCGGTTTGTTTTTCGATCAGGGTGAACAGCCCGATCAACGCCATCCAGAAAATGTTCATGACGCCAACGGCGAACATCACCAGCATCAAGGCCCAGCAGCAGCCGAGACACCACAGACCTTGCGCGACACCGAGCCGAAAGATGTTAAGGGGCCTCGCGCTCCAGTTCGAAAACAGGACCGAGAACGGGTTCTTGCATTTCTTCAGGCAAGCCTCCTTCAGGCCGCTGAACTGGTAGAGGCCGGCAATCAGGAGAGCGATCGCACCGGCAACGCCGACGACCGGATCGAGCATCCCGGCTGACGAGGCGAATGCATGGACGGCCAGGGTCAGCGCCGCGAACATAATTGAAGCGGCGAGCCAGACGCTGAGGTAGCCGGCGACCAGCACCAGCGGGTGAACGACCGGTTCGCCCTTGATGCGAGCCGTGTCAGTGATTTCGCAATAGGTGCGGATCATCGGCGCCGCCGAAGGCAGCATCGTCGCGATCGCCATCAGGAACCACATGAAAACGAGCGCGCCGGCCTGCAAGCCGAGACTTGCGTCCAAAGGCACCGGTGAGAGGCACAGCACAAAGAACCGTTCCAGGAAATCGGGCAGCGGCAGTTGCGGCAGGCTGCGCAGGATCGTGTCGCCGGGGGCGCTGAAGCCTGCAATCCCGCCTTCGGCGCCGCGGATTGCCATCGCGGCAAGGGTCAGCCAGGCAAGCAGGATGCAAGCGCCGACAACGACGTTTACCGTGACGCGAGGATTGCGCGCGATGCCGGCCATGGCGCGGCCGGCGCGGTCGAGATGCCTGAAATCGTCCTGCTGGCCGGTCATGACATCCGAATGGGCCGAATCGCCGCGTTGATCAAGCGGCATGATCTGACCTATATGCTCATCGAACGGCAGGTCGGGTGGACCCGCCTCGCCTTGCAAGCCGGAAGCCGATCTTGGAGCATCAGCAAACTGCGCGGATACTGGTTGCCGGCACGGGGCCGGCAGGACTGATCGCGGCGCTCGGTTTTGCCGCCGAGGGTTTCCCGGTGACACTGGTCGGGCCGGAGGGCACCGCCCCCGATGGCCGCACGACGGCCCTGATGAATCCTGCCTTGAAAGTGCTCGACCGGCTTGGCGTGCTCGAAGCCGTCAAATCCAAGGCGGCGCCTTTGAAAGTGATGCGCATCGTCGACGCCACCAGCCGGCTGATCCGCAGCCCGGTCGTCACCTTCCGTGCCAGCGAGATCGACGAGGACCAGTTCGGGCTGAACCTTCCCAACAGCGTCCTCAACCCGGCACTCGCCAGCGCCGTTGCCGCGCATGCCGGCATCGACTGGCTGATGTCGATGGTGGCGAACTGGCATCTCGATGCCGAGCACGTCCATGCCGTCCTGGCCGACGGCAGCACGGTCGACGCATCACTGGCGGTCGCAGCCGACGGACGGCTGTCGCCGGCGCGCCAGGCCGCCGGCATCTCGACCTCGGCCCGGTCCTACCCGCAGGCAGCTCTCGTCCTCAATTTCGGCCATAGCGCCGACCATGCCTTCACCTCGACCGAATTCCACACCGAGACCGGTCCATTCACGCAGGTCCCGCTACCCGGCAATCGCTCCAGCCTGGTCTGGGTGGTCAAGCCCGAGACCGCGACCGACCTCGCCGCACTGGACGATGCGACGCTTTCTGAGCGGGTCGAACAGCAGATGCAGTCGATGCTGGGCCGGGTGACGGTCGAGCCGGGCAGGCAGATCTATCCGCTTTCGGCGGTGACGCCACTGCGTTTCGCCCGAGATCGGGTGGCGCTGGTCGGCGAAGCCGCCCATGTGTTTCCCCCGATTGGTGCGCAAGGCCTCAATCTCGGCATCAGGGACGTCGACGATCTAATTGGAATCGCTCGTGAAAATAGAGCCGATCCAGGTGCAGCCAAGGCGCTTGCAGCCTACGATTTCGAGCGCCGCCCCGATATTCTGGCGCGCAGCAGCGCGGTCAACCTGCTCAACATGTCGCTGCTTTCCGACATGCTGCCGGCGCAGATGGCCCGCGTTGCCGGGCTCGGTGTGCTCGGAGGCTTCGCGCCGCTTCGGGCTTTTTTCATGCGCGAGGGACTTCGTCCCGGCAGCGGTTTTGCCGCGCTTGCTGGCGGGTTAGGGAAACAGGTCCGGCGCTAGGATATTGTGCCGGATCAGGTAGAGCAGCCCGGTGACGGTCACGACCGACAGGCAGGTTGTGATCAGCACACTGGCCGACGCGCGCTGTACCCAGACGCCATACTGCTGGGCGATGACGAAGACGTTGGTGGCGGTCGGCAATGCCGCCAGAAGCACCGCCGAGAAGACCCATGTCTCAGAAAAATGGCCGATCCAGCTCAGCACGACATAGCAGAGCAACGGGTGCAGGATCAGTTTCAGCGCCGCAATCGGAACCATCTCATGCGGGACGCGATTGAGCGGCCTGAGCGCCAGGGTGACGCCCATGGCAAACAGCGCGCAAGGTGCGGCCGCCCGGGAAAGATATTCCAGAAGTCGCTCCACCGGCACGGGCGGTCGAAAGCCGATATAGGCGGCGCCGACACCCAGGGCGGTTGCGATGATGAACGGGTGCAGCACGATCTTGCGCACGACACCCAGCGCAAGCCGGAGAGGAGTGGTCTTCTCGTCGCCCGACAGCGCCATCATCATGGGCGCGATGGCGAAATGCATGATGTTCTCGAAACAGAAGATCAGGGCGACCGGCACAGCCGCCTCCTCGCCGAAGGCCAGCAATGCCAGCCCCGGTCCCATATAGCCGATATTGCCATAGGCGGCCGCGAGCGCCTTGATGGTCGATTGCGCTATCTCGCCGCGCGAGGTCAGCACCGACCCCATGAACATCAAGGAAAATATCATGAAGGTGGAGACGACCGAACCGAAGATGAAGCGCCATTCCGTCAGGTCTTCGAACGGCGTCCTGGCAAGCAGTTGGAAGAAAAGGGCCGGCAGCGCGACATAGACGATGAACGTGTTCATCCAGCCGAGCGCCTCCAGCGGCTGCCTGGTGATGCGCGCCACCAGAAACCCGACAAAAATCAAGCCGAAGAACGGAAGAACAAGACCGATGACGTCAGACATTTTTATGCTGGTCCGAAACCCTGGCGCCGGGCTAGCCCGTTGCTTGATAGGGCGTCAAGCGCCTCGGGATTGAATTGATGCGCGGTCTGCGCCAAATAAGCCCAAGGAATTCAGTGGTGAGTACGATGAAAACAGCCAAATTCGCAATCGGACAGGTGGTTCGCCACCGGCTGTTTCCATTCAGGGGCATTATTTTCGACGTCGACCCGCAATTCGCCAACACCGACGAATGGTACGAAGCCATCCCCGCCGACGTTCGACCGCGCAAGGATCAGCCTTTCTATCATCTGCTCGCCGAGAATTCGGAGACCGAATACATCGCCTACGTCTCCGAGCAGAATCTGCTTGAGGATCAGTCGGGTGAGCCGGTCCGGCATCCGCAGATCAAGGAGATGTTCGACAAGAGGCCGGACGGCGGCTACCAGCCGAAACGGCAGTCAAGGCACTAACCCGCGGAGAGACGGGCACAAAAAAAGCGGGGCATGACCCCGCTTCTTTGTTGGCCGGACGATATCGGCCGATCAGTTGGCGGTCTTCGCCTTGTCCTGCTCTTCCTTGAGCTTCTTGGCGAAATCCTGGTTGTTCTTGGCGACGAAGTCCTGAAGCTTCTTCTGCCGGTCCTCGATGTCCGACTGCTGCAACGCCGGGCCGTCATAGGCGCCGCTGAAGCCCTGCAGGGCGATCTTGATCGGATTGGGCTGGTTCTGGAAATTGACGGAAGTCAGCGTGATCGCCTGACCCTTCTTGAATGCCGCGACGAGCTGGTCGGTCAGCGGCACTTCGGCCACGCAACGATCCGGGAAGCAGATCACATAATCGAGCTTCTGCGCTTTGCCGGTGTCGATCTGCAGGCCGATGCCGGGAGGCACCAGACGGCCGGTCGGAACCGTCACCTGGAACACCTTGCGGTTCACCTTGCCCTTGAGCTCGATCAGGCTGACGCCGGTGACCAGCTGGCCGTTGCCGGCGGTGGTGATGTTCTGGACGTTGCAGATGTCGACGTCTTCCTGCTTGGTGCAGGCCTTGAACCAGCCTTGCGGAATCTGCTGTTGCTGCTGTGCGGAAGCGGCGGGGAGTCCTGCGCCCAGAAAGCCGATCACGCCAGCGGCCATGACCGACAGGCGGTACGCGTTGCTGTTCAGGCTCGTCATGTCGTGCACTTCCTCTCAAATGATCCCGGGACCGGCTTCTTCGTGCCGTGTGGTCCAGCTACCTGTTGCCGAAATGAGGCAACAGAATGACTTCGGAGGGCGTGTTACACTGCAAGCGAGGCCGAATCCAGCCCGGCGTCAGCAATTGTTGAGCGCGCGGTTGGCCGGCGCGCAGCCGCCTCATGCTAGGGTGCGCACCGAATCATCAAGCCGACCTGTTAAGGAGACGGTCATGGGCCGCGTTGTTGTTTGGCTGATCACCGCGATGTCGTTTCTCGCACTTTCGCATCAGCCGGCCGCATCGGAGCCGAAGCACGCGATCGCCATGCAGGGCGAACCCGCGCTGCCGCCCGGCTATACGCATTTCGACTACGTCAATCCCGATGCGCCGAAGGGTGGCTCGATCACCTATTGCGTCGGCGGCAGCTTCGACAACCTCAACCCTTTCATCCTCAAGAGCCTGCGCACGACGGCGCGCGGCATGATGGATACGATCTTCGGCAATCTGGTCTTCGAGCCGTTGATGCAGCGCAATGCCGACGAGGCTTTCACGCTTTACGGTTTGTTGGCCGACAGCGCCGACATGGACCCGGAGCGCAAGAGCATCGAATTCCATCTCAACCCGAAGGCCAAATGGTCGGACGGCCAGCCAGTGACGCCGGAAGATGTGCTGTTCAGCTACGATGTCTACACCGAGAAAGGGCGACCGCCCTACAGCGACCGCATGGCCAGGGTCGCCAAGCTCGAAAAGACCGGCGATCACAGCGTGCGCTTCACCTTCAACGACAAGGCCGATCGCGAATTCCCGCTGATCATCGCGCTGACCCCGATCATCCCGAAGCATGCCTTCGACAAGGAGACTTTCGACAGGACGACGCTCAAGCCGGTGATCGGCAGTGGCCCCTATACGATCGCGCAGGTGCAGCCCGGCCAGCGCATCGTGTTCAAGCGCAACCCGGATTACTGGGGCAAGGACGTCCCGGCCAAGCGCGGTTTCGACAATTACGACCAGATCACCATCGAGTATTTCCTCAACGCCAACGCCAAGCTCGAAGCGTTCAAGAAAGGCCTTTGCGCCATCGACGACGACAGTGATCCGGTGAAGCGCGAGCGCGATCTCGATTTTCCGGCCTTCCACAAGGGCGATGTGGTCGCGCAGACCTTCGACACCGGCATTCCGCCCGTGGTGACTGGTTTCCTGTTCAACACGCGGTTGCCGAAATTAGCCAACCCGGTCGTGCGGCGCGCGCTCGGTATGCTTTATGACTTCGAATGGGCCAACAAGAACCTGTTCGGCGGCAAGTACGCGCGGACAATGAGCTATTGGCAAAACTCCGAGCTTTCCGCGCTCGGCCATCCAGCGGACGACAAGGAGAAAGCGCTTCTGGCGCCCTACCCCGGCCGCGTGCCGGCCGATGTCATGGACGGTACATGGCGGCCGCCGGTGACCGACGGATCGGGCCAGGACCGCCGCGTGCTGAAGGCAGCCTTCGATCTTTTGAAAAGTGTCGGCTACCACGTGCAGAATGGAACGATGCTCGATCCCGAAGGCAAACCCTTCAGCTTCGAAATCCTGACCGCGTCGCAGGACGAGGAGCGCCTTGCCGGCATCTACCAGCGCACGCTGGAGAAGATCGGCATCGATCTCGCCATTCGCAGCCTCGACGGCGATCAGATCCAGTCGCGCAAGCAGCGCTTCGACTTCGAGGTCCTGGTCGGATCGAGCGGCTTCAACAATTCGTTGTCGCCCGGCATCGAGCAGAGCGGGCGCTGGAGTTCCGCCGCGGCCAGGACGGAAGGCTCGTTCAATCTCGCCGGCGTCGCCGATCCGGCTGTGGACGCGGCGATCGAGGCGATGCTGCGCGCCCGCTCCAAGGAGGATTATGTTGCCGCCGTTCGCGTTCTCGACCGGCTGCTGATCTCCGGCAACTACATGGTGCCGATGCAGCACAACACGCAGCAATGGATCGCCTACTGGAACTACCTGGAACATCCGCAAAAGACGCCCATATTCGGGTATCAACTGCCAACATGGTGGCGCAAGCCCAACTGAGGGATCAGGGAGATCGAGATGAGCGAATTGAACGCCATCACCGTCGATGTGGTATCCGATGTCGTCTGCCCCTGGTGCTTCATCGGCCAGAAGCGGCTCGACAGGGCAATCGCCGCCGTCAGCGATGTCGACGTGCATGTCCGCTGGCGGCCGTTCCAGCTCGATCCGACCATTCCGCCCGAAGGCAAGGACCGCCGCGAATACATGCTGGCAAAATTCGGCAGCGACGAGCGCATCCGCGAGATTCACGCCCGCATCGAGCCGCTGGGCGAAGTCGAAGGCATCTCGTTCGCCTTCGACGCCATCAAGGTGGCGCCGAACACGCTGGATGCGCACCGGCTGATCCGCTGGGCAGGTGCCGCCGGCGAAGCCATTCAGAACAGGCTTGTACGCCGGCTGTTCCAACTGAATTTCGGGGAAGGCGCCAACATTGGCGATCATGCCGTCCTGGTCGAGGCGGCACGCGAGGCCGGCATGGATGCATCCGTGGTCGCCACGCTTTTGCCAACCGAGGCCGATGTCGAGGCGGTGCGCACCGAGATCGCCACCGCGTCGCGCATGGGCATTTCTGGCGTACCGTGCTTCCTGCTCGAGGAAAAATACGCGGTCATGGGCGCACAGGATGCCGATACGCTGGCCGATGCCATTCGCCAGGTGGCGGCCGCCAAGGCGCGTGGCGAACTGGAAAAGGCCGGCTGAGGCCGACGCCCTCTCCTCTCCACGACAACAGCAAGCGTTACTTCACCGTCGCCTTGGCCTTGCTGATGAAAAATCCATGGCCGTTCGTGGCCGTGCAGGTCAGTCCCTTGCTTGACGACTGGCACGAGAACGGCCCGGCGCTCCAGCTGTTGCCGTAGCCAAGCTTGTCGACATCGCTGCAGCAGCCCTGCTCGCCTGGGTTCTTGATCAGCGTGGCTGGCCCCTTCGGACCCAGGATAATCGTGACGTAGCTTGGCTCGACGCGCGAGCAGCTCAGCTCCGGGCCACCATCCCTTGGTTCATAGGTGCCGGTGCCGCCTTTGGGCGTGTAGATGCAGCCGATGTTGCCGGACGGCGTGTTGAACTCGATCTGGCCTTCGGCGCTGGCCGGGATGCTCTGCTCGCCGGCATGCGCCAAAGGTACGAGGGGCAGCCAGGCGAAGAGGGACAGGATTGCGGCCGCGCGTGCAAGCATTGGGAGCTTCCTTGTTGGAGAACCGAACATGCATGAGTGTCGACGATGCCAGGCAAGGTTCAATCCCAAGCGGATGAATTGTCAAACACAGTCCCTCAGCCGATCCGACAAGGAAGCGCCGCTCGGCCGATTCTCCGGTCACCTCCTGCCTCCGGTAAGGACGACAACGGCACGCCCGGCGAGGTCGCGAACGGCAAATTTTCGGGTGTTCGGGTCAACCTGCTTTGAGAAAAGCGCTCGGTCCGGACGATTTTGAGTTCACAAAACCGTGTGAAAACCTTCCCTAAGGGAAGCCGCGCTAACGTCACGCCCCTATGTATCAGGCATTTGAAATCAAAAGCAATATTCGGATTTTTGCCTATCGTTGTCGCTATATTTCAGCATGTAATCTGTTGCCTCACGGCCACGGCTGCCGGCGCAATCCGGTCGGCCCGGTTTTAAATTAATGGAAAATGATCAATTGGTGTTACCATCCGTAACAAAAGAAAAAAGGTTTGGGCGGGATCGTGATTCGGGTCGGTAGACCATCGCAAGAGTCAGTACCGGAAAAAACACCTCGCGATGCCGCAGGGCGATCGCTTCTGACGCCGGTGTCGTCGATGCGCAGCTTCTGGGGCCTGATGCGGGCCTACTGGGTTTCCGACCGCTGGAAGGAAGCCTGGACGCTGACGCTGGTGATCGCACTGCTCACGGCGCTGTCCAGCAAGGCCGGTGTTTGGTTCGCCGAAGCCTCCGGCGAACTGGTCAACTCGATCGCCTTCTTCCATGACGCCGCCAACACCACGCCGCTTCGCTCGCTGCTGGTCAATGCCGGCGTCCTGGTGCTGCTGGTCGTGCTCAAGGACGCCGGCTTCACCGGCATCCGCAGCCTCGTGTCAGCGACATTGCACCGCAAATGGCGCGGCTGGCTGGACAGCCGCTTCAACGAAGCGCTGCTCGACACCAATCATACGCATTTCCACGCCCAGCATGGTTCGTCCGGCAATGCCGCTCCCGACAACATCGATCAGCGCGTCCAGGAATCCATCAAGGACATGACCGGCGGAGCCATCGGCCTCGCCATGGGCGTCCTGGGTGTTGCCACATCGCTTTATTTCGTCGGCCAGAAATTGCTTGAAAACTCGGCGGAAGTGAAAGGGCTGGAATTTCTCGGCAGCTACGGCAGCGCGGTTTTGGCTTTCCTGGCGGTCGCCACCTACGTGCCGCTGAACACTTGGATCGCGGTCAAACTGGGTCGTCTGCTGGAACGGCTCAACGTCAGGATGCAGCAATCCGAAGGCAGCTATCGCGGCGAGTTGACCACTTTTCTGCGTCGCAGCTTCCATGTCGCGGCCTCGCAAGGCGAGGATGTGCAGAAGACGATGCACAATCGACTTTATGTCGACATCGACCGCACTTGGGCGCGGCTGAATATCGTCAACACAGGCTACAATTCGTTCGAGCTGATCTACAATTTCATTGGCGCCCGCATTGTCGCCTATGGACCTGGCCTGGTGCCGTTCATCCACAACGGTTTCGATCTCAAGGGCTACATAACCGGCTCCGAGCTGGTCAATTCGCTGATCAGTCAATGCTCCTGGTTCATCCACGTCATGCCGAACATCGCAACGTTGCGCGCCAACAGCCAGCGCGTCATCGAATTGGCGCAGGCGATCGAGAATGTCCAGCATCCGCAGGAATTCTACAGCCAGACCGGCCGCTCCGATTTCCACTACACCAGCCAGAACCCGGTTTTTGGCCTGACCATCCAGAAGCTCGAACTGGCGCATCAAGGCGAGGATGCGACGCCCTTCCTCAGCGCCGCCAATCTGCGCTTCCGGCGCGGCGAATGGACTTTCCTGAAGGGCGAGTCCGGCTGCGGCAAGACTTCGCTGATCAAGGCGATCAACGGCCTGTGGGCCTATGGCCGCGGCACCATCGTCTTCCCCGAGGGCGTCAAGAGTTTCTATGCCGCCCAGGAGGTCAAGCTGCAGCAGGTGACGCTGAAGCAACTGGTCTGCCTTCCGGGCTCCGAGCGCGACCATGGCGACGCGCAGGTCGCGTCGGCGCTGCACAAGGCGGGGCTCGGCGACTTTATCGAGCACATGGCTGACGAAAGCCGCGAAGGCAAAAGCTGGGACCAGGTGCTGTCGGGCGGCCAGAAACAGAAGCTGGTGGTGGCCCGCATCGTGCTGCAGCAGCCGGGGCTGCTGTTCCTCGACGAGGCGACCGGCGCGCTCGACCCCGACGGCAAGGTAGCCTTCCACCAGGCCATCAAGGACAACTGCCCCGATGTCACGGTGATCAGCGTCATGCACGAGGCGGTGGCGCCGAGATCGATGACGGGCAGCGAATTCTATCACAGCATCGTCGCGATCGCCGACGGCGTCGCCACCAAGAAGCCGCTGGTTCCGACCTTGCCCGTCGAGCTCACCACCATTCTGGTGCAGCCAAGGCCGGTCCCGCGGCCGGTCGAAGACAAATGGCTGCGCTTCTCGCGCCGGCTGAAGCAGAAATAACGGTTAATCCACCCCGGTCTGCCTGGTCGAACGGCGGCCGGCAATCACAGTCTCGCGATCTCGGCCGCTCGTCGGCATTTTCCCTCCTCACCGCGATTGACACGGCAAGGCGCGCTCCTATGTTGCGCCCGCTTGCAGATAGTAAAAACGCGAACCCGCAAGCGGAAAGGTCACCGCGCCATGCCTGGCGACAGTCACAGTCGAACGCAACAGCCGTCCGCCCTGACGTGACCTCACATGGTTCATGTCCTGCCGGACGGCAAGGAGTGAGCCATGAACGAATTTACCGCCGTAGCCAGCGACGAGGCCGTCGCGATTGCCCGTATCCTAGCCAACGATCACGTCGCCGACATTGTCGAGGCCCTGAACAGGGAGCCTCGAGAGACCGCGACGGAACTGCTTTGTGAAGTGACGTTCGAGCGTCTGGTCGAGATCTTCGACCAGCCGGAACTCGACGGCGCGTCCGAGCTCATGGAGGCGCTGCCGCGCGCCAAGGCGGGCAAGCTGCTCACCGCCATGTCGGTCGACCGTGCCGCCGACATCCTGCGCGAGCTGGAAGAGCCGGCCCGATCCGAGCTGCTTGGCGGGCTTGCGCCGCCGCTGCGCGCAACGCTGCTCTCCATCCTCGGCTATCCCGAAGGCAGCGCCGCATCGATCATGACCACGGAGTTCGTCAGCGTGCCCTCGGACTGGACCGTCGGGCAAACGCTCGACTACATCCGCAAGGTGGAGCGGACGCGCGAAACCGTGTACGCGATCTATATCGTCGATCCGCAGACGCACCTGCTCGTGCGCTCGACCGGCCTGCGCCGGCTGATCACCGGGGAGCCCGACGATTCGATCATGACGGTGGCGCCGGATCATCTTCCGGTGACGGTCGGACCGCTGACCGATCGCGAAACCCTGGCGCAGACGATCTCCAAATACGATCTGCTCGCCGTTCCGGTCGTCGACCACGGCAAGATCCTCGGCATCGTCACCATCGACGACATCATCGACACGATGATCGCGGAGACGACCGAGGATGTGCACCGTTTCGGCGGCATGGAGGCGCTGGACGAGCCGTACATGAAGATGAGCTTCCTCGCCATGATCAAGAAACGTGGCGGCTGGCTGTGCGCGCTGTTCATCTCGGAGATGCTGACGGCCAACGCGATGCAGAGCTATGAGGGCGAGCTGGAGAAGGCGATCGTGCTGACGCTGTTCATCCCGCTGATCATGAGCTCGGGCGGCAATTCCGGCTCGCAGGCGACCTCGCTGGTCATCCGCGCGCTGGCGCTGCGCGAGATCGGTCTTGGCGACTGGTGGCGGGTGGCGCTGCGCGAGCTGCCCACCGGTCTCGTGCTGGGCGCCATGCTCGGCGTGGTCGGCGTCTGCCGCATTGCGCTGTGGCAATATATGGGCTTCTACGACTATGGCCCGCACTGGCCGCTGATCGCCACGACGGTGGGCGCGGCCCTCGTCGGCATCGTCACCTTCGGTTCGCTGTCGGGGTCGATGCTGCCGTTCGCCTTGAAACGTATCGGCTTCGACCCTGCCAGCGCATCGGCGCCGTTCGTCGCCACGCTGGTCGATGTCACCGGGCTGGTGATCTACTTCTCGGTGGCGCTGGTGATCCTGCGCGGCACGCTGCTGTAGCCGCTTCCTTATCTCCGCCGTGGCAAATACCTTGCTGCGGCGGAGTCCCGCGGTCCGGCTTTGCCGTCAATCCACCCGCGCGCCGTCCTTCACGCGATAGGTCGGCTTGTACATGGTGACCAGTTCTTCCGCCGCTGTCGGATGCACGGCCATTGTGCGGTCGAAATCGTCCTTGGTCAGGCCGGCCTTCAGCGGGATGCCGAGCAGCTGCGCCATCTCGCCGGCGTCCGGCCCCAATATGTGGGCGCCAAGCACTTTCTTCGACGCGCCGTTGACCACCAGCTTTATCAGCATCTTCTCATCCCGCCCGGACAGGGTGTGCCGCATCGGCCGGAATGTCGCGCGGTAGATCTCGATGTCGGGGAAGCGTTTGACGGCGTCGTCCTCCGACACGCCGACAGTGCCGATCTCCGGCTGTGAAAAGACGGCGGTCGCGATCGTCTCGTGATCGGGCGCGGTTGGATTTCCCTTGAAGGCGGTTTCAATAAAACACATCGCCTCGTGGATCGCCACCGGCGTCAGTTGCACGCGGTTGGTGACGTCGCCGATCGCCCAGATGCTGTCGATGTTGGTGCGGGAATATTGGTCGACGGCGATGGCGCCGGTCTTGGTCATGTCCAGTCCGATTCCTTCCAGGCCCATATTCTCGGTGTTGGGAATGCGGCCGATGGCCAGCATCACCTGGTCGACGGTCAGCACCTCGCCGCCGCTGACGAGCGCGTCGAGCCGGCCGTCCGGCCGCTTGCGGATCCATTCGGACACGGAATGGCAGAGGATTCTTATCCCCTTCTTTTCCATCGTTTCGTGCAGCATGCGCCGCAGGTCCATGTCGAACCGGCTGAGGATCTCCTTGCCGCGATAGACCAGCGTGGTGTCGACGCCGAGACCGTGAAAAATGTTGGCGAACTCGACAGCGATGTAGCCGCCGCCCTCGATCATGATCGCCTTGGGCAATTCCTTGAGGTCGAAAGCCTCGTTGGAAAAGATGCAATGTTCATGGCCGGGCAGCGCCGGATGCGGCGCCGGGCGGCCGCCCGTGGCAATCAGGATCTGGTCTGCTGTGACGGTGCGATCCTCACCCAGGAGATGCACGACATGCGGATCGACGATCATGGCGCGCGAGTGGAAGGTCTCGCCGCCGGCGCCCTCGACGTTCCTGACGTAGATCGCCTCCAGCCGGCTGATCTCGCGATCCTTGTTGGCGACCAGCGTCTGCCAGTCGAAACTGGCTTCCGGCACCGTCCAGCCATAGCCGGCGGCGTCGGCAAAGTGCTCGGGAAATTGCGAGGCATAGACATAGAGCTTTTTCGGCACGCAGCCGCGGATGACGCAGGTGCCCCCATAGCGGTATTCCTCGGCGATGCCGACACGCTTGCCGAGAGCCGCGGCGACACGCGCCGCCCTGACCCCGCCCGAACCGCCGCCGATGACGAAAAGATCGTAGTCGTAACCGGCCATGACGCGGCTCCCAAGCTTCAGAAATGTGTCAGACAGGTAGGCCGCAAACCGTCAAAAGAAAAGCCCGGACAGGCCGGGCTTTCGCGGGAGGCCGCAAGGCCATTTGAAATGCGGGATCAGTTATTGTCCGCGGGGGCCGCGCCATCGGCGGGCGCTGCGCCATCGGCCGGAGCGGCGGCTCCGTCGGCGGGCGCGGCAGGTGCTGCCTGCGCCTTTGCCTTGGCGGCGGCGGCCAGCGTTTCGCCAACCTGCTGGGCGAGATCGCGGCCGAGGCCGTTCTGCCAGATGTCGGCTGCCTTGACCAGTTCGCGGGTCACCGTCGGGCCGCTATCGAGCAGCTTCTTGCCCGAATCGGAATTGTAGAAGGCGGCGATGTCGGCCAGTTCCTTTTCGGAGAACACTTTCGCGTAGGCGAGTGCTGCTTCCTTCTCGAGGTCGGCGCGGCGCGAGGCCAGCGCCAGCGCCTTCTCGCTGATCGTCTTGCCGATCAGTTCCTGCATGTCCGGGTTCTTCTGGATCAGCTGCGATTCGAGCGCCGCGGCTGCCTGCGGCAGGATGTTGTCGAACGGGTCGGTCGCGTGGATCGCAGCGACCGCCGCGCGGGCGGCCTTCAGGTGCGAATCCGTGACATCCTGCGAAAACGCCGGCGAAGAGAAGGCGAAAACGGCCGAGGCCGCCAGAAGGACGGAAAGGCTGCGAACCCGGTTATGCAACGTCATGATCGGTAGAACTCCCTGGTTTTCGGGCGGCATGGACGGTTTGGATACCGTCGCCGCCGGCGATGATGGCCGCTGAAGCCAGCCCGATGAAAAGACCATGCTCGACCACGCCCGGAATGGCGTGGAGAGCATTCGAAAGCGCTCTTGTATCCGGAATGCGGCCAAAAGATGCATCGAGGATAAAATGGCCGCCGTCTGTAACAAAAGCCTGCCCCCCCGTCATCCTCAATGTGACCGGCCCGGAAAGACCGAGCTTTTCAGCCGCTGTGGCAACCGCGATTTCAGTGGCGCGCAGGCCGAACGGATTGACCTCGATCGGCAGCGGAAAACGACCGAGCGTCTCGACCATCTTGGAGCGGTCGGCGATGACGATCATGCTCTGGGACGCCGCGGCGACGATCTTCTCGCGCAGCAGCGCGCCGCCGCCGCCCTTGATCAACGTCAGTTCCGGGTCGACTTCGTCGGCGCCGTCGACGGTGAGATCGAGCTCTGGCGTTTCCTCCAGCGTCGACAGCGGCACGCCAAGCTCGCGGCAGAGCAACGCGGTGCGCTCCGAAGTCGGCACGCCGATGATGGTCATGCCGGTGGCGACCTTTTCGGCAAGCAGCCGCACGAACTCTTCGGCCGTGGTGCCGGTGCCGATGCCGAGCCGCATGCCGTCGCCCACATGGGCAAGTGCGGCGCGCGCGGCTTCGACCTTCAATTGCCTTGCATCCATGTCGGTAATTGCCCCGGAAACTCGCTGCCGGGCTCGTAGCATTTTTGCCGGTCCGGTCAAAGCCCTGGACGGCGCTTCTCCAGGTGATGCCTGTGTAGGAATTATTTCCTTGATCGGTGAGGGCAGCTATGCTACATTTTTGTCCATGGTGCTGATTTGCGCCACAACCCGCCGTCGAGGCGGGTTTTTTCATATCGGACGGCCCGCCGCGAATGCCCGGCCTGATGGGCAGGCCCTGCCTGAACGAACTGGCCCCGCGCTTGCCTTGACGCGCCGCAGCCGCTATCGCCTGCCCATTGCACACCTGCCCAGGACAGACCATGACCCGACCGATCATCGTGTTCGACCTCGACGGTACGCTGATCGACACAGCGCCGGACCTGCTCGACAGCCTGAACCACAGCCTGGCCGCCAGCGAGATCGCGGCGGTCGACGAAGCCGGCTTCAGGCGTTTTGTCGGCCACGGTGGCCGGGTGATGATCGAGCGGGCGCACGCCGCCCATCAGCGATCGCTTGCCGTCGAGGAGCACGACCGGCTGCTGGAACTTTTCCTCGATCACTACACGCTCAACATCCCCGGCAAATCGCGCCCATACCCCGGTGTCGTCGAGGCGATCGCGCGCTTCGAGGAGGCCGGCTATACCCTCGCCATCTGCACCAACAAATACGAAGCCAACTCGCTGGCGCTGATCGAGGCGCTCGGCCTGACCCAGCATTTCGCGGCCATCGCCGGCCAGGACACGTTCGCCTTCCGCAAGCCCGACCCGCGCCATCTGATCGAGACCATCAAGCTGGCCGGCGGCGACCCGCACCGCGCGCTGATGGTTGGCGATTCGCAAACCGATATCGACACGGCGAAGGCCGCCGGCATCCCGGTGGTGGCGGTCGATTTCGGCTACACCGACCGCCATGTCCGCGAATTCGAACCCTCGGCGGTCATCTCGCATTTCGACGCCCTGACGCTCGATCTGGCGCAAAAGCTGATTGCCGCCGCCGGAAACTGACGGGGAGCGGCGCAGGAAATCGCATATGGGCAAAGGCTTGCGCCCTACGAATACCCCCACTCCTAACCCCTCCCCACAAAGGGGGAGGAGATTCCGTCGGCGCTGATATCAGCAGATTTCCAACGTTCTCGACGCAAAAGGCGAGAGCGCGGCAGCTTCCCTCCCCTTGTGGGGAGGGCTAGGGTGGGGGTCCTCTTCGCAAGAACCTATATTCGATTGCCTTTGGAAGCGGCCACGTCTCGTCGAGACAAGGCCGGATAGGCCGACAATCCGATCCTGTCGGAACGCCGAACACCGCCTTGACTTCCCGCACCCGCCTCCCTTATATCGCGGCTCGCTTGGCCTTTGGGCAACGAGCGGGCGATTAGCTCAGCGGGAGAGCACACCCTTCACACGGGTGGGGTCGCAGGTTCAATCCCTGCATCGCCCACCAAAATCCTTACGGCAGTTGGCGATGTCTGGTGGAGATGCACCAGCCGCGATCAGCGCTTCATCGAGTGCAGGATGGCCTGCATGTGCTCTTCCAGGTCGAGTTCACCCCGAGCCTCGGCGGTCAACAGGTAATCGGCCTTGGCCCGGCGATCGCCTCGGCTGATCGCAGGATAGGAGCAGATGGCCAGCAGTGCTTCCTGTTCAATCCGGTCTGCCCTCTTGCGTTCGTGGCTGCTACTGCCCGCTTGATGAACAACCCTGTGAAGCCCGACATAGGTGGCTTCATGGGCTCCGATCAGCGCCCGCAATCCGGGTGAGGCCCCTTCCCCTTCAGCAAATGTCGGTTCAATGACTGAGGCCACGGCGGTGAACGCAAGAAGTGTACGGCGGGTGACTTCGGGCATGGCTCATATCCCTGCTGCCTGATCATGCAGGCACACCATAGCACCGGCGAAGCGGTTCGCAGAGATGCTCGGGGACGCGACCACACTTCTGCTGACAGATGTATTCGCTTCCGTAGCCCGCCCGCCCAGCAGCTGGTGTGGCCTTAAGTCGCAATGATTGACTTCCGAAATGCAGGGTTTCGGGCTTCATTGACGCTGCGACCAACACCATATGGTGATCCACAGCCCTCCAAAACGAGAGAAGCTCGCCTTGACACGGTCGCTTTGCGGCCATCGGCCGGCAATGGCTATGAACCAGGAACCTGAAAAACCATGCCTGAAAATATCAGACCGATTTCGAAAGACGTCCCCCTCATTCAGCTAGGCGTCTATCAGTGCCGCTTCCCGGTGAGCGAAGACCGGTCAGTGCCCGGCGGTTATCGTTTCTGTGCTGGGCCAACTTCGGCGGATCGCGTCTATTGCGATCACCACCACAGCATCGTGACCGCCGTCGACCCTCGTCGAACCCGTTCAGGTCTCCACCCCGCTCAACGACGCGCTGCGTAAGTCAAGCGGGCGGCGGCCCATTATTCGGGCAGCTGCAAACCTGTGGACTGAATCGGCACGCATTCCGGCTGCGGAACAAACCGGCACGCCAGCGAGTTTCTCTCCGACGAAAACTTGAGGGAAAGCCATGTCCAGATTTCTGCCGGCGACCAGCGTCGCCGTTCTTCTCGCCGGCGCGCCGGCCTTGGCCGCGGACGACAAGCCGCTGCCGCCGCCCAATGCCAAGAAGCTGTCCGAGATCATCGCCAAGGTCGAGCAGCGCGACGGCTTTCGCTATGTGGACGAGGTCGACTGGGACAGCGGCGCCTACACCGTCACCTATTACACGGCGGACAAGGCGAAGGTCGAAATCACCTACGATCCTGTGACGGCGGAGCCGAAATAGGGTTCGCCGGCAGACATTTCGTTCCCGGCCGTGTCAGCGGCCATTCCCGGCGCGGGCGCCTCCCCTTGCGTCAGCGTCGCTTTGATGGCTGACTGTGCGCCAGAGCAGTTCACCGCTTCATGGAAACGGTGAACCGCTCTAACTCTTTGTTTTGGCGCAATTCCGGACGGAAACCGTTTCACACTTTTCCTGGAATTGCTCTGGGCGCCGCATTGGGGGATGGGGATGGCGACGGCAAAGCACGTGATGAAGCGCATATTGATGATGTTGGCCGGCTACTTCGTGTCGGTGCTGGTCGGCCTGATCGCCATCGCGGTGATCTATGGCGTGCTCAGCTCCTTGCCCAACGCGCCCAGCTATTTCGACGTCATGGGCGTTTCGCCGATCGCGGTGCTGCTGGTGCCGCCGCTCGGCATGTTCGTCTATTTCCTGACCATCGTGGTGACCGCGCTGCAGACGCTGATCTTCGCGCTGATCGCCGAGTTCTTCTCGTTGCGCAATGTCCTGCTGCACATGGTTTTCGGCGCCGGCGCCGCGGTCGGCGGTTTCGCCCTGATCTGGCCGAGTGCACCGGAGGATATGGACCCGGAGCGTTGGGTCGACATCGGCATCATTGCCGCTGCCGGACTTGTCGCCGGGTTGCTCTATTGGCTGATCGCCGGGCGCGACGCCGGCTTCCGGCGGCCATTGTTCCAGCGCTACTAGCTTGCAGGCTCACAATCGCGAGCCCGGCATATCGGCTCATGCCGAGCCTGAAAGAAACAGATTCCGCCGCATTATGAAAGCCGCCAGTCGGAAAACGATCTCAAATCGGTCGCTCAGTGCGCCTTGCTGCCTGAGAGCAGCCATAGCTCGTCGTCATGGCGCTGCTGTTCCGAGCGCAGCGGCCAGTACGTCGGCGAGGCCGCGTCCGGCGCTGCCGTCCTCATCAAGGCGCGGATTGTAGATGGTGATCTCGAGGCCGACTGCCTTGCCGCTCGCCGAGGCAAGCCGGAGCGCAGCCGTCAGCTCGTCCCACGACAACCCGCCTAGCACGCGAAAATCGACAGCTGGCATGATGACGTCGTCGAGACAGTCGGCGTCGAGATGGATGAAGAAGCCGTCCAATTCAGCTCTCGTCAGGTGATCGATCGCTTCGCGTGCGGCGGCCTCGATGCCCGTGGCGCGCACAGCGGGAAGGTCAAGCACCTTGAGCTCTTCGGGGAGCGGCTGGCTTCCGTACTCCTCCTGATCCTTGTGATCGCGATACGCGAAGGCGACAGCGTCTTCAGGGCGGACCAGAGGACCGCGACCTTCGATGTCGGTCAGGAGCGATGGACCGTAGCCGGTGACGAAGGCGAGGTCCATCGAGGCGCCCTCACCATTGGGTTCCGCCTCTGGCTGGAAGAAATCGGCGTTGCCGTCAATGAAGAGCAAGCCGTAGCGGCCGCGTCGTCGAAACGCGAGCGCCGAGCCCAGCACGATCGTGCAATCGCCGCCCAGCACCACTGGAAACCCGCCTGCGTCAAGCACCGCTTCCACGGCGTCGGCGAGCTTGGGCGACCACTGCGCAATTGCCCTGGCGTTCAGGGTGCCGGTCTCGGGATCGGGCGTCGGGTCCTTCGCAGGCACAGCCAGCCGCCCGGCCCGGCGCGCCTGGATGCGCTCCGCAAGGCAAGGTCCAGGAGCCGGTCAGGCAAGCGCTCCACACCGTCGGTCGCCAGGCCCAGCGTGGAGGGGGCTTCGAGAATCGCATAATGGCTCGACATCGGCGCCTCCGTTAGTGACCATTTCGCGGAGTAGGTCAGGGCCTCTGTTTTGTGGCCGTGTGATCGCGAATGAAGGCCCGAAGTCGTTGGCATCGTATGGTGTCGTGCCAACGGTTGCGCGTCTTCCATCTGAACGCGAAACGTGCCCACTTCCGTAGCTTGGTCCACCTTCGTCAGCCATCGGCAGAATGCCGACGATGGCAAAACACCGTCGCAGAATCGCTTCGAGCGCTCAACATCGTTCGTCCCTACCGAAACAGGATCACAGTTGCGTTTTGAGCTTGTTCGATAACGGTAGCCGCCGCTCCTCGTTCCCTCTCAGCCGCCTTTCCGCTTTCGGTCATTCCGTATTTATGAGTTAACGGCCTACCGAAAGTCCTGGATCAACTCGAAGGCGAGCGAACCGCCTCCGTAGCGTCCAGAGCCTGCTTGAGGCGCGAGTCGCGGTCGTAGACGTCGCCGAAATACTCGACCTTGCCGGACAGATCAGGCCAGGCGGTGAAATAGGCGACATAGACCGGGATCGTGCGCGTCACATTCTCGGTCGCATGGCCGTGCTTCAGCTTCTCGGCGATATAGTCCACGGAGGTGCCAAGCACCGCCGCTGCCATGCCGCGCGGGTCCTGCAGCCGCACGCAGCCATGGCTGAGCGCGCGCATATCCCGCTGGAAGAATGATTTCTGCGGGGTGTCGTGCATGTAGATCGCGTGCTTGTTGGGGAACAGGATCTTCAACTCGCCCAGCGCGTTGGCCTCGCTCGGCTGCTGGCGAACGCTGTAGGGGATGTTGGAGCCATAGGCGCCCCAATTGACCGCCGACGAAGGAATGCGCTTGCCGCGCGAATCCGTCACCTCGTAGCCGGCCCGGTCGAGATAGCCCGGATCGTTGCGCAATCTCGGCAGCATCTCGTTGACGATGATCGACTGCGGCACGCCCCAATAGGGATGGAAATCGACCTGCTTGATCTGGTCGTAGAAGAAAGAGGTCTGGTTGGTGGTCCGGCCAACGACGACACGCGTCTTGAGCTTTTCCTCGCCATTGTCGATGTAGCTTGCGGTAAAGGCCGGCTGGTTGATGAAGACGCGCGGACTGCCAAGATCGGAGGGCAGCCAGCGCAGTTCCTCCAGCGCCACTTCCACCTTCAGCAGCTTGTCGGCCTTGGATGTTCCGGCCAGCGTCGCCACAGTGCGCGGGCCGATGACGCCGTCGCCCTTCATGCCTGCCTTCTGCTGCACGGCCTTGATGACCGGGACCAGTTCCGGAACGTAGACGTCGCTGGTGGCCAGCCTGGACAGGATCTCGCCATAGGCGCCGCCCATCTCGTCATCGAGATTGCGCGCGATCAAGGTCAGGAGCTTCGGCAGTTCGGGACTGGTTTCGCCCGGCTTCAGCAACAGTTTGGGGTCGACGACGATTTCGTTTTCCGCACTGGCCTGCAGCGATTCCAGCTCGACGCGCAGTGCCTGGTATTCCGCATTCTGCGGATGCCGCGATTCGAGATAGGTGCGCACTTGCTGGGTATGCGCCAGCGTCCTCAGCACGCCTTGCAAGTCGAGCGGCTTGGCCGGGAAATCATAGTAGCCGGTCATGCGGTTGGGATCGACGCGGCCGTTCTGGGCGTCGTGGGCATAGCGCAGCACACGCGCGGAAAGCGCCATCTCGAAACGGACGAGCTCTTTCAGTTGCGCATTGGCATCGGCCGACGATGCGCCGGCAGCGGGCACTTCGACCGTATAGTCGGCGGGCGTGAGGCCATAGCTTGAAGCCTCGCCAAGCACCCGCACCGCATCCTGCGCGCGGCTGTTGAGGCTGGTTCCGCTTATCCAGATGAAATCCGGATTGGCCGAGTAATACGCGATCAGCGCCTTGGCGATGTCGGGCTCGGCTAAGAGTTCGTAGTCACCCAAGCTGGCAACCGCATCACGGAACGCAGCGCCCGTTGCCGACGGCACGAAGGCGGCGTCCTGCGGTGTCGCCGGCTGCGGCGTCGCGGCCAATGCCGAGAAGTCGACGCGAACCAGCCGGTCGGCCTTGTAGGTGTAGTAGGATGGGCTGCTGATCTTCACATTGCCGCCGCCACCACCGGACACTTTCGGCTTTGGCTTGTTCTTCGGCGGCGGGGGCGGAAACTCGCCTTTCGGCGCATGCTTGACGCCGCCGCCGAAAAGCATGTCGAAGAGCCCCTGCGCGCCTGCCTGGGGTACACCGAAAGCCAGCGTTGCCGTGATCGCCATCAGCGGCATCACGGTTGCTTTGTTTCCGAGGAATTTCATGAATCACCCGCTCCGGCCGCAACCGGTTCCCGTTCCGCACGCTAGATCGTCCCGCTCACCGCATGGCGGATGTAAGGCGCGACTATACTGATTCATACCGATTTCGTTAAGCTTTCATAAATTTTGGAAAGCCTGTTGCAGAACGGTTTCACAAGATCGTGACGGCTGGAGCGGAGGGTTGTTCCGCCCCAGCCGGAAATCTCTCGGGATCAGGCGTTGGCGCCGCCATCGATGGTCAGGGCAGCGCCGGTGACGAAGCGGCCTTCAGGGCCTGCAAGCCAGACGACCATACCGGCAATGTCATCGGCCTTGCCGAAACGCGGTGTTGCCATCTTCCGGCGCTGATGCTCGGCGTGCGGGCCGTCGGCCGGGTTCATGTCGGTGTCGGTCGAACCGGGGTGGACGACGTTGGCGGTGATGCCGCGCGGGCCGAGGTCGCGCGCCAGCGCCTTGGTCAGGCCGACCAGCGCCGCCTTGCTGGCTGAATAGGCCGTGAGGCTGCCGTCGGTCGCCCTCTCGGCAAGGTTGCTGCCAATCGAGATGATCCTGCCGCCCTCACCCATATGCACGGCCGCCGCCTTCGAGGCGATGAATGGAGCCCGGAGATTGACCTCCATGGTCTCGTCGAAATCTGCGAGCGACAGCGTGTCGATGGGGGCGGCCCGCCAGATGCCGGCGCTGTTGACCAGGATGTCGAGCCGGCCGAAGGCGGTCACTGCGTCGTCGACGGCCTTGTCTATGGCGACCGCATCGCGGTTGTCGGCCCTGATCGCGATGGCGCGGCCGCCCTTGGCCTCGATTTCGGCGACAACCGAGCGAGCCTGCTCCTCGCCATGCACATAAGTCAGCGCGACACTGGCGCCGTCGGCCGCGAGCCGTCGCGCAATCGCCGCACCGATGCCGCGACTGCCGCCGGTGACGAGCGCGGCCTTGCCGCCCAGTTGCTTGAATGACATCGATTTCTCCTTTTGTAACGATCGATACATAAATATCTGTCAGCCTTGCCCACCGGCGTCAACTTAATTATGTATCGATCAACACAGAAAAGAGCATCATGCCGGAACGAGGCCGCCCCCGCACCTTCGATCGAACCGCAGCCCTGCGACGCGCGATGCAGGTGTTCTGGGCGCGTGGCTACGAAGGCGCATCGATGAGCGAGCTGACCGCCGCCATGGGCATCAACTCGCCCAGCCTCTACGCCGCCTTCGGCAGCAAGGAGGCACTGTTCCTGGAGGCGATGGATTTCTATTCGCACACCGAGGGTGCCGACATCTGGCTGGCATTGGACGAGGCTCCGACCGCGCGGCAGGCGATCGAACAATTCCTGAGCCTGACGGCGAAGGCCTATGCGCAGAGCGATCGCCCGCAGGGCTGCCTGATCACGCTCGGCGCGCTGCATCAGGATTCGAGCCGAGGCGCCATCTGCGACGATCTGCGCCGTCGTCGTGCCGAAAACCACACCGCCCTGCAGAAGCGTCTCGAGCGCGGCGTTGCCGAAGGCGAATTGCCGGCGGATTTCGACTCTAGTGCCGCCGCGACTTTCTTCGCCACGGTCCAGCACGGCATGTCGATCCAGGCACGCGACGGAGCCTCGCACGATGCCCTGCTGGCGACGGTGGCCGGTGCCATGGCTGCCTGGACGACAATGGCCGGCACCGACGCGGCGTGACAAACGCCGGCTGGTGTGATCGAAATTCGCCAGCAAGGCCGGGAGGGACGAGAGCGTGAAAAAGGGTTATCGCGAGCTGCTGGACGAGGCGAACGCCGAGATCGAAGTGGTTTCGCCGGAGGAGGCAGCCGGACTGCTCGACGATGAAGACACCATCTTCGTCGATCTGCGCGATCCGCGCGAAGTGGAACGAGACGGCAGGATTCCCGGCGCCAAGCATGTCACCCGCGGCATGCTGGAGTTCTGGATCGACCCCGAAAGCCCTTACCACAAGCCGTTCTTCGCCTCGGGAAAGAGCTTCGTGTTCTTCTGCGCCGGCGGCTGGCGCTCGGCGCTGGCCACAAAGACGGCGCAGGACATGGGGCTTTCGCCGGTCAAGCACATCCTTGGCGGCTACACCGCCTGGAAGGCCGCCGGACTGCCGGTCGAACCCGGCGAGAAGAAGAAATAATCTCGACCGCCGCTCAGTGCAGCAGCAATGGCTCGCGATGCGTCACGAAGCCGACCGCGCGTTCGACCACGCCCTTGTCGGCGAGAATACGGCGGTGGCCGAGCCCGTCGGCCCAGTAGAGCCGCACATGGCCGCCGGCGCCGGCATAGCGCCTTGCATGATCGGCCGACACTTCGCGATCGTCCTGCGCATGGATGACCAGGGTCGGCACCGGCGCCTGGGCGAGCTGACGGTCGCCGGTGAATTCGTGCAGCGGCCGGCCGGAAAGATGCTCGACCCGGTCCGCCATGGCGGCTTGCGAGCGCGGGCCGACATTTAACATATGACTGAAGTCGGCAAAGATCGCCGGCAGGGAACTTGGCGCCGCGATCAGCACCAGGCGTCCGGCCGCCAGCGGCGGAATGTTCTTGACCGAACCGGCGATGGCATTGGCGGCGACGGCGCCGCCGAAGGAATGGCCGACGGCTGCCACGAAGGGACCGAACCATTCGCCGGCAACCCGCACCGCATCCACCGCATTGACCATGTTGAGGCGCCGGCCCTGCGACTGGCCGTGGCCGGGCAGGTCAAGCGAAACGACCCTGTAGCCGGCGGCGCGATAGCCTTCGATCAAGGCGCGCATATATTCGGTGCGCGAGCGCCAGCCATGGACGACGAGCACCGTGCCGACGGCCGCCCTGCCGGGCTCCGGCCGGAACTCGTGCACCATGACGCAGCCGGTCGCGGTCTTCAGCCGGTGATGACGCGCCTCGGTCATGAACCCGGACGCACGCTCGACAGCGCGGCGCTCGCCATCGCTGAGCGCCTTGACATTCGGGGTGCGGCAGAACAATTCGAACGCCGCGCGTCCGCTAAGCCGCGGCGCGACACGCTCTGCCGCACCGAACACGCCCCGGATGACCTTCAGCCCGAATGATGCCATAGTGAAAATCCATCCATACGTTCAAGCATGAACATAATAGTTCAAAGATGAACAATAAACAAGAGCTGCCTTGGGACAACCCGCGTTTCCGCAACTGGGTCGCGGTGGCGCGCGCATGCCATGTGCTGGAGCGCACGCTCGCGGTGAAGCTTGCACCGCTCGATTTGAAACCGGCGCAGCTCGACGTGCTGATGAACCTCTATCGCCACCCCGGCATGTCGCAGCACGATCTTGCCCGCAAGCTGCTCGTCGGCCGCTCCAACATCACCATGCTTTTGCCGCAGCTGGAAGTGCGCGGCCTGCTGCGCCGCGAAGGCGACGAAAAGGACAAGCGCATCCTGCGGCTCGCGCTCACCGAGGCCGGCGAGGCGCTGCTGATGCAAGCGCTGAAAGTGCATATGGCGCTGATCGAGAAGGCGATGAGCCAGTCGACGCCGGAACAATGCGACATGATCGGCGAGCAGATGCGCAAGATCTATGATGTGCTGAAAGAGGTGTGACGGCCCTTTCAGCCCAAACCTACCACATCGTCTTCTTCGCCCGTTCCGGCCATTCCTTGTCGTAGGTCTCGCCGTCGATGTTCCTGCGGCTGGTGATTTCCAGGATCTGTCCGGGCGTCGGCAGCGACTTCGGGTCGACGTGCCTTGCCGGGTTCCAAAGCTCGGAGCGGAGGATGGCGCGGGCGCACTGGAAGTAGACCGAATCGATATCGACGACGGTTACCGATCGCGCCGCCTTGCCATCCACCGTGAATGACGCGCACAGCGCTGTATCCGTGGTGATATGAGCGCGGCCGTTGACGCGCAGCGTCGTGCCGGAGCCAGGCACCAGGAACAGCAGGCCGACGCGCGGGTCGCGGATGATGTTTCTTAGCGAATCGGCGCGGTTGTTGCCGCGACGGTCCGGCATCATCAGCGTTTTCGGATCGTGGATGCGCACGAAGCCGGCGAGATCGCCGCGCGGCGAGCAGTCCAGCCCCTCCGGCCCGCTGGTTGCCAGCGCGACAAAGGGCGAGGCTTCGATGAAGGCGGCATATTCGGGAATGATTTGGTCGAGTTCCTTGACCAGTGAGGCCTCGCCTGGAACGCCATAGAGCGCCTCGAGCTGTTCGACCGTGGTGATGACGGACATTTTTCTCGCCTCCAAACCTTTGCCGGCGCTACGCCATCTCGATGACGTTTTGACGACAGCGAGCGGAATCAATCTAGTGGTCCCGGCTCAGGCCCTTTTCCGCAAGCTCCGCGAGATAGGCTTCCCAGCGCGCATCCTTCTCGTGGCCAAGCGTGTGCAGGTAATTCCAGGTGAAGATGCCGGTGTCGTGGAAATCGTCGAAGGTGATGCGCACAGCATAGTTTCCGACCGGCTCGATCTTCAGGATCGCCACATTGCGCTTGCCAGGAACCGTCACCCGCTGATCCGGCGAATGGCCCTGCACCTCGGCCGATGGCGAGGCGACACGCAGCAGTTCCGCCGGCAGTTCGAACGGCCGATGGTCGGGAAAGGTTACGGACAGAAGTTTGCGGTCCTTCGAGACCCGGAGTTCTTTCGGTGCGGTCATGCTGTTCGATCCCGTATCACCCGCCCTTCCCTACGCCGCTTCGCCAAACGGGAAAAGGCCTGATGAGACCGACCGACATGCGATGTCGGCTGAGAGATGTTACCAAAGATCGAGAGGCGGTATCTTGAATGAATGGCCGGATCGTATCACATAGCGGTATATAACGAAGCCGTTCACGGCCACGGGAAGCGCTTGCATGGACATGATTGATCCTTTCGGCCGCACGATCAGCTATCTCCGCGTGTCGGTCACCGACCGCTGCGATTTCCGCTGCACCTATTGCATGGCCGAGGACATGGCCTTCCTGCCGAAGAAAGACCTGCTGTCGCTGGAAGAACTCGATCGGCTGTGCACGGTTTTCATCGAAAAGGGCGTAAGGAGATTGCGCCTGACCGGCGGTGAACCGCTGGTGCGCAAGAATATCATGCATCTGGTGCGCCAGCTGTCGCGGCATCTCGCCAGCGGCGCGCTGGAAGAACTGACGCTGACCACCAACGGCTCGCAGCTGTCGCGCTTTGCCGCCGAACTCGCCGATTGCGGCGTGAAGCGCATCAACGTGTCGCTCGATACGCTCGATGCCGACAAGTTCCACAAGATCACCCGCTGGGGCCATCTCGACAAGGTCATGCAAGGCATCGATGCCGCGCAGGCGGCGGGGCTGAAGGTCAAGCTCAACGCGGTGGCGCTGAAGGATTTCAACGACGCCGAGCTGCCCGAGATGATGCGCTGGGCGCATGGCCGCGGCATGGACCTGACGGTCATCGAAACCATGCCGATGGGCGAGATCGATGCCGACCGCACCGACCAGTATTTGCCGCTGTCGCTGCTGCGCGCGTCGCTGGAACGCCAGTTCACGCTGACCGACATTCCCTTCAAGACCGGCGGCCCGGCCCGCTACGTCCAGGTCGCCGAGACCGGCGGACGGCTCGGCTTCATCACGCCGATGACGCATAATTTCTGCGAAAGCTGCAACCGCGTCCGGCTGACCTGCACCGGCACCCTCTATATGTGCCTGGGCCAGGAAGATGCCGCTGACCTGCGCGCGCCCTTGCGCGCCTCCGAAGGCAACGAGCTGGTCGCCGAAGCGATAGACGAAGCGATCGGCCGCAAGCCGAAAGGCCATGACTTCATCATCGACCGCCGCACCAGCCGCCCATCGGTATCGCGCCATATGAGCGTCACCGGCGGCTGATCTTCCCGCCGATCTGTGCAAGAATTGCCGTGCGGTCATCGACTTCGGGGCAAGACATGCGGCGGTTCTTTTCATTCAGGACGTTTTTCGCTGCGATCGCGGCGAGCACGGCAATTGCCGCGCCGTTCACCTATGTGAACGAGCGCTTCGGCACCGTCTGCACCTTTCCCGAGGAAATCTTCACCGAGCACCAGCCCGAGCCCGACAATGGCGACGGGCAGCAATGGCTGAGTGCCGATGGTGCCAGCCTGATCTGCTCGGGCATCCTCAACATCGACGACGATACGCCGAAAGGCTTTGTCGCGGCGCAGAAGGCGAGCAACGAGCCGGGCTACAAGGTGACCTACAGCAGGGCCGGAAAGGACTGGGCAGTGCTGTCGGGCTTGAAGGAAGGAAAGATCTTTTACGAGCGGCGCCTGTTTGGTGGAGATGGCGTCATCCGCACGGTCTGGGTCGACTACCCTCCGGCCCTGAAGTCGAAATACGACCCGCTGGTCGGCGCCATTGCCGGCAGTCTCAAGGGACCATGAACGTTTCGGACCACACCCCAGAAAAAGTCTTGTTCGCGAACCGCAGCCGGATTTACGGCCAGTCTGTTCCAGCCTAGCCTTTCTCTGGAAGCGGCTCTTCGCTCACAGGGGGAATACATCATGCGCAAACTCATTCTTTCTCTCGCCTTGCTCGGTCTCGCGGCCGCGCCCGCCGCGGCGCAGTCGATCGGCGGCACCTATACGGTCGCCGGCACCAACTTCGACGGTTCGGCCTATGGCGGCGAAGCCACCATCACGCTGACCAGCGGGACGACCTGCGCGATCCATTGGGAAACCGGTGGCTCATCTTCCGACGGCATCTGCATGCGCAACGATGACGCCTTCTCCGCCGGCTATGTCATGGGCAAGGATATCGGCCTCGTCGTCTACAAGATGACGGACGACGGCTCGCTGCATGGTCTGTGGACCATCGCCGGCAAGGAAGGCAATGGCACCGAGGTGCTGACGCCGAAGAAGTAAGTTCTGCCGCCATTGCAGGTGATCTTCTGGGCCACAAACAAGGCTGTGGCCCAGCCCTTTGCTATTGCTGTTTCATGCCCGGCTGTTACAGGCTTGCTGCCTAAAGCGCGTCGCGTTTGAACGGATTCAGGTGACGCGCTTTAGGTCTTTGTTTCTTATGCATGCCGTTTCCCAAAAATCGAGGTCACTTTTGGGCGACATGCATTAGCAGAACCGGTAGCCGTCTTGCCCCTGTCACCAAATATTCGCGGCGCGTTGTTCATGATGGTGGCGATGGCCGGCTTCTGCCTCAACGACGCCATCACCAAATACTCGTCACAATCGATGAACATGGCGCAGGTCATGTTGATCCGTGGGGCTTTCGCTTCGCTTTTCGTTGGCTTGCTCGCCTGGCAGCGCGGCGCGCTCGCCCGCCCGGGCTCGATGCTGCACCCTTTGGTGGCCCTGCGCGTGATCAGCGAGGCCGGTGCCACGGTGAGTTTTCTCGTCGCCCTCGCCCATTTGCCGATCGCCAATGTTTCGGCGGTGCTGCAGGCGCTGCCACTGGCGGTGACGATGGGGGCCGCGCTCGTCTTTGGCGAGGCTGTCGGCTGGCGGCGCTGGCTGGCCATCGCCATCGGATTTGCCGGCGTGCTGATCATCGTGCGGCCTGGCTTCGAAGGGTTCAGCATCTACTCGCTGGCGGCGCTGGCCAGCGTTGCCTGTTGTGCGGTGCGCGATCTCGCCACCAAGCAAATTCCCAAGGCCATTCCGACATTGCTGGTGTCGACGGCAACCGCGCTTGCCATGACCATCGTCGGTGCGGCGCTGTTGCCGGCAATGGGCGGCTGGACGCCGATGACGGGGGACAGCACAGCCCTGCTGGCCCTGGCGGCGGTGCTGGTACTGATCGGCTACCAGTTCATCATCATGGCGATGCGGGCGGGCGACATCTCCTTCATCGCGCCGTTCCGCTATACGGCCCTGATCTGGTCGATCCTGCTTGGCCTGTTCATCTTCGCCGATATCCCCGATCCGCCGATGATCGTCGGCGCCACCATCATCATCGGCTCGGGCCTCTATGCGCTCTACCGCGAGCGGGTCGCCGGCCGGCGCAAGATCGTCGCCGAAAGCACGGGGCCGAGCATGGTTCCGGACGGAATCTAGCCAGATCATTGAAGGTTCTTGTGATTTCCGACGGCTGGCGTACAGGCTTCGTGGCATGAAGCGAGACATTGCGGGGATCATCCTGGCCGGTGGCCAGTCGAGACGGATGGGCGGCGGCGACAAGGGCCTGTTGCCGTTTGGCGATGGCTGCCTGCTTGACCAGGTCGTGTCGCGCTTCACTCCGCAGATCGAATCGCTGGCGCTCAGCGCCAATGGCGATCCTGCACGATTCCTGCGCTTTGGACTGCCGGTGCTTGCCGACAGCGTGCCCGGCTTTGCCGGGCCGCTCGCCGGAATCCTGACCGGCCTCGAATGGGCCGCGGCCAACCCGGGCTGCAAGGCGATCGTCAGCGCTGCCGGCGACACGCCTTTCCTGCCGTTGGACCTTGTCGAGCGTCTGGCTGCGGCCGCCGATCAAAGTCCCGGTTCGATTGCCGTTGCCCGCTCGGCCGGCAAGCGGCACCCGACCTTCGCGCTCTGGCCGACGGGCTGCCGCGATGCCTTGCGGCACTTTCTGGTCGATGAGGACAACAGGCGGGTTTCGGCTTTCATCGACCGGCATGGTTTTGTCGAGGTGGAGTTCCCGGTTCCGCAATCGGCGGGGGTCGACCCTTTCTTCAACATCAACGATCCGGACGATCTTGTGTCTGCCGAGCGTCTGTTGCAGAGCATCAAGCCATGAACAGACGCGTCTTCGGCATCACCGGCTGGAAGAATTCCGGCAAGACGACTTTGACCGAAAGGCTGGTCACCGAACTTGTCCGGCGCGGCTGGAAGGTATCGACAGTGAAACACGCCCATCATGATTTCGACATCGACAAACCGGGCGCCGATAGTTTCCGCCACCGGCAGGCCGGTGCCAGCGAAGTCGCGATCGTCTCCGGCGTTCGCTGGGCACTGATGCACGAACTGCGCGGCGAGGATGAGCCGACATTGGAGACTGTCCTGTCGCGGCTTGCCCCTTGCGACCTTGTGCTGGTCGAGGGCTACAAGCGCGAAGCCCATGACAAGATCGAAACCCGCCGGCTGGATGCGAAGGACCGCACGCCGCTTTCGGCGGAGGATCCCAACATCGTCGCTGTCGCCGCCGATTTTGCGATTGAAGGCGAGCTGCTGCCGGTATTCGATCTCGACGATGCAAAATCGATAGCCGACTTCATCGAACGCACCACTGGGCTCGTTGCTTGAGCGCTGACGCAACGGCAGAATAGCCTTGCCCATTTTTACGGTTTTGCAGTTGCTTTTTTCTTGGAAAGAGTGGGAGTATCGCGCCAGCGGGCGGTCAAAAGCACCGCCCCACAGAGCCGTTCGGAACGACGGCCGGGACCATAAAGAGAGGACCATCATGCGTATTTCACTGCGTATCGCGCTTGCCGCATCGGCCGCGCTGCTGACGCTCGGCGTCGCCCAGGCCCAGGAAAAGACCCTGAGGATCGGCACCGAAGGCGCCTACCCACCATTCAACAATCTCACGGCCGATGGCCAGCTCGTGGGCTTCGACATCGACATCGCCAAGGCGCTTTGTGACGAGATGAAGGTCAAGTGCACCTTCGTCGCCCAGGATTGGGACGGCATCATTCCCGCCCTTCAGGCCGGCAAGTTCGACGCCATCGTCGCCTCGATGTCGATCACGCCGGAGCGGATGGAAAAGGTCGACTTCTCGCACAAATACTACAACACGCCGTCGGCTCTCGCCGTGCCGAAGGACAGCACGCTGAAAGGCGTGACCAAGGAAGATCTCGCCGGCAAGACCATCGGCGTCGCCACCACCACGACGCATTTCAACTATGCCTCGAAGACCTACACCGACAGCACCGTGAAGGGCTATCCGAGCAGCCCCGAGGAGCAGGCAGATCTTGCCAATGGCCGTCTCGACGCCATCGAGGACGATATTGTCGTGCTGCAGCAGTTTCTGGATTCGCCTGACGGCGCCTGCTGCAAGATCCTCGGCCAACCTTCGCCGCAGCCGGTCGAGATCTTCGGGCCTGGCGCCGGTATTGCCGTGCGCAAGGGCGAAACCGACCTGGTCAACAAGCTCAACTCGGCCATCGACGCCATTCGCGCCAATGGAAAATACAAGGAAATCAACGACAAGTACTTCAAGTTCGACGTCTACGGCGCCGAGTCCTGATAAATACGGTCAAGACGGCGGGGAATTCCCCCGCCGTCTTCTGTTCATCTTGGGAATGCCGTGGGGATAAGACCGATCGATGCCAGCCCAGAGCATATGGACACTTCTCAGTTGGGGACCCGAAGGCTGGCTTGACGATATTGCCTATGGCGCACTGATCACCATTGCGCTTGCGCTTGCCACGCTGCCCATCGGATTGACGATCGGCTTTTTCATTGCACTCGCCAAGCAGTCCGAAGAACCCTCGTTGCGCCTTGCCGCCAACATCTACACCACCGTCTTTCGCGGTCTGCCGGAATTGGTGACGCTTTTCCTGTTCTTCTTCGGCATGCCGATCCTGCTGCAGCATCTCGTCAGGTATTTCCGGCCGGACACCACCATCGACGTCAACAGCTTCGTCGCCGGCATGATCGTGCTTGCGCTGATCTTCTCGTCCTATGCCAGCGAGGTTTTTCTTTCCGCCTTCCGCGCCATTCCCAAAGGCCAATACGAGGGCGGCTATGCCATCGGTCTTTCGAACTGGCTGACCATGCGCAAGGTGATCGTGCCGCAGCTGCTGCGCATCGCGTTCCCCGGCCTGGAGAATTGCTGGCTCAGCCTGCTCAAGGACACGTCGCTGGTGTCGGTCGTCGGCCTGGCCGAGACGCTGCGCAATGCCAGCATTGCCGCCCGTGTCACCAAGCACGCTTTCCTGTTCTTCGGCGTCGCCTCCCTGGTCTTTCTTGCCCTGGCCGTCCTGTCGTCCTTCGCCACCAGCGCTATTCTGCGCTCGCTTGGTCGGCAGGAGGCGCAGCGATGAGCGCCACGGCCACAATGGTCGAACGGCCGCCGCCACGGGCGCGCGGCTGGCCGCGCAGGCGTATCGCCGGTTACGCGCTGGTCTGCCTATGGATTTTGTTCGGCATTGGCATCGTCAGCTATCTCTTCCTTGCCTGGAATCCCGATTTCTTCGCCAAATATGCGCCGGCTTATTTGAGCGGGCTTGGGGTTACGCTCGCGCTGGTTTCCATATCGATGGTGCTCGGCGCGATTCTGTCGGTGCCCGTCGCTTACGGGCGCATGTCCAAGAACCGGATCCTGTCCGGCCTCGCCTATTGCTACGTCTATTTCTTCCGCGGCACGCCGCTGCTGGTCCAGACTTATCTCGTCTATTACGGACTGGGCTCATTCAGGATCGAACTCCAGTCGATCGGCCTCTGGGACTTTTTCAAGGACGCGTTCAATTGCGGCGTCTTTGCCTTTGCGCTCAACACCGCCGCCTATCAGGCCGAGATTCTGCGCGGCGCCATCGAGAGCGTGCCTCGTGGGCAGTGGGAAGGCGCTGCCTCGCTTGGCCTGCACAAATTGCAGACGTTGCGCAAGATCATCCTGCCGCAAGCACTGATCGTCGCCTTGCGGCCCTATGGCAACGAACTGATCCTGATGGTCAAGGCGTCCGCCATCGTCGCCATCATCACGGTCTATGATCTGATGGGCAATGCAAAGCTCGCCTTCGCCAACTCGTTCGACATCCAGGCCTATATCTGGGTCGCGCTCGTCTATCTGGTGATGGTCGAGATATTGCGCCATGGCGTCGAATGGATCGAGCGCCGGATCACCGTTCACCTGAAACGCTGACTATTTCAATTCAGCTGCACCAGCCGATCCTGCCCTACGCGTCTTGACGAATTGAGCGCAGAGCCTAGAGCTTTCGCAGCAAATTCCGTTTCTGAAGGGCAAGCTCATGGCATCTGTTGCATTTCTCGGTCTTGGCGTGATGGGCTATCCGATGGCCGGGCACTTGAAGAACAAGGGTGGCCATGATGTCACCGTCTACAACCGCACCAAGGCCAAGGCCGAGCAATGGGTTGGCCAGCATGGCGGTAGCCTTGCGGCGACGCCAGCACAGGCCGCCGAGGGCAAGGATTTTGTCTTCTCCTGTGTCGGCAATGACGACGATCTGCGTTCGGTGACGACCGGTCCGGAAGGCGCCTTCAAATCGATGAAGAAGGGTTCGGTCTTCATCGACAACACCACGGCCTCGGCCGAGGTCGCTCGCGAGCTAGCTGCGGCGGCGGAAGCCGGCGGGTTTTCGTTTCTCGATGCGCCTGTCTCGGGCGGCCAGGCCGGCGCCGAGAACGGCGTGCTGACCGTCATGGTCGGCGGCGAGCAGGACGCTTTCGACAGAGCGAAGCCTGTTATCGACGCTTTTGCCCGCATGGTCGGCTTGATGGGGTCGGCCGGTGCCGGCCAGCTCACCAAGATGATCAACCAGATCACCATAGCCGGCCTCGTCCAAGGCCTGGCCGAAGGCATCCATTTCGGCAAGAAGGCCGGACTCGACATCGAGAAGGTGATCGAGGTGATTTCCAAGGGTGCCGCCGGCTCCTGGCAGATGGAGAACCGCCACAAGACAATGAATGCCGGCAAATATGATTTCGGCTTCGCCGTCGACTGGATGCGCAAGGATCTCGGCATCTGTCTGGCCGAGGCCGATCGCAATGGCGCCAGACTGCCGGTGACAGCACTTGTCGACCAGTTCTACAAGGATGTGCAGGCGATGGGCGGCAAGCGCTGGGACACGTCCTCGCTGCTGGCGCGCCTGGAGAAGTAGGTTTCCGCCGTGGCAGAGCTCTCACCTCAATCCACAGCCGCGGAAATCGTCGCCCATCTTCGCGCTATCGGGTCGGAGGAGAACCGCCTCGGCATGTTGCGCTACGGCATCAAGATCGACCGTGCGCTTGGTATCTCGCACGGCATGCAGCGGCAGATCGCCAGGAAGATCAGACGCAACCACGAGCGCGCCTTCGAGCTATGGGACACCGGCATCATGGAGGCGCAGTTCATCGCCTCCGTCACGGCTGACCCGAAACGGTTTTCTGCTGAAGATGCAAGACGATGGGCGGCCAGCTTCGACTCCTGGGACATCGTCGACGGCGTCTCCGACCTCTTTGTCGACACGGACGCCTGGAAAGAACTGATCGCCGAGTTCGCGGCGGACGAGCGGGAATTCGTTCGGCGCACGGCCTTTGCCATGATGGCCTGGTCTGTCGTCCACCGGAAGAAGGAGCCGGAGACGACCTTCCTCGCCTTCCTGCCGATCATCGAAACGCATGCCAACGACAGCCGCAATTTCGTGAAGAAAGCCGTGAACTGGGCGCTTCGGTCGATCGGCAAACGATCAATGGACATGCACGGCGCTGCCCTGGCTGTCGCCGAACGATTGGCGCAGTCGGCAGACAAGACGGCGCGCTGGATCGGCAAGGACGCCGTAAGGGAGCTGTCCAATGCCAAGACGCTCGCGCGGATCGTCGCCAGGAAAGGCTGACGGCGCGGGATTTCGCTTTCCGGCATGTCTGGATCTCGCCGATATGTGATGCGGCTACCGACATGTGATGCGGCGGGAGCGTTGACGTCGTTGACAGCGGCGTCTTTACTTGAGCTTCAAATGGACGCGGCCAATGAGCAATCCTCCCAAATCAATCCTGGCCTTCGCAGCGGCATTGTTTGTGTCCGCGGCCACCGATGCCTCGGCCGAGACCGCGCACATATTCTGGAAGGATCTGCGTCCGGCTACGCAATCCGCCGCCGAAAACGTCGGGCTGCCGATGATCGCGGCAAAATTGCCCGACCATGGCGAGACGCTGTCCCTCAACCTGCAGGACAAAAGCATTCAGCTAGCCGGCTACGCATTGCCGGTCGATCGCGACGGCGATCTTGTCTATCAGTTCCTGCTGGTGCCGTGGACGGGTGCGTGCAGCCACATGCCAACGCCGCCCCCCAACCAGATCGTGCTGGTCACGCCGGCACGTCCCTACAAAATCTCCGAGGCCTATCAGCCGGTCGCGGTCACCGGCGCGCTGAAGCCGGACATGGAGAAGAGCCAGCTGTTCATCCTCGACGGCGTCAGCGTCATCCAGTCTGGCTACAGCGTCCGCAAGGCAGACGTGGTCGCCGTCGGCAGCGTACCGGACACCGTCACCCTGCCGGTCAATTCGCCCTGGAGTTTCCTCAACAAAAAGAAGAACTAAGCAGGACAACCTGCTGCAGCTCAGGCGGCGTTGGCACCCGATTCCTTGTCCAGCACCATGTAGTCGAGCGGGATTTCGGTCGTGTACTTGATCTGCTCCATGGCGAAGGACGACGACACGTCACGGATTTCGATCTTGGCGATCAGCCGCTTGTAGAAGGCGTCATAGGCGGCGATGTCGGGAACCACGACCCGCAGCAGATAATCGACGTCACCGCTCATGCGGTAGAACTCGACCACCTCGGGAAACTCCTGGATGACTTCCGAGAAACGCCGCAGCCATTCATGGCTGTGCGAATTGGTGCGGATCGACACGAAGACGGTGACGCGCACATTGACCTTTTCATGGTCGAGAATGGCAACGCGCCGCTTGATGACGCCTTCCTCCTCGAGCTTCTGGATGCGCCGCCAGCAAGGTGTTGTCGACAGCCCGACTTTCTTGGCGACGTCGGCGACCGCTAGTGTCGCGTCCTCCTGCAAAAGGCGGAGAATTTTTCTATCGAGGCGGTCCATATTTTGCTCCCCAGGGGAATAGATTGGCTATACTCCCCCTTATTCCGACCTTTCACAAGAAAGAAATTCTGCCAATTGACGGAAAAGCGAGTGATTTCTTGCTGTAAGGTCAGCCGAGGCGATATCGGATTTCCGAACGCAGAAAAGGCAGCAAATCCATTTCAAACCATGGATTCTTCTTCAGCCAGCCGGTGTTGCGCCACGAGGGATGCGGCAGCGGCAGCACTTTCGGACCGACGGAATTCTCCCAGATGGAGCGCCAATCCATGACCGTTTCGGTCAGGGAGGGCCGGCGCGCCGCACCCATGTGCCAGGACTGCGCATAGATGCCGATCGTCAGCACCAGATCGATCCGTGGCATCGAGGCCATCAAAGGCGCGCGCCAGGCCGCCGCGCATTCGCGCCTCGGCGGCAGATCTCCCCCCTTGGCATCCTGGCCGGGAAAGCAGAAGCCCATCGGGACGATGGCGAATTTTTCGATGTCGTAGAATTCGTCGCTCGTCACGCCAAGCCAACTGCGCAGGCGGTCGCCGGAGGCGTCGGTGAACGGCATGCCAGACAGATGTACCTTGGTGCCGGGCGCCTGGCTGGCGATCAGGATACGGGCGCTGGACGAAGGGCGCAGCACTGGTCGTGGCTCATGCGGCAACGGCTTGCCGGCCGAATTTTCCACGCAGATACGGCAGGCGCGGACCCTGGCGACGAGGTTTTCGAGTTCAACAGTCATTCTCAGGCTGATGCGCTCGGCCGGCTGGAGACGGCCTGATGCCAGCGCAACACATTCGCGCAGTCATCCGGCACCTTGATGCGTGCCGGCTTCATGAAGTCGACGGCGATCAGGCCGGTGATGTCGGCGATCGAATAGCTGTCACCGGCGATGAACTCCCGGCTGCCCAGTTCGCCGTCCAGAAGCCTGAGGAACGCCACGGCCTTCGGCTTATTGGCCTCACCCCATTCGGGGACCTGCGGGATTTCCCATTCCTTCATGGCCGGATGGATGTGCCGGAAAGCCTGCGTGACGCAACTGAGCAAATTGAATTCCATCCGTCGCTGCCACATCTCGACCTGCGCCTTGCCGAGTGCGCCGCGCCCGAACAGGGCCGGTTCGGGATGCAGTTCCTCGAAATAACGGCAGATGGCGACGGATTCCGTGATGACGGTGCCGTCGTCGAGTTCCAGCACCGGCAGGCGTTGCAAGGGATTGCGCGAGCTGACCGCCTGTTGCCTGTGTTCGAGCGCCCCCATGTCGATGGGCACCTGCGGAACCTCGATGCCTTTCTCGGCCAGGAAAACGCGGACCCGCCGTGGATTGGGCGCCCGGCCCCCGTCGAAGAGTTTCATTCCATCCTCCTGTTCGTTCTCGGTTCCAGTTCCAGGACGCGTATCACCAGAAGCGAAAAATCTCGCGCACGGCATCGCCGATCGAGGCCAGCGTGCCGTGCTTCTTCTCGACGACTTCCCCGTGATGGCTGTCTCGCCAGTTCTGCGGCTGATCGAACGTTCCCGCCCAGATGCCGGCCTTTCCCGCCCGGGCGACGGCCTCCTCGCTCTCGAAGTCGCCATAGGCAACCGCCCAGCCGGCCTCGACCTGCGCGCGGTTGAGATTCTTGCCGCCGGCGGTGCAGTCGCCGAGCAGCCGGCCATAACGATCACGCTGCCAGCCGGTACAAGAGACGGGCTTGCCGGCGATCAGGCGAACGAGCGACTGACGCGCAAGCGTGCCGCAGGAATAGTCCGCGCCGTTCTTGCGGCAGGTCTGCGTATATTCTGGAGCATCGATGCCGCGCATGCGGATACGCTCGGTGCCAAGCGTGATCGAATCGCCGTCGTTGATGATTGCCACGCCTTGCGTCTTGCGTGTCTCCACCCGGTCGAGGCGGGCCGCCAGCAGGATCAGCAGTCCGAGGATGATGACGGCAAGCCCGTAATCCACCAGCCGGCGCCACAGGCTTCTGGGGCGCGCAACGTATCGCCGGCGCGGTCTTGGCGACCATGAGCGGCTCATATGGCAAACGGTTGGTTAATCATTCGAACGTAGCTTAACACTTGGAAACCGCTGCTCGCATAAATTGAAGTTTTGATGCCCTTGCAACGCTCGAACACAGCGGACAAGTTCATTGTGGACCGCAGGAAACCTCATCGCAACAGCGATGTGGCGCGCGCGGTGCGCAAGACGCGTGACCGTCTTTCGCAGCAGGCCGGCAATCCCGATTTCGATCGCGAACTGTTGAAGCTGCATGCCCGCGCGATGACCAGCGGCGCCATCGCCATCCCGCTTCTTGTCCTGTCGATCGCGGCGGCCGGCCGGCTGGCCGGAATCGGCAACGAGATCGGGCTCTGGGCGCTGTTCGCCCTGACCTGCTACACCATCGTTGCCTTCATGGCGCGGCGCATCGAGCGCACGGAAGCTTCCGACCTCAACCCTTCGCAAGCACGACGGGAATTCCTGATCGGCCATTTCCTTTGCGGTCTCGGCTGGGCATGGTTTGTGTGGCTTGGCTGCAGCGTCTGCGAGGTCGATCCGTTCCACATCGTCAAGGCCGTGGTGCTGTTGTTCGCCATGGCGGCGACCGCGGTGATGACCTCGTCTCTGCGCGGGGCGCTGTTGGCCACCTTTGCCGTTCCCGTGGCGCTCTACGCTTATGCCGGCGCCAAGCTATGGATGCCGGTCGAGGCGATCATGGCCGCGCTGCTGGTCATGTCGCTGCCGTTCTTCGCCTATGTGGCCCGGCATCTCAACCACTCGTCCCTGATGATGTTGTCGTTCCGCTCCGAAAAGGATGCGCTGATCGCCGAACTGGAGACGGCGAAATCGATGTCGGACGAGGCGCGGCGGCGGGCCGAAGACGCCAATCTGGCGAAATCGCGGTTCCTCGCTTCGATGAGCCACGAATTGCGCACACCGCTCAACGCCATTCTCGGTTTTTCCGAGGTGATGTCGAACGAGGTGCTGGGGCCGATGAGCAATCCCACCTATCGCGACTACGCCCATGACGTGCACGAATCCGGCCAGCATCTGCTCGACCTGATCAACGAGATCCTCGACCTCTCGCGCATCGAGGCCGGCCGCTACCAGCTCAACGAAGAGCCGGTGATGCTGCTTGGTATCGTCGAGGACTGCTGTCACATGATGGAGTTGAGGGCGCGCAACAAGGATATCCGGGTCGTCCAGGATTTCGAGCACGAACTGCCGCGCCTTTTCGCTGATGAGCGTGCGGTGCGACAGATCACGCTCAACCTTCTGTCGAATGCGATAAAATTCACCGCTACCGGCGGTGAAATCCGTGTCCGCGTTGGTTGGACGGCGGGCGGCGGACAATACATTTCGATCAAGGACAACGGTCCGGGCATACCGGAAGACGAGATCCCGATCGTGCTTTCCGCCTTCGGCCAGGGCTCGATCGCGATCAAGAGCGCCGAGCAAGGCACCGGGCTTGGCTTGCCGATCGTGCAAGGGCTGCTCGCCATGCATGGCGGCGAGTTCGAGCTTCATTCCAAGCTGCGCGAAGGGACCGAGGCGATCGCCATCTTTCCGCTGAGCCGGGTGATGGAGGAACTGCCAGCACTGCCGACAGCGGCGGTGGCGGCTCGACGACGGTAAGCGTCGCGGCGAACTGTGTCGATGGCCAGCAAGAAGGACGGCGCCCCACGATGGCAGAAGGTGATTGGCACGTCGTTGGCATAGAGATCCACTCGGACCGCCTTCGCTTGAGGCTGTTTACAGCCGACGACGCTGAAGACCTCTTTTTCGCCATCACTCCCGCCATCACCCGTTTCATGCAGTGGGAACCACCTCGATCACTGGCGGCCTTTGCCAAAGTATGGCGATCCTGGCTGACGCCAATCCAGGACGGATCGGATTTGCACTTTGTTGTGCGTGCATTGGCGGACGATCGCTGTCTGGGACTTGTCGGCCTTCATGCAGCGAAGACCGTGTGTCCCGAACTCGGGATCTGGATCAGGGAAGACGCTCAAGGAAACGGCATTGGCCAAGAGGCAATTGCTGCTGTCGCGGAGTGGGCCTCCGAGGCACTTGAACCGGACTGCTTCGAATATCCGGTTGCCGAAAGGAACGTGGCCAGCAGAAGAATAGCGGAACGCCTTGGAGGCGTAATAGTCGGCGGCCGCTCCAACCCAAAATACAACGCTGTCGTCTATCGCATTCCCAATCTCCGGCGCTAATACCTCAAGACTCTAGCCGCGTACTGCCGCAGCCATGCCCGAACTGGTCAGCGCGGCGGCCTTGACCAGCCCCGCGGCAAGGGCGGCCCCTGCCCCTTCGCCATGGCTGATGCCCAAATCGAGCAACGGGCGCAGGCCGAGCCGTTGGGCGGCGCGTGCATGCGCAGGCTCTGGCGACAGGCTGGCCAGCAGGCAATGATCGAGCGCGGTGGGATTGACGCCATGCAGTACCGCTGCGGCTGCCGTGGCGGCCAATCCGTCGAGCAGCAGCGGGATTTTCTGCATCCGCGCGGCAAGGATGGCGCCGGCGATTGCTGCGAATTCACGGCCGCCGACCCGGCGCAGCGCCTCGAGCGGGTCGCCGAGATGGCCGTCATGAAAAGCCAGCGCAGCATCGACCACGTCGGCCTTGCGTGCCTGCATGGCCGCATCGGCCCCCGACCCCGCGCCGACCCAGTCGGCGCCCCTGCCCCCGAACAGCGCCGCAAACAGGGTGGCGGCGACGGTGGAGTTGCCGACGCCGAGATCGCCGAGACACAAAAGGTCGGTGCCGCCGGCGATCGCTTCCATGCCGAAGGCCATGGTGGCGGCACAGCCACGCTCGTCGAGCGCAGCATCCTCGGTGATGTCGGCGGTCGGGATGTGCAGGGCGAGATCGAAGACCTTCAGTCCGAGATCGTTGGCGATGCAGATCTGGTTGATCGCGGCACCTCCGGCGGCGCAAAGCTCGACCGCATTGGCGGTCGCCGCCACCGGCCGTGGCGAAATGCCGTGGCGCGTGACGCCGTGATTGCCGGCAAAGACCGCCATCAGCGGTCTTGTCACCGCGGGCGGGGCCCGCCCGCTCCAGGCTGCCAGCCACGCGGCGATGTCCTCGATACGGCCAAGCGAATTGCCTGGTTTGTCGGCCTTGGCAAACAGCATGCGCACGCGGGTCTCGGCTGCCGTGTCGGCCGTCGGCAGATTGGCCAACAGGTTGCGAAAATCGTCGAAAGGCAGTGCGCTGGTCATCTTGTTGTCGATCATTCCCTGGAGTTGGTGAGCGGCATAGCCGCCTTGCGAGGTTGGCACAACCTCCGGGATGATGGGCCTGCATTTGACGCAAAGCCGGCCCCGAAGGGCGCAATCGCGAGGGCTTGCATTGGCTTTGCCGTTGCACCATGTGGAGGTGGAACAAGGGATTCCGGATGGAAGCCCAAGAGAAAGTCATGACGGCCATCGAATCCCCGTGCATCCTGGTCTGTTCGATCGACATGAAAACCGGCTTCTGTTTCGGCTGCGGCCGCACGCGCGAGGAGATCGGCGCCTGGATCGGGATGACGACGGAAACGCGCCGCAGCGTCATGGCGCAATTGCCGGCCCGGCTGGAAACGGTCGAGCGCCGGCCGCGCCGGGAAACGCGCCGCACCCGCATGACGCGCGAACGCGACGCGCTATCGTGAGGTGCGGATGAGCCGGTTGTTCTGGATCTTGATGGCCGCGATCGGGGTGGGAGCAGTCCTGCTCATGCTCAACGATTCCGCCGGCAGCACGCTCGGCGTCGAGAACAACGATTTCAGCCGACTGATCTGGCTCGGCGCCTTTGGCGCCCTTGTCGGCGCCGGCCTGCTTCGCTCGGGCCGGCCCCTGGGCGCCATGGCCCGCAACCTCGGCGCCTGGGCGGCGATCGCACTCGCGCTGATCGCTGGCTACCAATATCGCTATGAGTTGCAGGATGTCGCCAGCCGGGTGACCGCGGGCCTTGTTCCCGGCAGCCCGCTTGCGCTCGGCGTCGAAGACGGTCACGCCACGGTGACGCTCGACAAGGCCGACAACGGCCATTTCGAAGCGCGCATCCTGGTCAACGGCAACCCGGTCCGGGCCGTGGTGGATACGGGTGCAACCAGCACCGTGCTGACGTCACAGGATGCGCAGGCCGCCGGATTCAATCCGGCCGCGCTCAACTACACCATACCGGTTTCGACCGCCAACGGCATGGCACGCGCCGCGGCCGTGAAAACCGATCAGATTGCGATCGGCGGCATCATGCGCAGGGATATGTCGGTGATGATCGCCGCACCCGGCATGCTCAGCCAGAGCCTGCTCGGCATGAACTTCATCGGTTCATTGTCGGGTTTTGACGTGCGCGGCGACCGCATGATCCTCAGGGATTGATCTCCAAAACTCAAGCCGCTTCGGCTGCTGCTCCACCGAACTCGACGGCCGCGAAAGCCGTCTTCAGCACGTCCGGGCCGGCGCCGGGTTTTGTCGCGTCGGTGGACAGGATCTGCCGGTAGCGGCGCGCACCGGGCAGGCCATGGAACAGTCCGACCATATGGCGGGTGACATGGCCAAGCCGGCCACCCTGCTCGATATGGCGTGCCGCATAGTCCGCCATGGTATCGATCAGCGCGGCAAAATCGAACGGCTCGGACTGGACGCCGTAGAAAGCGGCATCGACGCCGGCCAGAATGCCGGGCGTGTGGTAGGCGGCGCGGCCAAGCATGGCGCCATCGACATGGTCGAGATGCGCCTGGGCCTCTTCAATCGACTGAATTCCACCATTTATGCCTATGAATTTGTTGTTCTTTTTTGCCTTCAGTCGATAGACTCTGCTGTAATCGAGCGGCGGGATGTCTCGGTTTTCCTTGGGACTCAGCCCTTCCAGCCACGCCTTGCGTGCATGCACCCACAACGCGTCGGCGCCGGCATCGAAAACCCCATCCGCCAGCGCATCGAGGGCTGGTTCCGGGTCCTGCTCGTCGACGCCGATGCGGCATTTGACGGTGACGGGAATTGTCACCGCCGCCTTCATCGCTGCGACGCAGCCGGCGACGAGGTCCGGCACCTTCATCAGGCAGGCGCCGAACGTGCCCGACTGAACGCGGTCCGACGGACAGCCGACATTGAGGTTGATCTCGTCATAGCCAAAAGCCTCGCCGATGCGGGCAGCCTCGGCGAGCTTTTCACGATCAGAGCCGCCGAGCTGCAGCGCGACCGGATGTTCCGTCGCATCGAAGCCGAGCAGCCGCTCGCGCGCGCCGTGAATGACCGCGTCGGCCACCACCATCTCGGTGTAAAGCAGTGCATGGCTCGTCAACTGGCGGTGGAAGAACCGGCAATGCCGGTCCGTCCAGTCCATCATCGGGGCTATGGCTATCCTAAACCTTTGATACTCTTGCATATTTAGTAACTTCAATAGGTTAAATCGTATCGTATGAACTCTATCACGTGCCATGATAGGCCAAGCCGCAAATTCGGCGGATGACTGGCTGGCGCGACGGCGTGCGGCGCGACTAGCTCAATCGCAGGGGTAGCTTATAGGTCGACCTGGCCGGAATTGCCAACGCGTCATCTGCTTTCGATGCCTGGGCGGAGGATGGAACCCTCCAGTTTCGTATGATGGTGTCTGCGCCAAAGATGTGGCTAGGAACTGGGAAGGCCAGCCCTCGACAGCATCTCAAGGAACCGGGAATGGTGATGATCCTTCACATAGCGCGGCACAAAGCCAGGGCAGACATTGCTCAGATTGAGATGCGGAAGTTGTGACAGGCAATGGTGGATGGCTCGGGACGCTTCTTCGTTGTTCCCGGTGGCCGACGCGGTCGCGGCCCAATAAAGGGCACCGCGAACGAAGCCCGGCTTTGTCCTGACCACTTTGCGGGCGGCTTCGAGCGCCCGCTGGTTGTCTCCGCCAGCGAAGAGCGCCACAACCAGGCCGTGGTGGCGCCAGAAGTCGATCACATCGTGCGTTCCGAGCCGGATTGCTTCGTTGGCCTCGCGCACCGCTTCGTCGACCTGCCCGCGCAACGCAAAGAGCATCGAAATATCGCCGTGGCCAGTCGGGTAGCTTGGGTTGAGGCTGATCGCGTGGCGGCATTCGGCGATCGCCTCGTCGATACGACCGCAACTTTCGAGAGCGAACGACAAGATACATCGGGCAATTTCATCGTCCGGTACCGCCCGCACCGCGGCTTCCGCGAGTTCGACCGCACGCTCGATCACCCCACGCTCCCGAGGCAGCGCGCCAAACGCCACGCCCATGGATATTACGATCGAGAGCGTCCGCTTTGCACGGGCGTTGTCGGGACCTATCGAGAAAGCCTTCTCGGCAAGCTCTACCCCCACCAAAAGCGAGTCCCGAGTCATCTCAAAATATTTCATGAGGGCTTCGTTGACCAGCCTGCGCACTTCAGGGGTACCCGGCGGGCTTTTGTCTCGAACCTTCCAGTTGGTCAGTTGAAGTTCGAGGATCACGGCAAGAACAACAGACTGTGCGATCCTGTCCTGGAATTCGAGCGCGTTTTCGGAGTGGCCGTCGAATTTCTGGGCCCAGACGTGGTGGCCGCCGGCGGCGTCGACGAGCTGGATATTCACCCTCAACCCATTGCCGGATCTCTGGACGCTGCCGCTGAGCATATATCGCGCCCGGAGTATCCCTGGCGTCTTGGCTTCTTCGCCCGGGCCGCTCTTCTCGGGCGGAAGCGCGGCGAGCACGACATAGTCGGCCACTTCGGAGAGGGCCGTCGTGATGTCCTGGACAAGTCCCTTGGCGAAAAAGTCGTCGCCTTGCTTTCCGGTCAGATTGACGAAGTCGGCAACGCTGATGGACGGGCGCCCAAGGCGCTGGCTGGCCGGAACACCACTTGTCGACTGCACATTTGAGGCGTCGTCGGCGGCAAGCAACAGAGATTGCCAAAGCGCCCGCGTTTCAGGGCCTGCTTCGACGCCGAACTCCTTCTTCAGCATGCTTCTGCAAGCTTCGTATGTCCTGATTGCCCTGTCGCGTTGGCCACATGCAAGGAGCAATTCCATCTTGAGCCGATAGGATTCTTCCCGTGTCGGTTCCATGGCCAAAATACGATCGGCTAGGATCAGCCCTGCATCGGGGTCGACGAGACGGGCCAGCTTTTCGAAGGACTCAAGCGCACGGCTAAGCAGCCTGTCGCGTTCCGATGTGATCCAGTCATCGAACGCATTGCTTCCCAGATAAAGCCCGTCGAGGAAGGGCCCGGTGTAGTTCGCCAAGGCCTTCGCGAGGTCCTGAGCGGAACGGGCCGAGAGACCCGTTTCGAACTTCTCCACGTCGATTTGAAAGGCCTCTGGCCTCAGGGCGATCAGCTCACCGCTGGAATGGATGAGATCCACCCCTTCTCGCGCCAGATCCTGGCGCAGGACACTGAGGGCTTGCCGAAGGCTGTTGCGCGAATGTTCGCCGTCACTGTCGCCCCATAGGAGGTCAGCCAGCCTCTCCCGCGTCGCCGCCATGCCCGGACACCGGGCCAGATAGGCGATGATTGCCGGCCCTCGTTTCCCGGTCAGCCGAAGCGGACCGGCCGTTTCATTTTCAATCCGGAAACCGCCGAAGAGTGAGATTCTATTTGCAGCGCCCCTGTCCTCACTTTGCATTTGCTATCCCAGCCTGACGAAATCCTAACTCAAAACTAACGCTTCGCAACAGTCGGCCTTCGCGCTCAAGCGCTGCCGTAACGGCAGGCTGTTTAGGCTTTGCTAAATTAAAGTGACCAAGTCAACGAAAGGCTTGGTTCGAGGGGGACGCGTGTCCAGGACAAGAGCCAATTTGCTGCTGCTATTCGCAGCCGCTTTGTGGGGCTTCGGCAATGTCTCGCAAAAGATGGTGCTTGTGCATCTCGACGCGCTGAGTGCGGTGGGTCTGCGCTGCCTGATCGGCGGGCTGCTTGTGCTGCCCTTTGTCTTGATGGAGAGGCGGCTTTCGCTCGGGCCGGACTATTTTTCCAGCTTGGCCAAGGTGGGCGCGCTGTTTGCCATCTCCATCACGCTCCAGCAGCTTTGCTATATCAGTGCCTCCGTCACCAATGCCAGCTTCCTGGTCAGCACGGCAACGGTAATGACACCGCTAGCCGCCTGGTTTCTCGCAGGCGAGCGTCCGACAGCGAGTCTCACGGTCGCCGCCGGGCTGACCGTTGTTGGCGCACTGCTGTTGTCGGATGGGATTGCCGGGTTCAGCAGTGGCGATCTCACCGCTGTCCTCTCGGCTGCCTGCTATGCGCTCTGGGCAGTCGAGCTGGGCCGGCACATGCAGGTGCATGCGCGGCCGTTCACCGCAGCCGCGACACAGTTCTTCGGCGCCGCAGCCTTCGCCCTGCCGCTCGGCGCAATGCAAGGCAATCTGTCGTTGGCCGCCGCATTCGCAGCCGGCCCGGAACTGGCGATCCTCGGCGTGTTCTCCACTGCGATTGCCTTCGGCATACAGACGGTTGCCCTCCGCTTTACGCCGGCCAGCCACGCCGCCGTGATCGTCAGCGCAGAAAGCGTTTTCGGGGCGCTGGGCGCGGCGATCTTTCTCGGCGAGCGGAGCTCGTCCGCGAGCGCATTGGGTGCCGCCATCATTCTGGGTGCGATCCTGTCCGTGGCACTGTCGAACCGAGCGCCGCAGGCACGCACGTCCTTGCGAACCGCTTCGGTTCAACCCTCCGACGGGGCCCCTGCCTTTGCAGCTGCCGCCGCAAATTGGGCAGGCGATCGTCACCCCAACAATTCAGGTCCAGTGGAGGAATGTGATGACCCTTGCCGGTGATGCGAAACCTATTCCGGCCCCGGCTGCCGCCCGACACGGGGCCAGTGGCGTCGATCAGCCAGGCGGCGGTGGCCTTGCCGATGGCGGCAGGACTTGTCGTGGGGGCGCAGTGATGGACGCGCGGACGATCCTTCTTCCTATCGCACATTTGGTTTCGGCGCTTCGCGCCCGCATGAAGGGACCGGGCGGCTATTACAACAGCGGTAACGCGCTCGGCCTCATTGTCGGTCTCGCGATCCAGATTGCTACCGCGCCGGTCGGCTTGCATGAGGGAAGCAGCGTCACCATGGCGGTGATCGAATATTTCGCCGGCAGCCATGGCACTGTTGCGCTGACCTTGACCACCCTGGTCTTCTTCTGGGGCGGCGAGGCCTATCACCGGGCCTGGGCAAGGCCGGATGCTCCCGATCCCACCCTCAACCGTCTGGGCGACTTCCTGTCGGGTCTGGGTGCGATCGGACTCGGTATTGCCCTGTTGCTGCTCGGCGATCCATTGCTTGCGGCGACCTCTGGCCTGCTCCATGCCCTGGGCAAATTCGGCAGCACCTTCCACAGGCCCGGCACGCCAATTCCGATGTGGCCGGCCGCTTGGCCCGATCCGTTCCGCAGTGCGGTGCTCGCCAGCCGGTTGCCGGCAATGCTGGCGACGACCGTCGCCCTCGGCCGAGCTCTGCCGGAGGTCTGGTCGGGCGGGTCCTTCGCGGCACTCGCCATGCCACTGACCTTGCTCGGCTGTTATCTTTTGTGGACCAAGGCCGATCTGCTGCTGTTCGGGGTGGGTGCCAAGGCGCCCCGCCAAATTTCCACATGTTGAGCTCGCTTTTTGAAACGACCGGATGTCGAGATGGAGAATGACATGTTTGGCAGTGTATATCATCAGGACGCCGGCCCCCTATCCTTTCGTGAACGGGTACGGACGAAAGGTTGGGGCATTCTGACGCCGGTCAGTTCAATCTCGAGAGTGACAGGAATAGTCGCAGCTTCGATGTTTTGGGCGATCTCTGCCCATGCCGCGAACGTTGACGTCGCTATCGTGTTCGCGGTCGATTTCTCGTCGTCAATCGATCCAAAGATCGCCGATATGCAACGCGAGGGACATGCCGCGGCACTCACCTCGCCAGAGATCATCGCCGCCATCAGCCGGAATTACGTTGGCTGCATCGGCATTGCCTACTTTGAATGGTCGAGCCCCGGACACGCGCGCATCGTGCTGCCGTGGACAAGCATCTGCGGACTGGAAGATGCCAAAGCGGCGGCTGCGGTGATCAGCAGGAAAGGCGATACCGGCTTCATCCGCAGAGGGCGAGGCGGAACATCCGTTTCCTCGGCTATCGACATCGGCAGTCTCCTGCTCGACCAGTTTCCGGGAAAGGCAGCCAAGAAAGTCATCGATATCTCCTCCAACGGCGAGAACAACGACGGGCTTCCCGTCCAACCGAGCAGGTCGAACGCCATAGCCAAGGGATATACGATCAATGCCATCGCCATCCCGACGGAGGATGAGAGTCCCGACGAACCTCTGGCATCCTATTTTGCAGAATCGGTCATTGGCGGTTCCCAGGCCTTCGTCATGACGCCGAAGGGGCCAGACGACTACACGATGGCGCTTCGCCGCAAGCTCGTGACTGAAGTAAGCATGATCGACGACCGTCCGCTGTGAAGTGTGCCATACAGGACGAACTTTCGACGCGCCATCCGAGCGCATTGCACAACGAGAGCCCGGCCCGCTGCAGCGCGGGACCTTGTGGGGACCGTCAGGACAACAGCCTATCGCCGCAACGCGTGTATGCTTGCCTTGCTTTCGCCGGGCACCGGCAACGCCATGTCGTCATCGAGAAGACGCGTGATGCGGGCAAAGCCGGTGAACGCTTTCCTAGCTTCCTCGGCCGACATCTGGCCCGACAAGGCGGCCGAGCAACAATTCAGCGCGCACTGATAAACCGGACCGCGCCGTCCCGTCGGCCATTTCCGCAAGAACATCATGGCTTCGGCAACACTATCGATTTCTTCCAAAGGGTGTCCCTGCCCGCGCGAAATCCGCACGGGCGAAAAGAAATGCAATTGATCCATCGTTTCCTCCCGGTCGACCGCAATGCGCTCGATCGAACCCCACCAAACGCGCCAATAGCCGGTTGGTTCCAGGCAAAAATGGAATTTTTTAGAAATCTGTCAGGCGAAGGCGATCACCCGTGCGGTGGTGAGTGTCGCCTACATCGTGGGGAAGTGGCAGGCGACTTTGCGACCGGGCCGGTATTCCCGTAACTGCGGCCGCTCCGAACGGCAGCGCTCCGCCGCGATCGGGCATCGGGGATGGAAACGGCAGCCGGTTGGAGGGTTCAGCGGGCTCGGTACGTCGCCGGTGAGGATGATGCGCTTGCGCGTCCCACCGGGCGTCGTCTCCACGACGGGAACCGCCGAGATCAGCGCCTGGCTATAGGGATGGGCTGGTGCTGCAAACACTTCTTCCGCCGGCCCTTCTTCGACGATCGAGCCGAGATACATGACCGCGATGCGGGTTGAAACCTGACGTACCACAGACAGGTCGTGGGCGATGAAGATGTAAGTGAGGTTGAGCTTCTCCTGCAGATCGGCGAGCAGGTTGACGATTTGCGCCTGCACCGACACGTCGAGCGCAGAGACGGGTTCGTCCAGGACCACAAGGTCCGGATTCAATGCAATAGCCCGCGCGATGCCGACGCGCTGGCGTTGTCCGCCGGAAAATTCGTGCGGAAACCGCATGACGTGATCCGGCAGCAAGCCGACAAGGTCGAACAGTTCCGCCACGCGTTTGGTGATCTCGCTCGACGAGAGCCTGCCATGGATGCGCAGCGGCTCGGCCACCAGGTCGCCGACGCGCCGGCGCGGATTGAGCGATGCCGACGGATCCTGGAAAACCATTTGCAGGCGCCGCCGCAGCGGCCTGAGTTCAGACAGCGACTTCGAGGTGATGTCGTTGCCTTCGAACAGAAGCTCGCCGTCCGATATGTCGTAGAGCCTCACCAGACAGCGCGCCAGCGTGGACTTGCCGCATCCGGATTCGCCGACCAGCCCAACCGTCTCGCCGCGCCACACGGTCAGGGAAACATTGTCGACCGCATGGACGGTTCGCTTGCCCTCGGCAGAAAAGCGGCTGCCGATGGAAAAGCGCCTGCCCAGCGAACGCGTCTCGAGGATTGGGCGGTTCTTGTCGATCATCGGTCCGCTCATGCCTGTGCCACCCTGAAGCATGCCGCGGCATGGGTGCCGCTCCCGAGATCGGGCTTGCCGGCCTCGCAGGGTTCGTAGTGAACTGGACACCGCGGACCGAACGCACAGCCCTGCGGCAGTCGCAGCAATGATGGCGGCGAACCGGGAATGGCCGGCAGGCGCCGTGGTTTTTCGCCGGTCAGCGGCGGGATCGAACCCAGCAGCGCGCGCGTATAGGGGTGTCGCGGATCGGAAAACAGCTCCGCGCGACTGCCGCGCTCCACCACGCGGCCGGCATACATGACCATGACCCGGTCGGCGAGTTCGGAGACCACGCCCATGTCATGCGTGATGAAGACGACCGCCGACTTGTGCGTCGCGCGCAGCTTGCGCACCAGATCGAGAATACCGGCCTGTACGGTGACGTCGAGCGCCGTGGTCGGTTCGTCAGCCACCAGCAGCGCCGGATTGCAGGACAAAGCCATTGCGATCACCGCCCGTTGACGCATGCCTCCGGACAGTTGGTGCGGGTAGCGCGACATCGCCTCGTGCGGGTTCGGAAAATTCACCTCGGCCAGCAGTTCCTCGACGCGCTCCATCGCCTTGGACTTGCTGATGTTGCGATGCGCGCGGATCTGTTCGGCGATCTGCCAGCCGATCGTGTAGACAGGCGTCAATGCGGTCATCGGATCCTGGAAGATCATCGCGATCTCGTTGCCGCGCAGCCGCCTGAGTTCGCGTGCGGGCAGTCCCACGAGTTCGCGGCCCTTGTAGCGGATCGACCCTTCGATGGTGGCGTTGGGATCGGTGATGAGACCCATGACGGCCAGCAGCGACACGGTCTTGCCGGAACCGGACTCACCGACGACACCGAGGATCTCGCTCTCCTCGAGGTCGAAGGAAACGCCATCGATGGCCCGCACCAGGCCATCATTTGTGCGGAAGGAAACTCTGAGGTCGCGCACCGACAGTATCATGATGTCCTCAGGCGCGGATCGAGAAGGATGTAGACGAAATCTACGACCGCATTGGCGATAACCACGAACATGGACGCATACATCACCGTCGCCATGATCATCGGCAGATCGAGATTCTGCAGAGCGTCATAAGTGAGCTTGCCGATGCCGTGCAGCCCGAACACCACCTCTGTCAGCAAGGCCGAGCCTCCCACCAGCGCGCCGAAATCCAGGCCGAACAGAGTGACGAAGGCGATGAGCGACGTGCGCAAGGCATGGCGCAGCAGGATGCGGGTTTCCGACAGCCCCTTGGCCCGGGCCGTGCGGATATAGTCTTCCTGCAGCGATTCGATGATTGCCGCGCGCAGCACGCGCCCGTAAATGCCGATATAGAGAATGGACAGTGTGATCCAGGGAATGACCAGGGTCAGAAACCAGCCCTTCGGATCGTCGGAGAAATTCTTGTAGCCGAGCGGTGGCACCCAGGAGAACGCCCAGCTGTCGTGGTAGCGGCTCTGGGTGATCAGGTTCATCACTTCGCCCAGCCAGTACACCGGCATCGAAATACCGAGCAGCCCCAGCGCCATCAGCAGCTTGTCCAGCCAGCTGCCGCGCGTGGCGGCGGCGGCGATGCCGATGATGATGGAGACGACCACCCACAGGATCGCCGCTCCGAACACCAGCGAGAGTGTGACCGGGATCGAATCCATGACCGCCGGCACCACCTTCCAGCCACGATTGACGAAGGAGGTCAGGTCGCCGGTGACGAAGATCTTCTCCATCATCGTCACATATTGCACGTAGAGCGGCCGGTCGAAGCCGAAGCTGTGGCGTACCGCCTCCAGCACTTCGGGCGATGCATTGCGGCCGGCGATGCGCGCCGCCGGGTCGGCGCCCGGCGTTGCGAAGAAAATCAGGAAGACGATGACCGAGATGCCGAACATCACGAACAGCATCTGGCCGAAACGGCGCAGGATGGCGTAGATCATCAGTCGCGCCCCAGCCGAACCTTGGAGCGCGGATCGAGCGCGTCGCGCAGGCCGTCGCCGAAGACATTGAGCGCCATGACGGAAACCGCGATCGCCAGCCCCGGCACCAGCGCCACCAATGGCCTGGTGTAAAGCAGCGCCTGTCCGTCCTGGATGATGGTGCCCCAGCTCGCGGCCGGCGGCTGCACGCCGATCGAAAGGAAGGAAAGCGCCGATTCCGTAAGCATGTTCAGCGCCATCATCAGCGGCACGAAGACGATGAGCGTGGTGGTAACGTTGGGCAGGATGTCGCGCCACAGGATGCGCCATCCCGGCACGCCCAGATTGATCGCGGCCAGCACGAACTCGCTTTTACGCAGTGCCAGAACCTGCCCGCGGATTGGGCGGGCCACATAGGGCACGTAGACGATGCCGATGATGATGACAGGCAGCCACAGACTGCCGGACTCGATCTGGATCGGTCCGATCGTGATGCCATGCGCGATGGTGACGATGGAGAGCGAAATCGCCAGCAGATAGATCGGGAACGCCCACAGTATGTCGAGGAACCGCGATAGCACCGTGTCGGTGACGCCGCCGAAATAGCCGGCGATCAATCCCGCCGCCGTGCCCAGGATCAGGGTGAAGATGGTGGCTGCTCCGGAGATCAGCAACGAGCTCAGCCCGCCATAGAGCATCCTGGCCATGACATCGCGCCCCTGGCTGTCGGCGCCGAGGAAATAATTGCCCAGCCGCCAGGTCGGGCCGAGCGGTGTGTAGCCAAGCCCGAGCCCTTCCGTCGATTGTTCCATCACTGGAACGTCGGCACCGTCGATCTGGATGACGGCGTCGAGCGTCGAGGCGAAGGGGTCCACGCCTGCCCATTTTGCATAAAGAGGCGCACTGAGGCAGGCAAGCACGATGAGGAGGAACACGGCCAGCGACGCCATGGCAGCCCTGTCCCTTGCCAGCTTCGCAAACGCGACGGCCCAGGGCCCTCGCGTCTTGCGCGGCGCGGCGACAGCTACGTTCGACACGGACGTGCCCCTCCGCGGTTCGTTACTGCACCCAGGCCATTACTGTACCCAGGATTGGGTGATCATCCAGTTGAACTGCCGGTTGAACTTGAAATTGCCGAGACGTTTGCTGACAAAGTCAAGCCGCTTCGGCGTGAAGAGGCCAACGGCGGGTGCCTTGTCGGTGACTTGCCTGTCGATTTCAGCCCACATTTTGTCGGCGGCTTTCTGGTCGGTGACGCCGAGGTCCAATGCTTTTTGCATCTTGGCGTCGATTTCCTTGTCGCAGAAGCCGGCGATGTTGATCGAGGCGTCCGAGCCTTCACGGAAGGAGGCGCAGCTGAACAGGATGTTCAGGAAATCCGAGGCCGCAGGATAGTCCTTGTACCACTGGGTGACGGACATCTGCACCTTGTTGTTGGTGTTCTGGATGTAGGTAAACTGGATGTTCGACGAGATCGGCTTGACGTCGGCGACATAGCCGATGCTGGTCAGCACGCTCTGCAGATAGACGCCGATGGACCGCGAAATGGCGGTGTCCTCGACGATGATCGTCACCTTCTGGCCCTTGGTGCCGGAGTCCTCGACGAGCTGCTTTGCCTTGTCGAGGTCTCCGGCCGACCATTTGGCGCCCGGATTCTTGGTGAAGGGGCAATAGTCTTCATGGCCGGGGAAGTCCGGCGGCAGGACCTGGCAGACCGGCGAGGCCAACACCTTGCCACCGAACAGCTTGACCAGCGTGTTGCGGTCGATCGCATAGGCAACGGCCTGGCGCGCTTTTTCATTGTCGAAGGGCGCGAGACGGTTGTTCAGCGGCGCGTACCACCACGCCGAAAGCGGCGAGATGTGCAACTGGTCCATGGATTTGCTGCCGAGTTCGCCGAGGCGGTCGCTCGGCAGAGCGTCGAACATCCAGTCCGCTTCGCCGTTCTGGATCGCGGTGACGGCTGCCTCTTCGGACAGGCCGAAATCATATTGGACGACATCCGGATAGCCGTCCGGCTGGGCTTCTTCGCTCCACTGCTTGAAATTGGGGTTGCGGGAAACCGTCATGCCCTTATTGGGGTCGAAGGCGGAGATCATGTACGCGCCGGTGCTGGGAATGGGCTTGGAACCCATGTCTTCGGCGGGCGTGTCCGCCGGCAGGACCACGGCATGCGGCAAGGCAAGCTTGTAGAGCAGCTCGGCATCCGGCTTGGTGATGTTGATGGTGATGGTGCCGGCCGCTTCGTCGCCGACAACGCCGCCTTCCAGCGTGCAGCTCTTGGTGTCGGCCAGGCATTTGTCCGCGCCGACGATGCCAGCATAGAACGTGCCGGAGGTGGGTCCGGAAACCTTGAAGATGCGCTGGAAGGAAGCGACGACGTCCTTCACGCCAAGATCCTGGCCGCTGGAGAACTTGATGCCCTTGCGCAGCTTGAAGGTGAAGGTCTTACCGTCATTGCTGACCTGCGGCAGGGCCTCGGCCAGATCGGGAACGATGGTGAAGCCGTCCATGCCCTCGGCCTTGCGGAAGGCCACCAGGCCGTCATAGATCGGCTGGTACATCTGCCAGCCCTGGTCCGTGTAATTGATGTGCGGATCGAGCGTTCCGGCCGCGGAGCGGGCCAGCAGGCGGATGGTGCCGCCTCGGTGCTCCTTGAGATATTCGGCCTGTGCCGGGGCCAGCCATGTACCGGCCAGCAATGCCGCGGCTGTTGCCGCCAGAAGCAGTTTCTTCATGTCTTCATTCCCCTTTTTTTCAGTTATCGTTGTGGTCCAGGAAGTCTCCCACCACCCGCATGCACGCATCTTGCTCTTCGACATGCGGCATGTGGCTGGAATGCTCGAATATCTCCCAGCGAGACCCCTTGATGCCGTCCTTGTAGGGCTGCACGGTCGCGGGCGTGGCCTCGTCGTGACGTCCGGAGATGATCAGTGTGGGAACATCGATGGCCGGCAGGCGCTCGACGATGCTCCAGTTCTTCAGCGTTCCGATGACATGGAACTCGTTCGGCCCATTCATCAGATTATAGACGGTCGGATTGCGCACGACCTGGGCGAAACTTTCCGTGACTTCGGGCGGGAAAGGCACGACCCGGCAGACATGCCGCTCGTAGAACACCATCGTCGCCGCCTGGTACGCCGCATCGTCCGTCGTGCCGGCCTGCTCGTGCCGGGTCAGAGTCTCCTGCACATCGGCGGGCAGATCCGCACGCAACCGGTTGGCCTCTTCGACCCACAGTTTCATGGACGCCGGTGAGTTGGCAATGGTCAGCGATTTCAGACCCTTCGGCCGCGTCACGGCATATTCGGCGCCCAGCATGCCGCCCCAGCTCTGGCCGAGCACGTGGAAGCCCGCCCGAATGCCGAGATGGTCGACCAGGTTTTCAAGCTCGTCGATGAACAGCCCAGGTGTCCAGAAATCGGCGCCCTTCTCAGGCAGTAAGGTGGAATTGCCGCAGCCCAACTGGTCATAATGAATGATGGCGCGATCCCTGCGCGCAAGAAGCTTGTAGGCATCGACATAATTGTGGGCGACGCCCGGGCCGCCATGCAGGATCACCACCGGCGCCTTTTCGCCACCGAGTTCGCCACTGACCCGATACCAGGTCTCGTGGGCCCCGAAAGCGGCCCGTCCTTCCATGCCGATGATCTCAGATGACATCCCAGTTCCCAGTGCGGTTGAAGGCATCTTGTATTTGTCCGTGACTGCGGGCGCCTAACTCATGTTTCGGCTGACCTGCACCCACTCTTCCAGCATCTGCACGCCAAATGCCGTGGCGCCTTGCCTGCCCAGAGGCCGATCGGTGTCGGTCAGTTCCTTGCTGGCGATGTCGAGATGCACCCAGGGGCGGTCTTCAGTGAAGTGACGCAGGAAGGCCGCCGCATAGGGAGCGTCGCCGTCTTCCATGTCCTTGGCATGATGCCGCAGGTCCGCGAACGGCGATTGCAGACCCTCATCATAGGCCCGGTCGAGCGGCAGCCGCCAGAACCGTTCGCCGACCGCTTCTCCGGCCGCGATCATCTGTGACGCGATGGCATCGTCGGTGCTGAACAGGCCGGCGAATATCGACCCCAGGCCACGCGTCACCGAATAGGTCAGCGTCGCCAGATCGACGATCACCGAAGGGTTGAAGCGCGTGGCTGCATAGTGGAGGCAGTCGGCCAGAAGCAGGCGTCCTTCCGCATCCGTGTCGAACACTTCCACGGTCTGTCCGGACGCCGTCGTGATGATGTCGCGCGGTTTGAGCGCGGTGCCGGATGGCATGTTCTCGGCGATGCCGAGAACACCGACAACATGTACCGGGCTGCCTTGCCGGGCGAGCGCGATCAGCAGGCCGACCACAGCGGCCGCTCCGCCCATGTCGGCTTTCATGTCGAACATTTGCGCTCCGCCCTTGATGCAGAGGCCTCCCGAATCGAAGCAGACGCCCTTGCCGACGAAAGCGAGTGGTTGAGCGGGCGCACCCTTGCCCCGGTAACGCAGGACAGCGACCCGGGGCGGGCGCGCCGAGCCCGATCCAACAGCAAGAAGCGCGTTCATGCCGAGCTCCTTCAGTTGCGCGGCATCGAGCATTTCGATGTCGATGCCGGCTTCACGCAGCGGCTCCAGATGATCATGGAAATTGTCGGGATGGAGATGGTTCGGCGGCAGGTTGACCAAGGTCCGCGCATATTCGACACCGTCGGCGATGGCATTCATCCGCGCCAGCGCCGCGGTCAGATTTGGGCCGCGGGCCCCGACCAGTTTCACCCGCAAGGTTCGATCCGCTCCCGCCCCTTGCCGCCGGTTGCGCATGTCGAAACGATAGCGGCGCAGCCGCATGCCGAGCGCGACACGCGCCAGGATTTCGGCTCCGGGCAGGTCAACGCCGGCGATGGGGTCCAGGACCAGCGTGGCCGCGCATTCTCCCTTGCCCTCCAGATGCGCGGCAAGCAGACCGCCAGCGCGTGCCAACGACAGGGCGGTTACGGTTTCAGCTTTGCCCAAGGCCAGGACGACCACGCGCTTAATCGATACGGCCTGAGGAGCAATAAGATCGATGCAGGTGCCGGATTCGGCCAAGGCGGCCGGGTCGGAGCAGGCGCGAGAGAGGATCCCGCTCATCTCGGCATCCAGGGCGACTGCCCGCGGGCCAAAGCCCGTGTGGGCAGTTTGCAAAATCACGACGACAGAGGCTTCGGCGGAAATCTCATCCGCGGTCTCGAAAACCGGCGCTGGCGATTGAGGCATAGGCTGGCGCTCTCTCCAATTGCGGCAATACCAGCCGGTAGCGAGCAACGCTTCGCTCGCCCCGGTGGAGACTGGTCAAGCCGGTCTCCGCCGTTCGTGGTATAATGCCGGTCCCCAAACAGTCGCTTTCTTGAGACGACTTAATTGCTCTTGCCTTCTGGGTATCCCCTAACGGGGCAGGCGATCAAACGCGAATTCTGCCCATATCGATTGACAAAAACTCAACTGACAATTCATGATCGGCCAATGGCCCTTCCCTCACTCAATGGCATGCGCGCTTTCGAGGCCGCCGCTCGCCTCGGCAGCGTCAAGGACGCGGCGGAAGAACTGCATCTGACACCCTCGGCTGTCAGCCGCCACATCCGCGCGCTTGAACGAAATCTTGGCCAGGACCTGTTCGAACGCGGTTTTCGCCAGATAACGCCAACTATCAGGGGCTCCTACTATGCACGCAGCCTCTCGGAGGCGTTCGAAGCCATCTGGCGCGCCACCGATGACGTCAGCCTCTCCGAGGGGTCGCGCCACGGCAAGATCCAACGTGTCCGGGTCTTGTGCGTGCCCACTGTTCTGAACCTTTGGCTGGCGGACCGGTTGCCGAACTTTCGCCGGTTGCATCCGTCGGTGGATCTGGAGATCTCCACTTCAGGCAAGCGCGCCAACTTCGATTTGGCCATTGTCGACGAGTTCGTCTACAAGGCCGGCCCGGCTTTGACGCTGCTGATCCCGCTGCTTTTGACGCCGGTCTGTGCGCCTTCGCTTCTGGAGGGGCCTGTGCCGCTGCGATCGCCGGCCGATCTGGTCAATCATCATCTGATCCATGAATGCGAAACCATGAGATGGAAGCGTTGGCTGGAGCAGGAAGGCGTTCTGGAAACGACGCCAAAATCCAGCACAACACTGGATGATTGCACCTTGATCATGCGCGAAGCGATCAATGGCGCGGGAATAGCGCTCGCGGACACGATGATGGCGCAAGATTTTCTGCAGCAAGGCAAACTGGTCGCCCCGTTCCGTGCCCGCCACACCTATCCGGCCGGCATTTACCTGCATCAGCGTCGCAGCATCGGCAACAAACCAGGCACCGGCCTGTTTCAGGATTGGCTGCTCGCCGAAGTCGCGGATCACAAGCAGCTTATGGCCATCACCTAGATGGCCCCCTACCGAAGATGTCGGGAGCCACCGCTTCAGATTGGAATCCCAGCGTCGAACTTCGAATCATCCGTGCCGGGCTCAGCGATGACCCACCATCGCCGTGCATCGATAATCGCAGTTCTCATTGAATATCTTTAAGGCCAAAGCCGGCAAATAGGTTGCTTGTCGGTTCCCCTGCGGCAGGCTTAACCTGCACGCGGCCAACGCGTGAGGGCGCGTGCTGCAAAAGGGGACCATTGCAATGACAATACAGGGTGCTTCACCTGATCTGTACAACGAGGATCTGGCTCCGGCCAAAGTTCGAAACTGGGGACCATTCTCGATCTTCAACGTCTGGACGTCGGACGTCCACAGCCTTTGGGGCTACTATCTTGCCGCCAGTCTGTTCCTGTTCTGCGGCGGCTTTGTCAATTTCATCATCGCCATAGGCATCGGATCGCTGATCATCTACGCGCTGATGAACATGGTCGGCTATGCCGGCGTGAAGACGGGCGTGCCCTACCCCGTGCTTGCCCGCGCCTCTTTCGGCATCTGGGGCGCCAACATACCGGCACTGGTGCGCGCCATCGTCGCCTGCTTCTGGTACGGCGCGCAGACGGCCGCCGCCTCGGGCGCGATCGTGGCGCTGCTGATCCGCACGCAGTGGTTCGCCGATTTCAATGCCAGCACGCATTTCCTCGGCCATACCGGCCTGGAGGTGATCTGCTTCGTGGTCATCTGGGGGCTGCAACTGCTGATCATCCAGAACGGCATGGAAACGGTGCGCCGCTTCCAGGACTGGGCCGGCCCCGCGGTGTGGGTGATGATGCTGATCCTGGCGATCTATCTCTGCGTCAAATCCGGGAGATTTGCCTTCACCAGCGACATCCCGATGGACGTGTTGCTGGACAAGACGAAGGACGCGGGCGTGCCCGGCACGCCCGGCTCGTGGACTTCGCTGTTTGCGGTGGCAGCAATCTGGGTCACCTATTTCTCGGCGCTCTATCTCAACTTCTGCGATTTCGCCCGTTACGCGCCGGACAAGGCATCGCTGCGCAAGGGCAACATCTGGGGTCTGCCGATCAACCTCATCCTGTTCTCGCTGGTCGCCGGCGTCACCACCATTGCCGCCTTTGACGTCTATGGCGAAGTGCTGCTGCATCCCGACCAGATCTCGGCGAAATTCGACAGCTGGTTCCTGGCGGCGCTCGCAGCCCTGACCTTTGCGGTTGCGACCCTGGGCATCAACGTGGTCGCCAATTTCGTCTCGCCGGCCTTCGACTTCTCCAACGTCTTCCCCAGGCAGATCGACTTCAAGAAGGGCGGCTATATCGCGGCCGTCATTGCCCTGCTGCTCTATCCCTTCGCGCCATGGGAAGGCAGTGCCGCTTCCTTCGTCAACATCATCGGCGCGACGATGGGGCCGATCTTCGGGGTGATGATGGTCGACTACTACCTGATCCGGAAGGGTGAGATCGACGTTGAGGCGCTTTACCGCGAAGACGGCGAGTTCCGTTTCCAGGGCGGCTGGCACGTCAATGCATTCATCGCCGCCGGCATCGGCGCCATCTTCTCGTCGATCCTGCCCAACTTCACCAACTGGCTGCCGTCCTGGTGGGGCGTCTATGGCTGGTTCTTCGGCGTGGCGATCGCCGGCATCATCTACTACGTGCTACGCACCGCCGCTTTAGGCGCCGGAGCGAAGACGGCAAAGGCTTGAAAATGAGGCAGTAGGCAGTAGGTGTGAGGGAGTAGAGAACTGCTTCCCTACTGCCTACTGCCCACCATCTCGGCCAGTTTTCGCACCGTGTTCCAGTTGCGTGAGGTACCGACGCCCAGACGCTTGTGGCTCGCTGCGGTCAGAAGCCGTGAACTGGGTGCGGCGCGCGAGAAGACAATCCAGATATTGCCAGCGACGGCGTGCATCTTTTCGTCTTTGCCGACATAGGAGCCGAGCGCCGTGACGGCTTCGTCCGGCACCGGCCGGCGCATCACGCGCACCGCCACCTGATCCGCGGTCGCATTCGATTCATCTGGAAACGGATTGCCGGCGGCAAGCTTCAGCCAGTCCTCGGCACCGCGCACGAGGATATCGACATGGCGGCCGAAGGTTTTTTCGAAGGCTGCTTCCAGCCGCTGTTCCAGGTCGGCGATATCAGTTGCCGGTGCCTCGAAGACCAGATTGCCCGTCGCCACCAGCGTGCGCGGGTTGTTCAGCCCGAGCTCTTCGGCCATGGCCTTGAGGTCGGCCATGACGACCCGGCGGCCCTCGCCCAGGATGATGCTGTAAAGCAGCGCGACATAGGTCTGCATTGCCGCCCGACCTGATCGCTACACCAACCGGCTCTGCTCCACCGCCGCCTCGATGAAACTGGCGAACAGCGGATGCGGGTCGAGCGGCCGGCTTTTCAGTTCCGGATGATATTGCACGCCGATGAACCAGGGGTGGTCTGGATACTCGACCGTCTCCGGCAGCACGCCGTCGGGCGACATGCCGGCGAATACCAGGCCGCAATCCTCGAGTCGCTCCTTGTAGTCGATATTGACCTCGTAGCGGTGGCGATGGCGCTCGAAAATCTGTGTGTCGCCGTAAATCTCGGCGATCTTGGAGCCCTTGGCGAGTTCGGCCTGATAGGCGCCGAGCCGCATCGTGCCGCCGAGATCGCCGGTTTCCCGGCGCTTCTCCAGCATGTTGCCTTTCAGCCATTCGGTCATCAGGCCGACGACCGGTTCCTCGGTCGGACCAAACTCGGTCGAAGACGCATGTTCGACGCCGGCCAGCGACCGCGCCGCCTCGATGCAGGCCATCTGCATGCCGAAGCAGATGCCGAAATACGGCACCTTGCGCTCGCGCGCGAACTTCGCCGCCAGTATCTTGCCTTCGGCACCGCGCTCGCCAAAGCCGCCGGGAACCAGGATGCCATGCACCTTTTCCAGCCATGGCGTCGGATCCTCCTTTTCGAAGATCTCCGATTCGATCCAGTCGAGCTTGACCTTGACGTGGTTGGCCAGGCCGCCATGCGACAGCGCCTCGATCAGCGATTTGTAGGCATCCTTGAGGCCGGTATATTTGCCGACCACGGCGATGGTGACCTCGCCTTCCGGATTGTGGATGCGGTTGGACACCGCCTGCCACGGCTCCATGCGCGGCTTCGGCGCCGGATCGATGCCGAAGGCGGCCAGCACTTCCGAATCGAGCCCTTCCCTATGGTATGCCATCGGCACATCGTAGATATGCGGCACGTCGAGCGCCTGGATCACGGCACTTTCGCGCACATTGCAAAACAGCGACAGTTTTCTGCGCTCTTCCTTGGGAATGGCGCGATCGGCGCGGACCAGCAGGATGTCGGGCGCGATGCCGATGCCGCGCAGTTCCTTGACCGAATGCTGGGTCGGCTTGGTCTTCAGCTCGCCGGCCGTCGGGATGTAGGGCATCAGCGTCAGATGCACGTAGACGGCGTTGTTGCGCGGCAGGTCGTTGCCGAGCTGGCGTATCGCTTCCAGGAACGGCATCGCCTCGATGTCGCCGACCGTGCCGCCGATCTCGCAAAGCACGAAATCATAGTCGTCATTGCCGTTGAGGACGAAATTCTTGATCTCGTCGGTGACGTGCGGAATGACCTGCACGGTTGCGCCGAGATAATCGCCGCGCCGCTCGCGCTCGATGATGTTCTTGTAGATGCGGCCGGTGGTGATGTTGTCCTGCTGATTGGCGGAGCGGCCGGTGAAGCGCTCGTAATGGCCAAGATCGAGATCGGTTTCCGCGCCATCATCAGTGACGAAAACCTCGCCATGCTGGTACGGCGACATCGTGCCCGGATCGACATTGAGGTAGGGGTCGAGTTTTTTGATGCGTGCGCGATAGCCTCGCGCCTGCAGGAGAGCCCCAAGGGCCGCTGCGGCTATGCCTTTTCCAAGTGAGGAAACCACGCCGCCTGTGATGAATACATATCGCGCCATGGGAGTCATCGCTTAACGCGGCCGGATTGATTCCGCCAGAGAAAAAACCACCGCGAAGGTTTTTTCCCAAGAAGGCGCTCGGATCGTGAACAGGGCAAAACAAAAGGGCCGGCTGAGCCGGCCCTTTCGGCAGGATGACGAAAACGTCAGATGATAACGACCTTGGTGCCAACCCTGACGCGGCTGTAGAGGTCCATGACGTGCTCGTTGATCATGCGGAAGCAGCCATTCGAGGCGCTGGTTCCGATCGACTGCGGCGCGATGGTGCCGTGGATGCGCAGATGCGTGTCCTTCTTGCCGTCATAGAGATAGATGGCGCGCGCGCCGAGCGGGTTCTGGCCACCGCCGGGCATGCCGTCCTTGTACTGGCCGTAATGCTTCGGCTCACGCTTCTGCATGTCCAGCGTCGGGATCCAGCGCGGCCATTCCTGCTTGTCGCCGACCGCAACCGTACCCTTGTACTGCAGACCCTCGCGGCCGACCGCAATGGCGTAGCGGCGGGCGGTGGAGGACGATTCGACGAGGTAGAGGCGCCGCGCGCTGGTGTCGATGACGATGGTGCCCGCATCGTAACCGCTGAATTCCACGTCCTGCGGCACGAATTCCGGCTTCACCTTGAACTGCTTCTTGGCTTCCCTCTTGGCGAGCACCTGGTCGAGAGCCCGTGTCTCAGGGAGATAGCTTATCGAAGACCCGGACGAGGTCCCGCCGAAGAGACCGGCGAACAGACCACCGTTGCTCGGCTGCTTCTGGCCGATGACCTCGCTGCGCAGCTCGCCATTGTTGCCGGTCAAGGCGACGTTCATCGCCTCTGCCGGAAGCGGCTCTGCCGATTGGATCGGCGCGATCGGTTCGATAGGCTCGATGATCTTGGCAACCTGCTTCTTGGCCGGCTTGGCATCGGCCACCTCGGTTGCCGGCGCGCTCTTGCCCTTCTTGGCAAGGAACGCCTGCCGTTCAGCGTCGGCCTTGGCCTTGGCCGCCTCGCGCATCGCCAGTTTCCTGGCTTCGAGCGCCTTGGCTTTGGCGGCCTCCTTGTCGGCAACGATCTTGGCCTCGATCTTCTTGATCTGGGCGAGGTCGTCGGGCGTCGGGTTTTTCTTCTTCTTGAGAAGCTTCAATTGCGACGCGTCACTTTTGACGGCGACGTTGATGGCGGAGGTTGTTTCAACCGAAGGCTGTGCGGCCATATTGGCTGGAACGCCAGCGAAAGCGGGGGAACTGATGCCGATTGCGGCACAAAGTCCCAGGAAAATGAAGCTGCGAAGCTGCATGGCGAAGATCCGATCGTTCTATGCTTGTTGCCCACGGCGTCGCCCAGCGCCCCCCAAGGGCGCCGGAAGTGCCGCGCGCAATCTATAGTCGAATAAGCGCGGGGGCCTCAAGCGTGAGGTCGTACCTCACCCAGTCGAATCTTTGTGATCTCGCTGCATTTGCCGCGACTGTGTTCAAACGAGCACAGATCGCGGCTTCAGCCGCCGAAGACTACTGGTTTGGAACCTGCGGGGCCGCCGGCGCGGCGGGAGCGGCGCCATTGGTTGCCGGCGGCGTCGACCCGGCGGCAGGCGCCGTGGCCGGCGCGGTCGCCGGAGCCGCGGCATCGTTGCCTGACGGCGGCGTCGGCGTGGTGGTGCCTGCGGGCGCCGGGGTGGTCGTGCCGGGCAATTGGTTGAGCACGCCTTTGCCTGCACCGTCCGATGTCGCCGGCACGCGGTCGAGGATATCGATCGGCTTCTCGCCGTAGCGGGCGACGATCGACAGGGTCAAGGACGTGGCGAAGAAGGCGGCCGCCAGGATCGCCGTCGCACGCGTCAGCGCATTGGCAGCGCCACGCGCGGTCATGAAGCCGGAGCCGCCACCGATGCCGAGGCCGCCGCCTTCGGAGCGCTGCAGCAGCACCACGCCGACAAGGGCGAGCACAACCATGAGATGGATGACGATCAGTACGGTTTCCATAGTTTATCCTGGCAAGGCCTTGCCCGGCCGCGGACACGACCGGTGAATTGGAGGCGGCTCAATACAATGCTTTGACGGCATTTCCAAGCCCGTGGCCGGAATATGGGAAGCAACCCGTCCTTTGCAACGATTTCAGGCACCGGAAGCCCTGTCCGGCGTGGCGAATGTCTTCAAGCAATATTGCGATAGGCCTCGGCAATAGCTAGGAAATCCGCCGCTTTCAGGCTGGCGCCGCCGACCAGCGCCCCGTCGACATTCCTGACGCCGAGCAATTCGACCGCGTTGGAAGGCTTGACCGAGCCGCCATAGAGAATGCGCACCTTGGCCGCAACGCCGCCGAGCTTTTCCGACAGCTTTTCGCGGATATGTGCATGTGCTGCCGCCACATCGCCGGCTGTCGGCGTCAGGCCGGTGCCGATCGCCCATACCGGCTCATAGGCAATGATGGTGTTGGACGGGGTGGCGCTTGGCGGGACCGAACCATCGACCTGCCGCGACAGCACATCCAGCGTCGCGCCCGCTTCACGCTGTTCATGCGTTTCGCCGACGCAAATGATGGCAACAAGCCCGGCACGCCATGCGGCGGATGCCTTGGCCTGGACAGTGGCGTCATCCTCGCCGCGTTGCTCGCGGCATTCGGAATGGCCGACGATGACATGGCTCGCACCGGCATCCCTGAGCATTTCCGCCGAGATGCAGCCGGTGTAGGCGCCGCTCTCCTTGGTATGGCAATCCTCACCGCCGGCATGCACCGGCGTGCGTGACAGGATCTCCGCGGCGTGGGCAAGCAGGGTCGCGGGAACGCAAACCAACGCTTCGGTCTCCGCGTCAAGTCCGCTCATGAAGCCGTTGCCGATCATCCGGAGCTCGTTGAGCGAGGCACTGGTGCCGTTCATTTTCCAGTTGCCGGCGACGAGCGGGCGAATTCCTGGCGTCATGGGTTTGCTTCTCCGGATGATATCGGGGCTCTGGCCCTCACTACCAAAATCAGGCCACAAAGCAATCGACAGTGGGCCGGAAGGGCGCTATTGCGCTTGTTTCAGACTCGGCGCATGCGAAAATGCGCATAAATCGGAAGTAAAAATGCTTGGTATATTGAGAAGCGCGGCAGGCACCTGGGTCGCGAAGGGGCTGTTGGTGCTGCTGGTGCTCAGCTTTTTGGTCTGGGGCGTTTCCGGACGGCTGATGGGTGGTTTGGCCGGCCATGATTCGGTCATTACCGCCGGCGGCACCAAAGTGTCGATCAACGAATACCGTCTCGCCTATGATCGCCAGCTCGCTGTCATGTCGCAGCAGTTCGGCCAGCGTCTCAGCCACGAACAGGCAAAGGCACTCGGTGTCGACAACCAGGTGCTGGCGCAGCTCGTCTCAGGCGCCGTTCTCGACGAACAGGCCCGCAAGCTGGGCCTCGGACTTTCCAAGGACCGGCTGGCCGAGTTGACGCGCGAAGACCCGGCATTCAAGGGCCCGGGCGGCCAGTTCGACCGCAGAACATTCGAATACATGCTGCAGCAGATTGGCATGCGGCCCGAGGACTATCTGAAGAACCGTGCCCAGGTGGCGGTGCGCCAGCAGATCGTCGAGGCTGTCTCGGATGGCCTCAAGGCTCCGGACACTTTCTTCAAGGCTGTTGCACTCTATCGCGGCGAAGACCGCACCATCGACTATTTGACGCTGCCCAAGGCACTGGTCGAGCCGATCGCGGCACCGTCCGATAGCGTGCTCTTGGCCTATTTCGAAGCCAACAAGAAGACATATGCGGCACCCGAATACCGCAAATTCTCCTATGTCCGCCTCGAACCCGTCGACATCATGGACACGACCGCCGTCACCGACAGCCAGGTCAGCGACGACTACAACAAGAACAAGGCGCGTTACACCACGCCGGAACTGCGCACCGTCGAGCAGCTTGTATTCAAGACGCCGGATGCGGCCAAGGCCGCACTCGATTCGCTCAAGGCCGGCGCCACCTTCGACAAGCTGGTCACGGCGGAAGGCAAGACCCCGGCCGACACGCTGCTCGGCACGCTTGCCAAGGACAAGATTGCCGACAAGGCGGTCGCCGGCGCGGCCTTTTCGCTCAATGCCAATGAAGTCAGCCAGGTCGTGCAAGGTGCCTTCGGCCCGGTGCTGCTGCGCGTCACCGAGATCAAGTCCGAGGTGGTGAAGCCGCTGACCGAAGTGTCCGACCAGATCCGCAAGGACCTGGCGTTGGGCGAGGCAAGCCGCATTCTTCTGGACGTGCGCGACAGTTACGATGACACCCGCGCCGCCGGCAGTTCGCTGGCCGACGCCGCGGCCAAGCTGAAGCTGAAGGTCGTCACCATCGACGCCATCGATCGCAGTGGACTGCGGCCAGATGCAAGCATCGTCAAGGACCTGCCGCAATCGCCGGAGCTGATCAAAGCCGTCTTCGACGCCGAACCCGACACGGAAAACGATGCCTTGACCACAGCCGACAACGGCTTCCTCTTCTATGAGGTGGCGTCCATCACGCCGGCTCGCGACCGCACGCTGGATGAGGTTCGTCAGAAAGTCGTGGCCGACTGGACGGCGGCGGAAACAAGCAAGCGGCTCGCCGCCAAGGCTGACGAGCTGGAAAAGCGGCTCAAGGCCGGCGCAACGCTCGATGTCATCGCCAGCGAACTGAAGCTGGAAAAGCAGACCAAGCGCGGTGTCAAGCGCGAGGCCGACGATGTCGATTTCGGCAAGGAAGGCGCCGCAGCAATGTTCGGCGTTGGCGAAGGCGGTACCGGCCTGATCCCCTCGCCCACCGGCGACGGACAGATCCTGTACAAGGTCGCCGAAGTCTTCGAGCCCGCCGGAGCCGATGCCAGCTCGGTGCCGGACGATGCGCAGAAATCCTTCACCTCCGGCATGTCGGATGATCTGCTCGACCAATTGGTGGCACAGTTGCAGACACAGTACGACGTTCGCATCGACCAGGCCGCCGTCGCCCAAGCCTCGACAAGATGAGCGCGCTGAAAACCCATATCGGCAAGATCGCGACCGGTAGCGCGCTTTCCTTTGAGGAAGCGCGCGAGGCCTTCGACATCATCATGTCGGGTGACGCGACCCCCGGCCAGATCGGCGGTTTCCTGATGGCGCTGCGCGTGCGCGGCGAGACGGTGAGCGAGATTTCCGGCGCCGTCGCAACCATGCGGGCCAAGATGCTGCACGTCGACGCGCCCACCGATGCCGTCGACATCGTCGGTACCGGCGGCGACAATTCTCACAGCGTCAACATTTCGACGGCATCGGCCTTCGTCGTTGCCGGCAGCGGCGTGCCGGTTGCCAAACACGGCAATCGCGGCCTGTCGTCGCTGACAGGGGCAGCCGATGTGCTGGTGGCGCTCGGGGTCAAGATCGACATCTCGCCCGATTTCATTAGCCGTTGCATCCACGAGGCAGGCGTTGGCTTCATGTTCGCGCCCGCGCATCATCCTGCGATGAAGCATGTCGGCCCGACCCGCGTCGAACTCGGCACCCGCACCATATTCAACCTGCTCGGGCCGCTCTCCAATCCGGCCGGCGTCAAGCGGCAGCTGGTCGGTGTGTTCCTGCCGGAATGGATCCTGCCGGTTGCCGAGACACTGAAGGCGCTGGGTGCCGAGCATGTCTGGGTCGCCCATGGCGACGGCTATGACGAGATCACCACCACCGGCGAGACGCAGGTCGCCGAACTGATCGGCGGCGAAATCCGCAGCTTCACGCTGACCCCTGAAGCGGTTGGGCTGGCGCGCCATAGCAAGGATGAGTTGCGCGGCGGCGATGCGGACTACAACGCCAAGGCCTTGCGCGATATGCTGGGCGGCGGCGCCGGCGCCTATCGCGACACCGTGCTGATGAACGCCGGTGCCGGACTGGTTGTGGCCGGCAAGGCGACGACGCTTGGCGACGGCATCGCGGCGGCGGCGCAAGCCATCGATAGCGGCCGTGCCCTGCAAGTGCTCGACAGGCTGGTCGAGATTTCGAACGGATAACGGATAGAGCGTGTCTGACATTCTTCGCAAGATCGAGGCCTACAAGCGCGACGAGATCGCGGCGGCAAAGGCACGCGTGCCGTTGGCCGAAATCAAGGTCCGGGCAAAAGATGCCGACGCACCGCGCGGTTTTCTTGCCGCACTGGAAGCGAAGCGCAAATCCGGCGCCTTCGCGCTGATCGCCGAGATCAAGAAAGCGAGCCCCTCCAAGGGTCTGATCCGTGCCGATTTCGATCCACCGGCTCTGGCGCAGGCCTATGCCAAGGGTGGTGCTGCCTGTCTTTCGGTGCTGACCGATGCACCGTCCTTCCAGGGTGCGCCTGAATTTCTCACCCGGGCGCGAGCCGCCGTCGCGCTGCCGGCGCTGCGCAAGGATTTCCTGTTCGATCCGTATCAGGTCTACGAAGCCCGCGCCTGGGGCGCGGATGCCATCCTGATCATCATGGCCAGCGTCGACGACGCCCTGGCGAGCGAGCTCGAGGCGACGGCGTTCGAACTCGGCATGGATGCACTGGTCGAAGTGCATGACGAGGCCGAGACGCAACGCGCGCTAAAATTGTCGTCGCGGCTGATCGGCATCAACAACCGCAATCTGCGCACATTCGAGACCAGCCTCGACACTTCCATGCGGCTGGCGACGATGGTTCCGGCCGACCGCTTGCTGGTCAGCGAGAGCGGTATTTTCTCGCATGACGACTGCCTCAGGCTGCAAAAGAGCGACATCGGCACTTTTCTTGTCGGCGAGAGCCTGATGCGGCAACAGGACGTCACCGCGGCGACGCGCCTGCTGCTGACAGGCAAGGCTTTGGCCGGGGCTATCTGACGATGGTATCAGGTCTTACCCATCTCGGCGCGCAGGGCGAGGCCAACATGGTCGATGTCGGCGACAAGGAAGAAACAACGCGCACGGCGATTGCCGAAGGCTTTGTCGCGATGCAGCCCGAGACGCTGAAGATGATCCTCGCCGGCAACGCCAAGAAGGGCGATGTGCTCGGCACAGCGCGCATCGCCGGTATCATGGCGGCGAAGAAGACGCATGAACTGATCCCGCTCTGCCACCCGCTGCTTTTGACCAAGGTTTCCGTCGACATCGAGCCCGACCATGCTTTGCCGGGCCTGAAGGTCACCGCGCTGGCGCGCGTCACCGGCAAGACGGGTGTCGAGATGGAAGCGCTGACCGCCGCTTCGGTGGCCTGCCTGACCATCTACGACATGGCGAAAGCAGTCGACCGCGCTATGGTCATCACCGGCATCCGCCTGGTCGAAAAGACGGGTGGCAAGTCGGGTGACTACAAGGCGAGCGCCTGATGGCGCTGGTTCCTATCGCGGAGGCGCTTGAACGCCTGCTCGATGGTGCGGCACCTCTAGCCGGCGAAAGCGTTCCTCTGTTCGAGGCGGTAGATCGTGTTCTGGCGGAACCGGTCGTTGCTCTTCGCACCCAGCCGCCTTTCAATGCTTCCGCCATGGACGGCTATGCGGCGCGCGCCGCCGACGTCACGTCGGTCCCATCCAGGCTGTCGGTGATCGGCATGGCGCCGGCTGGACGTGGCTTCGACGGCACGGTCGGCCAGACGCAGGCCGTGCGCATCTTCACCGGCGCGCCGCTGCCCGAAGGCGCCGACACCATCGTCATCCAGGAGAATGTCCGCGACCTCGGCGGCGGCGAAATCGAAGTGACCGAGCCGACGGCGCAATGGCGCAATATCCGCCGCATCGGGCTCGATTTTTCAACAGGCGACATGCTGCTGGAAAAAGGCCGCTTACTCGACCCGGCGGCACTGTCGCTGGCAGCATCGGCCAACCATCCTCGGGTCAGCGTGGTGAAACGGCCGCTGGTCGCCATCGTCGCCACCGGCGACGAATTGCTGCCGCCGGGCAGTGATCTCGGCCCGGATCAGATCATCTCATCGAATGCCTATGGCGTCGCTGCCACCGCACACTCGGTCGGCGCCCGCGCGCTCGATCTCGGCATTGCCGCCGATCGCAAGGAGGCTATCGCTGCCCTGATCAGACAAGCGGTCGCGGCCGGTGCGGATGTCATCGTGACGCTTGGTGGCGCCTCGGTCGGCGATCACGACCTGATCCACGACGTGCTGACCGGCGAAGGCATGACGCTCGGCTTCTGGAAGATCGCCATGCGCCCCGGCAAGCCCCTGATGTTCGGCCGCCTCGGCGACATCAGGTGCATCGGCCTGCCCGGCAATCCGGTGGCAAGCCTGGTCTGCTCGCAGTTGTTCCTGAAGCCGCTGCTGGCGCGGCTCGGCGGCCGCAATCATCGCCAGGACGTTCGCCAAGCGCGATTGGGCGCCGCAATGCCGGCCAATGATTTGCGCCAGGACTATGTCCGAGCCGTGGTCAGGGAAGATGACGGCGTACCGGTGGCGACGCCGTTCGGTATCCAGGATTCCTCGATGCTGAGAATGCTGGCCGACGCCAACGGGCTGATCGTGCGGGCGCCGTTTGCCCCTGCAGCAGCTGCTGGCGAGGCTTGCAGCGTTTTGATGCTGCGCTGAGGAATCCCAGACAAGCCACTCATAACAGACGAGAAAGTGATCCCGGCTCTAGTTCGAGATCAAGCTCTGCGTCAGCGGATGCGCCGGGTCGGCAAGGCCGTCGACAATGCTGTAATGATGCCGGTCGGGCTCGACCACGACGCTGGTGGTGGCGCCGAGGCCGGTCCAGATGTTGGCAAGCAGCGCATTCTGGCGCAGGAATTCGGCGCGCTCGCCGCCACCGGCCCAACAGGTGATGCGGGCGCCATTTATCGGGCGCAGCAGCGCCGGGCTTTCAGCCAGCGCCTCCTCTTCGTCGATTGCCAGTTCCTTGTTCATGCCGGTGCGCATGATCGGACGCAGGTCATGCAAGCCTGAAATCGAAACGACGTGGCGTATGCGCCGCGCCACATCGGCAGCCAACGGCGTGGTTGTCGTCACCATCCGGGTGGCGAGATGGCCGCCGGCCGAATGTCCGGTCAGCATCAGCGGTCCGTCGACCATTGCCGCTGCCTCGCCGATTGCCGCCCCAATCTCCCTGACGATGCCGGCGATGCGTATGTCCGGGCACAGCGTGTAGGACGGCATCGCAACGGCAAAACCGTTGCTGACCGCGCCATTGGCAAGGTGAGACCACAAACTCTTGTCGGTCTCCAGCCAGTAACCGCCATGGATAATCGCCACCAGCCCTTTGGGCGCGGCACTAGGAATGAAAAGATCGAGCCGATTGCGCGGCCCTTCGCCATAGGCGATGTCGAGCCGTGCCCGGCCCTGCGCCGACAGCGCATCACGGAATGCTTGCGCCGGCTTCGCCCATGCGGCCGGCCAGCGATCACTGCCGGCGATATTCGCACCGTTGGCATAGGCATCATCCCAATCGACGATGTGACGTTCGAACATCTGCGCCCTTCCCCAAGACGGCATCGCTACTTGCTAGCAATGGCCACCGCCATGCCATGCGTCAATGCCCTGAGCAAAAACATTTTAGGCTTGAAACAAATTTCGACTGGTGCGATCCTGCCCCAACGAACAGCCGACAATGGGAGGTCTGCTGTGCTGCCCGAACCTGCAGATGTTCACCCTTTCTGGGCGCATCTCAGCAGGTGCGATGGGTAGTACGAAGCTTCCTCAGAGCAGGACCTTAGGATCCACTACATCCGGCCAAGGCGCATCGCGCACTGGTCAGGCAGCAGACGGGAGAGCGGCGACATGCTTGGGCCTTCAGCGCATATCGACACGTTCACGCGCGATCACCTGCCGCCGCCGGAGCAATGGCCTGAAATCCTGCTCGACGGCTTCGACTATCCCGAACGCCTCAACGCCGGTGTCGAACTGACCGACAGGCTGGTCGAAAAAGGTCTCGGCGACCACACCGCCCTGATCGGCAATGGCCGCCGCCGCACCTACAAGGAACTGTCCGACTGGACGAACAGGCTGGCCCACGCGCTGGTCGAGAATTATGGAGTCAAGCCGGGCAACCGGGTGCTGATCCGCTCGGCCAACAACCCCGCCATGGTCGCCTGCTGGCTGGCCGCCACCAAGGTCGGTGCCGTGGTCGTCAACACCATGCCGATGCTGCGCGCCGGCGAACTCGCCAAGATCGTCGACAAGGCCGAGATCACCGTTGCGCTCTGCGACACCAGGCTGATGGACGAGATGACCGTGTGCGCCAAGGACAGCGCATTCCTCAGGCAGGTCATCGGTTTCGACGGCACCGCCAACCATGATGCTGAACTCGATCGTGCCGCTCTCGACAAGCCGGTAACGTTCACCGCAGTTGACACCGGCCGCGACGATGTCGCGCTGCTCGGCTTCACCTCGGGCACGACAGGCGTTCCGAAGGCGACGATGCATTTCCACCGCGACCTGCTGATCATCGCCGACGCCTATGCTCGCGAAATCCTGGAGGTGACGCCGGACGACATCTTCGTCGGCTCGCCGCCGCTGGCCTTCACCTTCGGCCTTGGCGGGCTCGCTATCTTTCCGCTGCGCTTCGGTGCGGCGGCGACGCTTCTGGAGCAGGCGACGCCACCCAACATGATCCACATCATCGAGACCTACAAAGCGACGATCTCCTTCACCGCGCCGACTGCCTACCGCGCCATGCTGAAGGCCATGGATGAAGGTGCCGACCTGTCGTCGCTGCGCGTCGCCGTTTCGGCCGGCGAAACCTTGCCCGCCCCGGTTTTCGAAGAGTGGACGCAAAAGACCGGCAAGCCGATCCTCGACGGCATCGGCGCCACCGAAATGCTGCACATCTTCATCTCCAACCGCTTCGATGACATGAGGCCTGCGTCGACCGGAAAGCCGGTGGGCGGCTATGAGGCGCGCATCGTCGATGACGAGATGCGCGAGGTGCCGCGCGGCACGACCGGCAGGCTGGCGGTGCGCGGCCCGACCGGCTGCCGCTACATGGCCGATGACAGGCAGAAGGAATATGTGCGCGACGGCTGGAACCTCACCGGCGACACCTTCACGCAGGACGAGGACGGCTTCTTCCATTTCGCCGCACGCTCCGACGACATGATCGTCAGCGCCGGCTACAACATCGCCGGTCCCGAGGTCGAGGCGGCGCTGCTGGCGCATCCGGACGTCGCCGAATGCGCGGTGATCGGTGCAGAGGACGCCGAACGCGGCCAGATCGTCGAGGCGCATGTCGTGCTGGTGCAGGGCGTCGCGCCCGACGCCCTCACCACCAAGCGCCTGCAGGACCATGTCAAGGCAACGATCGCGCCCTATAAATATCCGCGATCGGTAAAATTCATCGCCGCTCTGCCCAAGACCCAGACCGGAAAGATCCAGCGCTTCCGGCTGCGCACGGAGAAAATCAATTGAGCCAACCGTACGATCCGGCGTCCGAAGGCGCCCAGATGTCGTTCAAGGAGCGCATGTCCTACAGCGACTACCTGCACCTGGAGAAAGTGCTGGAGGCCCAGACGCCGCTGTCATCGGCGCATGACGAGATGCTGTTCATCATCCAGCATCAGACCTCCGAGCTCTGGATGAAGCTTGCTCTGCACGAGATTGGCGCCGCGATCCGTTCCATCCGCGCCGACCGGCTCGAGCCGAGCTTCAAGATGCTGTCGCGCGTTGCGCGCATCTTCGAGCAGCTGAACAATGCCTGGGACGTGCTGCGGACGATGACGCCCAGCGAATACACCGAGTTCCGCGACGCGCTCGGCCAGTCCTCGGGTTTCCAGTCCTGGCAGTATCGCGCCATCGAGTTCATGGCCGGCAACCGAAACCTGGCAATGCTCGGGCCGCACAAGCATCGGCCCGACCTGAGCGGGAAGCTGGAAGCGATCCTGGCCGAGCCGTCGCTCTATGACGAGGCACTGCTGCTTTTGGCGCGCAACGGATTCGACATCGGTGCCGATGCCAGGCGCACGGACTGGCGTGAGACGCGAACCGAGAATGAAGAGGTGCTGGTCGCCTGGCAGACCATCTACCGCGATCCGCAGCGCTACTGGATGTTCTACGAACTGGCCGAGAAGCTGGTCGACTTCGAGGACTACTTCCGCCGCTGGCGCTTCAACCACGTCACCACGGTGGAGCGCATCATCGGCCTGAAACGCGGCACCGGCGGCACGTCGGGTGCTTCGTATCTGAAGAAAATGCTCGAGGTCGTGCTGTTCCCGGAGCTGTGGACGGTCCGCACCCGGCTCTGACGTCGAAATGAAAACAGGCACAACCGAGGGGACGCGCTGTGGCGGAAAACCCTTCGCGAACAACCGGGGACTGACCGACCATGAGTGGAATTCCTGATCTCGCCGCAGTCGAAGCGATGGATGCCACGGATCCGCTGCGGGCCATGCGCGACCGTTTCATTCTGCCGGAGGGGATGATCTATCTCGACGGCAATTCACTGGGGGCAGCGTATCATGCCGTTTTCAGCGAGCTGCAGCAGGCGGCGACCCAAGAATGGGCCCAGGATCTCATCCGAGCTTGGAACACGGCCGGATGGTTCGAGATGCCAATCGAACTCGGCGACCAGCTCGGACGCCTGATAGGAGCCGCGGCCGGCCAGACCGTTGTCTGCGACACGACATCGACCAACATCTACAAGGTGCTGCACGCGGCGATGGAGATGCGGCCCGGCCGGTCGGCCATCGTCGCCGAAGGTGACAGTTTTCCCACCGACCTGTACATCGCCGAAGGCGTGGCCTCGACCCGGGATGGCGTCCTGCTGCGCCTCGCGGGTGTCGACGCGCCGACCATCGAAGAGCTGATCGACGAAAACGTCGCGGTGGTGCTGGTCAATCACGTCAATTACAAATCGGGTGAACTGCGCGACATGGCGGCGCTGACGCGCAAAGCTCATGCGGCCGGAGCGCTGATCGTCTGGGATCTTTGCCACACCGCCGGCGCCCTGCCCGTCGAGCTCGATCACGCAAATGCCGATTTCGCCATCGGCTGCACCTACAAGTACCTCAACGGCGGTCCGGGCGCACCGGCCTTCATCTATGCCGCGCAGCGCCACCACGGCGATATCAGCCAGCCGCTCAGCGGCTGGTGGGGCCATGCGCGGCCCTTTGCCTTCGAACGGGGTTATGTTGCCGGCACCGGCATCCGCCGCTTTTTGTGCGGCACTCAGCCGATCCTGTCGATGCGGGCGCTCAAAGGCGCGCTTGCCATCTGGAATGACGTCGACATGGCGGCATTGCGAAAGAAGAGTGTCGCGTTGACAGAACTGTTCATCCAGCTCGTCGAAGCCAGGTGCGGCGCCTACGGTCTCACGCTGGAGACCACCCGCGACGCGACCAGGCGCGGCAGCCAGGTGTCGTTCCTTCACGATCACGGCTATCAAATCATGCGGGCGCTGATCGAGCGCGGCGTCATCGGTGATTTTCGTGCGCCATCGACCATCCGTTTCGGCTTCACGCCGCTCTATGTCGGCTACAAGGATGTGTGGCTGGCGGTTGAGGTGCTGGAGGATATTCTGCGCACGGGCGCATGGAAGGACCGCCGTTTCGCGGTCAAGGAAGCCGTTACCTGACGCAACGATCCCCGCGATCCACCGCCGCCGCCCTCACTGCCTGGCAGATGACGGAGGGCTGAATTTCCAGCCACAAATGCCAACAGACGTTGGCGTTTTGGCTCCGTTTCGTTCACGGCAAACGAACGTCCCGAAGATTGATATCGTCCTTTGTGGAGGTCGATAGACTGATAATGCCAAGCCTTGGGTCGAGGATGAGCCACAGGTCATTAACCATAATAATTTCAATGTGAGCAGGCGCATCGCCGTGCCTAGCGCCTGTTGATCGCGACCCGCTGGCAAGCGCCAAATAATTTCAGCAGCCTTAACAAATTCATTAAACTTTAAACGGTTGCAGAACACAACTGGAACAGATAGGGTTTGTTCTGGGTTTGTTTTTCGATTCTGGTTTCAGGTAACCTGGGGGCCGCCATGCTGACGCGCAAGCAACATGAACTGCTGATGTTCATCCATGAACGCCTGAAGGAGAGCGGCATTCCGCCATCCTTCGACGAGATGAAGGAGGCGCTTGACCTTGCCTCCAAATCCGGGATTCATCGGCTGATCACCGCACTTGAGGAGCGCGGCTTTATTCGCCGGTTGCCCAACCGGGCACGCGCGCTGGAAGTGCTGCGATTGCCGGACTCGATCGCGCCCGGTCTCAACGCGGCAAAGAAGTTTTCGCCAAGCGTCATCCAGGGCAGTCTCGGTCAGGGTGGCGCCCTTGGCCGGCAGATCAAGCCGGCGCCTTCGCGGATGCCCTCGCCCGGCAATGATGACGATGCGGTCTCCGCCGTGTCGATCCCGGTCATGGGCCGTATCGCCGCCGGTGTGCCGATCGATGCCATCCAGCATCAGACGCATTCGATCTCGGTGCCGCCGGATATGATCATGGGCGGCGCCCACTATGCGCTGGAGGTCAAGGGTGACTCGATGATCGAGGCCGGCATCTTCGATGGCGACACCGTCATAATCCGCAACGCCGACACCGCCCAGCCAGGCGAGATCATCGTGGCGCTGGTCGACGAAGAGGAAGCGACGCTGAAGCGGTTCCGCCGCAAGGGCGCCTCGATTGCCCTCGAAGCCGCCAATCCAGCCTACGAGACACGGATTTTCGGCCCGGACAGGGTCAAGGTGCAAGGCAAGCTCGTCGGCCTGATCCGCCGCTACTGAGCCGGCTGCGGGTTGGCCGCTGGCTTCTCCGGTTTCTTGAAGGGTGCCAGCCCCCTTGCCTCACGAGAGTATTTGCGTTGCGTGTGCCAGGGCCGATATGGGCTGTCCACCGCGAAGCTGATCGTCGCCGGCGTGGTCGCCGATTGGCGATCGAAGAAGACCGCGGCACTGCCTTTGCGAGCCAGTTGCCGCTTGGTGATGACGAGAACCAGCGGATTGTGACAGGCGTCATACGCGGTGGCGTCATTGATGACGATCAGCTCGGCGAAGCCGCAGGCTTTCCAGGTGTCCTTGCGGTCCTCGACATAGGCAATGATCGCACCGGACATGTGCCTGGCCACGCAAACGCCTGAGGAGCAATAGAACGGCGATCCCAGCGGCAGATCAACGGCATCCGCGACATCGAATTGCCCATAGCTGTTGTCGAACACCTCTGGCACGACGATGGTTTCTGATGTCAGGGCGCGTTTCCAGTTGTCGACGGTGAATTCGTTCGGCCGTTCCCGGCTGACGGCAAGCTCGCCGCCACCGATCGGCAACGCCACCAGCCGGGCGTCTTCCGAGATCAGCACATCCGGCGTGCGCGTATCCGAGACGGTCAGCAAGCCTGCCAGCGCGAATGGCAGGGCAGCGAGCCGCAGCCAAGTTGTCGCCATCGTCGCGATGACCAAAGCAATTGCCACCAACAGGACCGACTGTTGCGAAATCAGCCCGACCCCGTCGACAGGCGAACGCTCGGAGATCCAGCCGGATATGGCGATCATCATCGTCAGGCCCTTACCCATCAGGTAGAGAGCCGGCCAATCCAATCCGAAAGGCATCAGCAGCGCGCTGGCGACGGCCAGGAACATGACGACGGTGACGATCGGCATAACCGCGAGGTTGGCAAACAGGCTAAGCGGCGAGACACGCTGAAAATGCCAGATGGCAAACAGCGTCGTGGCGCTTCCGGCGATGATCGAGGTCATGGCAAGGCCGGTTGCCGCCAGCAGGAATTTTCGCGTCAGGAAACCTGGCATGGATCGCTTTGGCGGCGGCGGTCTAGCTTTTCCCGCGCGGTGATCGGCCCAGCCGGCATAGGCGCCGACCAGAGCCGCGGTCGCGGCGAACGACATCTGAAAACTCGGGCCGACCACCTCATGCGGCGACACCACGATGACGGCGATCGCCGAGATCGCCAGATTGCGCATGGTGAGTGCTGCTCGATCGAACAGCACGGCAATCAGCATCACCGCCAGCATGATGAAGCTGCGCTCGGCGGCAACGACGACTCCCGAGATGATGAGATAGGCCGCGATCGAGAACAGTGCGGCGGCGGCGGCATACTTCTTGACCGGGCGACGCGCGGAAAAGTCGGGAAACAAGGCGAAGGCGCCGCGCAGCAAACCCATGATGGTGCCTGCGACCAGAGCCATGTGCAGTCCCGAAATGGAGATGATGTGGTAGATGCCGGTACGTCGCATCGCCTCATTGATGTCATCGGGAATGCCGGCGCGCACGCCGACGATCAGCGCCGCGGCGATCTCGCCTTCGGCGCCGCCGACGCTCGCCCTGATATGGTCGGCGATGCCTTCACGGGCATTTTCCACGCTAGAGGAAATTCGGGCCGGCAGCGGCATGTCGCCGTCATCGTTGACGACAAGCTTTGGATTGCCGAGAAAGAACCCGCTGCCGCCGATGCCGGCAAAGTAGCTGTCGAAGGAGAAGTCATAGCTGTCCGGCCGCACCGGCCCGGTCGGCGGCAAGAGCTTGGCATATCCGGTGATGAGGGAGCCGGCGGTCACGTCAGCCGGGATCTTGCGTGCCGAAAGCCGCACCCGTTCCGGCGCATAGCGCAGTTTCGGTCTTGCGGTCGATGTCACGTCGATGGTCAGCCGGATACGGCCGGTTTCCATCCGGTCGAGCGAGACGACGCGGCCGGTGACTTGCGTCGAAATTTCCGAGCCCAACATTTGTGTGCCCGCACGCCACGTCTCGACCTTGGCAGCAAGCAGTCCTAGGGCGCACAAAAGTGCCGCCATGAAACACAGATGGGTCTTTGGCCATGAGCGCGAGACCAGCGCACAGATCCCCGTCAGAATGACAACCGCGACAGGTCTCGCAAAGTCGGGTTCAGCCGTCAGCGAAAAATAGCCGATCGCTCCGATCGCCAGGCAGACCGGCACCAGCAGGAAGGCCACGCCCCGGTCGAGTTCCAGGCTCGCCGCCGTGTTCACGCTGTGGTGCAGGCGAGGCAGTGATGTCAGGCTGATTTGCCGGCGCACGCGAACGATCCTGCCGGTCTCGGCAACAGGAACAGAGGCGGCGACATCCGCTTGTAACGGCGCTTGGCCGGGATCCGGCAGGAGGGGCGACGGCAATGGCAGAGGCGCAAAGAGGGACCGTTCGCTGACGCCGATGGCAGCGTCCTCGCCCTGATCCGAGCCCCAGCCTCGTCCAGCCATCGGGTCTGCCCCTTGCGCCCTCGACACCCTATGCTACATGAACGCCGGGCGCGCGAAAGTCCGCGCAACCGCACCCGCTTCAGATGGTTTCCGAGAGTTCCATGTCCGACAAGGTCGTCACCCGTTTTGCCCCCTCGCCCACCGGCTATCTGCACATAGGCGGCGCGCGCACGGCGCTGTTCAACTGGCTGTATGCAAAGCACACTGGCGGCACGATGCTGCTGCGCATCGAAGACACCGACCGTGAACGCTCCAATGAAGCCGCGACGGCTGCCATCCTCGACGGGCTTTCCTGGCTTGGCCTGAGCTGGGACGGCGAGCCGGTGTCACAGTTCGAGCGTGCGCCGCGCCACCGCGAGGTGGCCGAGGAGCTCGTGCGCATGGGCATGGCCTATTATTGCTATGCCACGCCAGCCGAACTGGAGGCCATGCGCGAGGCTGCCAGAGCCAAGGGGCTGCCGCCCCGCTATGACGGCCGCTGGCGCGACCGCGACCCCTCTGAGGCGCCCGCAGGCGTCAAGGGCGCCATCCGCATCAAGGCGCCGACCGAAGGCGAGACCATCGTCCATGACCGTGTCCAGGGCGAGGTGCGCTTTCCCAACAAGGATCTCGATGACTTCATCATCCTGCGTTCTGACGGCAATCCCACTTACATGCATGCCGTCGTCGTCGATGATCATGATATGGGCGTCACCCATATCATTCGCGGCGACGATCATCTGACCAATGCCGCTCGCCAGACCGTGATCTACAACGCCATGGGCTGGGACGTGCCGTCCATGTCGCATATCCCCCTGATCCACGGCGCCGATGGCGCCAAGCTGTCGAAGCGGCACGGCGCGCTTGGCGTCGAGGCCTATCGCGCCATGGGCTACCTGCCGGAGGCGCTGCTCAACTACCTGGCGCGCCTTGGCTGGAGCCATGGCGACGACGAGATCATGTCGATCAAGGATATGATCTCGTGGTTCGACATCGGCGATGTCAACAAGGGCGCGGCGCGCTTCGACTTCGCCAAACTGGAAGCGATCAACGGCGCGCATATGCGCAGCATGAGCGATGCCGAGCTGTTCGACATCTTCATCGCCACCCTGCCCTATCTCGAAGGTGGCCCGGCGATCGCAGCACGCCTGAACGACAGCACCAAGGCGCAGTTGCTGGCAGCGCTTCCGGGCCTGAAGGAGCGCGCCAAGACGCTGGTCGAGCTCGTCGACGGCGCGGCCTTCCTGTTTGCCACGCGACCTCTGCCGATCGACGACAAGGCGGCCCTTCTGCTCACCGACGATGCCCGCAAGATCCTGCGCAGTGCTCACGAAGCTTTGAACGGGCTTGCGAGTGACTGGACAGCCGCCTCGGCGGAGGCGGCGATCCGTGAGGTGGCTGCGGCCGGCAGTCACAAACTCGGCGCGGTGGCCCAGCCTTTGCGCGCCGCTTTGACCGGCAAAAGCACCTCGCCGGGCGTGTTCGATGTGCTCGCCGTGCTCGGCCGCGAGGAAAGCCTGGCGCGCATCTCAGATCAAATCGATTAGGAGCAAACTGGCCCAAGAAGATTGGCATTGAAAGGCGGGTTTCGCAGTGCAACATTAGGCCTTGGCCCAATCTGGCACGCACCTCCTGAAATGCGGTGGCGAATACGCGCATTGCGGTGATTTTCGACGTGTCGCTCTGCAGAATTTTGCCTTTGCCGGCATGAGGAAACAAGAAGGAGTTTGCAATGACCGAAGCTGCGAAAAAAATGGATTTGGGCGGCAAGACCCAGGAGGCCACGGCAACGCTTGCATTCGCCGGCAAGACCCATGAATTCAAGGTGCGAAGTGGTTCGGTCGGGCCTGATGTCATCGATATCGCCTCGCTCTACTCAACCACCGGCGCCTTCACTTACGATCCCGGCTTCACCTCGACGGCAAGCTGCGAGTCCGAAATCACCTTCATCGACGGCGACGCCGGCATCCTGTTGCACCGCGGCTATCCGATCGACCAGTTGGCCGAACATGGCGATTTCCTCGAGGTCTGCTATCTCCTGCTCTACGGTGAATTGCCGACCAAGGCGCAGAAGGACGACTTCGACTATCGCGTGACGCGCCACACCATGGTGCATGAGCAGATGTCGCGCTTTTTCACCGGCTTCCGCCGCGACGCGCATCCGATGGCGGTGATGTGCGGCGTGGTCGGCGCGCTGTCGGCCTTCTACCACGACTCCACCGACATCTCCGACCCCTACCAGCGCATGGTTGCCTCCATGCGGCTGATCGCCAAGATGCCGACAATCGCGGCGATGGCCTACAAATACCACATCGGCCAGCCCTTCATTTACCCGAAGAACGAGCTGAACTTTGCCGCCAACTTCCTGCACATGTGCTTTGCCGTGCCGTGCGAGGAATACAAGATCAACCCGGTGCTGGCGCGCGCCATGGAGCGCATCTTCATTCTGCACGCCGACCACGAGCAGAACGCCTCGACCTCGACCGTTCGTCTCGCCGGCTCGTCGGGCGCCAACCCGTTTGCGTGCATCGCAGCCGGCATAGCCTGCCTGTGGGGCCCCGCGCATGGCGGCGCCAATGAAGCGGCGCTCAACATGCTTGGCGAGATCGGCCATGTCGATCACATCCCCGAATTCATCGCCCGCGCCAAGGACAAGGACGACCCGTTCCGCTTGATGGGCTTTGGCCACCGCGTCTACAAGAACTACGATCCGCGCGCCAAGATCATGCAGAAGACGGCACATGAGGTTCTGGGCGAACTCGGCATCAAGGACGATCCGCTGCTCGACATCGCCATGGAGCTGGAAAAGATCGCGCTGACCGATTCCTATTTCATCGAGAAGAAGCTCTACCCGAATGTCGACTTCTATTCCGGCATCACGCTGAAGGCGCTGGGCTTCCCCACCACCATGTTCACCGTGCTGTTCGCGGTCGCCCGCACCGTCGGCTGGATCGCCCAGTGGAAAGAGATGATCGAGGATCCGCGCCAGAAGATCGGCCGCCCGCGTCAGCTCTATACCGGTGCGCCCGAGCGTGACTACGTGCCGATCGCCAAGCGGTGAATTGGGAGTAGGGATTGGGCATTAGGCAGTAGGCACGGTCAACTTCCCTACTCCCTACTGACTATTCCCTCTCTTGATATACCGCATCACCACCTGCGCGGCGATCTCGCCGGACGGTCTAACCGTCGCCATACGCCGCGTGATCTCTGCAAATCCATTCTTCTGCCAGGCGCGCATGCCGCTGTCGGCGAACAGGGCTTCCAATTGCCGGGCCAGATTGTTCGGCTTGATGTAGCCGTCGTAGAATTCCGGAATAAGCGCTCGATCCGATATCAGATTGGGCAGCAGCGCCGACCAGACGGAAACGAGGTACGGCGCCAAGACGCGCGCGACCGGGTCGAGCCTGTAGCAGGAAATCATCGGCACGCCGGCCAGCGCCAGTTCCAGCGATACCGTCCCGGACGCTATCAGCGCCGCATCGGCTTTGCCGAAAGCCTGCCATTTGCGCTGGGGATCGACGATGATCTCAGGCTTTTCATCCCAGCGGTTGACGAAGGATTTGACGAGGTCGGCGACATGCGGAACGGTCGGCAGCAGCAGCCGTAGGCGGTGGCCACGCGCACGCAGAATCGACACCGTCTCGCCGAACGGGTCGAGCAGCCGCCGTACCTCGCCACGCCGCGAACCGGGCAGGACGAGCAGGGTCTTGACGCGATCAGGAGAAAGGTCGCGCGGCAGCTCCTGCGCCTTGGCTGCGGCCAGCAAGCCCGCATCGTGGGTCAGGCGATGCCCGACATAAGTGCCCGGTGGCCCGCCGAGCCGATCGAGCTCCTTGACCTCGAAAGGCAGGATGCAGAGGATGTGGTCGACATAGGGCTTCATCGCCACCGCCCTGCCCGGCCGCCACGCCCATACGCTCGGGCAGACATAGTGGATGATCGGAATCGACGGGTTGGCCGCACGCACCTTTTTGGCGACGCGCAACGAAAAGTCCGGACTGTCGATGGTGACAAGGCAGTCCGGCTTTTCGTCGGCAACGGTCTTGGCCAGTTGGCTGATCCGCCGTATCAGGCGCGGCAGGTCGCGCAGGACGGCACTGAACCCCATGAGGGCGATCTCACCGGCATCGAATGGCGAGACCAGTCCCAGCGCCTGCAAATGACGGCCGCCGAGGCCGACGAGTTGCACCTCGCGCCCGGCCGCCTGCCTGAGCGAGCGTACTATGTCGGCGCCGAGCAGGTCGCCGGACTCCTCTCCGGCAACGATCGCGATCTTCAATACCCTGTCAGCCATTACGCGGCTCCGTGGCGACAGGCAGGCCAAGGACGAACAGGCCGAGTGCATTGGCGCGTGCGATGGTTTCAGGACCTTCGAGGATCAGCGAGCGTCCCGCCTCGACGGCAATGCCGGCGAGCCCGGCCGCGTGCGCTGCCTCGACCGTCTGCGGACCGATGGATGGAAGATCGGCGCGCAGTTCCTGACCAGGCTTGGCGCACTTGACGAGGACGCCGCGGGTCTTGCCCGCAATACGGCCGTGGCCGCGCAGCAGCTTCGCACGATCAAGCAGGCCGGCTGTTCCTTCGATGCCTTCCAGCGCGATTGCCCGGCCGCCAACGGCGATCGCCGCCTGGCCGACATCCAGCGCCCCGATGGCCTTTGCTGCCGCAAGGCCCGCCTCAATATCGCGCCAGTCCAATTTTCGCGGTTCGGTCTTGGTCAGCACGCCTTCGGCGGCGACAAGATTCGGCACTACTTCGTGGGCGCCAACGACCTTTATTCCACGCGCTTCGAGGCCCCGTGCCAAGATCTTTAGAAGACCATCATCGCCACGCGCGAGCGCCATGACGACCAAAGGAATCACCGCGAGCAGGCTGAGACTGGGGCGCAGCGCAAGCAATCGCGGCCGGCGCTTGATCTCGCCTGCAAGCACCAGATGGGTGATCCGGTGCCGCCGCAGCAATGGGACGAGCGAGCCTATACCTTCCAGAGCGAGGTTTTCGTGATCGTATCGGGAGAGTTCCGCGATGCGGTCGACTTCGCCTTCCATCAGGATGACGAAGGGCGGATAACCTTGTTCAGCCGAACCGGCCGCGACTTCGACCGGCAGACTGCCGCCGCCGGCAATGATGCCGACCCTGGAGCCCGGCGGAAGATCAAGACGCGCTGCCGCTGTCTCAGTCTTCGTCATCGACATCGTCGCCATCGCCGCCCTTGAGCGACGGCACAGCATAGTGCCGCTTGCCGCGACTGGTGATGAAATCGATGATCTTCATGGCGGTCGGCGACGACGCGAACTCCGCCTTGGCGAATTCGATGTTCTCGCCAACGGTGCGGGAACGATCGAAGATCATCCTGTAAGCCTTGCGCAGCACAAGGATTTCGGACCTCGGCAGACCGGAACGCTTGAGGCCGATGATGTTGAGACCGCGCAGGCTGGCGCGGTTGCCGACCGCGATGGCAAAGGGAATGACATCGCCGACGATCGCCGAGCAGCCGCCCAGAAAGGCGTTGTCGCCGATGCGAACAAACTGATGCACAGCGGTCAGGCCGCCGATATAGACATTGTTGCCGACCTCGCAGTGGCCGCCCAGCGTTGCGCCATTGGCGAACGTCGCATTGTTGCCGACGACGCAATCATGGGCGATATGTGCGTAGGCAAGGAAATTGCCATTGTCGCCGACCGTGGTCTCGCCGCGGCTGGAATCGGTGCCGAGATGCATGGTCACGCCTTCGCGGATCGTGCAGTTCTTGCCGATGACCAGGGTGGTGCGGCCGCCCTTGTGCTTGGTGTTTTGCGGCGGTGCGCCCAATGTCGCCATCGGATAGACCTTGGTCGAGGCGCCGATCGACGTCGCGCCCATCACCGAGACATGACTGACCAGTTCGACGTCGTCGCCGATCACCACATCGGCACCGACATGGCAGAACGGTCCGATGCGCACACCTTGGCCGATTTGAGCGCCTTCCTCCACAACGGAGGAAGCATGGATGGATGTTTTGATTTTCATAAGCACTCGATCGTCAGTCGCTGGTGACCATCATGGCTGAAATCTCGGCCTCGGCCGCCTTGGCGCCGTCGACCATGGCTTCACAAGCGAATTTGAGCAGATTGCCGCGTTTCTTGATTTTCTTGACATAGATCTTCAACTGGTCGCCGGGAACGACCGGTTTGCGGAATTTGGCGTTGTCGATGGTCAGGAAATAGACCAGCGACGGCTTTTCGGTGCCCAGGCTGCGGATACAGATGGCGCCGGCCGTCTGCGCCATCGCCTCGACGATGAGCACACCCGGCATGACCGGCTGCTCAGGGAAATGGCCCTGAAAATGCGGCTCGTTTATGGTCACGTTCTTGATGCCGATGCCGGATTCGTCGCCATCGATGTCGACGATACGATCGATCATCAGGAACGGATAGCGGTGCGGCAGGAGCTTCATCAGCCCCATGATGTCGACCGCTTCCAGCGTCGTCGACGCGATCATGTCAGCCATTGCCTCCCTCGCCCTGTTTGCGGGTCCTGGCGAGCTTGCGCAGCATGGCTATCTCCCGCATGGCTTCCGCCATCGGCTGTGCCGGATAGCCGCCCCAGATCTCGCCTGCAGGGACATTGCTCATAAATCCACTTCTGGCGGCAAGCTTGGCCCCTGTCCCTATGGTCAGGTGATCCGCAAGCCCGACGCCGCCGCCCATGGTGACATTGTCACCCACCACCACGGAACCCGAAATACCCGAAAGCCCGGCTATTATGCAATTGCGGCCGATGCGGACGTTATGGGCGATCTGCACGAGATTGTCGATCTTGGTGCCCTGGCCGATGACCGTATCGGACATGGCGCCGCGATCGACGGTGGTGTTGGAGCCGATCTCGACGTCGTCCTGGATAACGACACGGCCGATCTGCGGCACGCGTTCGGGACCCTTGGCCCCTCCAACGAACCCAAAACCATCTTGGCCTATCCTGGCACCGCCATGAATGATGACGCGATTGCCGATCAAGGCATACTGGACGCTCGCGCCTGGACCGACATAGCCGTCGCGGCCGATCTGGCAGGATTGTCCGATGACCGCATTTGGGGCGATGACGGTACCGCTGCCGATCGAAGCGCCTGGCCCGATGACCGCGCCGGCCTCGATGACGGCACCGGCTTCGACATGCGCGGTCGCATCGACATGAGCGTGCGGCGAGACGCCGGTTTCACTGGTCATCGGCCCTGGTGTCGCCGCCCTCGGAAACAGCAGACGCCCGACAAACGCGAAGGCCTGTTGCGGACGCGGATGAACCAGAACGGCAACGCCGGCCGGCGCCTTGCCGGCAAATTCCGCCGGGCACAGGACCGCGGCTGCCCGCAGCGACGGCATCAGCGCGGAATTGCGCTTGCCGTCGACAAAGACGAGCGCATTCTCGCCGCCCTCGCTGGCCGGCGCGAGTGCTTCGATCGAAATATCTGAGTGGCCGGAATCGACGAGCACCGAGCCGGTCAGATTCGCGACTTCGCCCGCCGTATACCGGCGTGATGGCGCGAAGAACACCGGATCGGTCATTCCAGAAGCTATATCCAGCTAGGTCGGAACATTTCTCCCGGACCCTGAAGACCCGGGAGCATCGTTGGCCGCCGATCAGAAGCGGGTCGATATGCCGAAGTTGAATTCCTGCACGTCGTCGCGCGCTTCCTTCTTGACCGGGATCGCATAGTCGATACGGATCGGACCGAACGGCGACGCCCACATCAGGCCGAGGCCGACCGAGGCACGCAACTTCATCCCGACCGAGTCCTGGGTGACGCCAGCGGTGTCGACCTTGCTTCCATAGAGCGTTGCCGCATCCGCGAAGACAGCGCCACGCAAGCCGAAGCTTTCCGGCACGACCGGCAACGGAAACTGAGCTTCTGCGGACGCATTGAAATAGGTCGTGCCGCCGAGATGGTCGCCCGTAGCAGTATCGACAGGACCGATGCCGCCATAGGCGAAGCCACGGATCATGCGATCGGTGCTCTGGAACTGATCGAAAATCCGCAGACCATCGCTGCCGTATCCTTCAACATGGCCAGCGCCACCTGAAACGAGCCCGACCAGATCATACTGCTCCGACAGCGTCTGGTAGATGCTGCCGCGTCCCGTGACCTTCACGAACTTGGCATCACCGCCGAGGCCTGCGACTTCTACCGTCGTGGTGGCGTAGATACCCTCGTGCGGGCTCTTCATATCGTCGATGGTGTTGTAGACCAGCCCGAGGCTGACCGACGACTTGATCCAAGGGCTTTGTTCGATGCCATCCAGGATAGCCGTGGAAACGTCACACTTCGCCGGATCGTAAACGCCGCCGGTCACGCAATCGTCTTCCAGCTTATACTTTTCTTGCGAGATGTTGTACGCCAACTGGGTCGAGATGCTGTCGGTGATCGGCAGACCGAAGCGCACCGTCGCGCCCACAGTGTCGCTTTCGTAGTTGTCGTATTCCCTGGTCTGCTTGAAGATGTCGAAACCGGCAGCGATGCGCCGTCCGAGGAAATAAGGCTCGGTGAAGGACAGGCTGTAGTCGCGTGAATTCTTGCCGCCGCCCGCCGACAGCTTGATGAACTGGCCACGACCGAGGAAGTTGCGCTCGGTCACCGAGCCTTCGACCGACGGACCGGCCGTGTCGCCACCGGTCGAATAACCAGCGCCTACCGAGAACTCGCCGGTCGATTTCTCGACCACATCGACCACCAGAACGACCTGGTCAGGCTGCGAGCCCGGCACGGTCGAGATGTCGACTTTCTCAAAGTAATTCAAGTTTTCCAAACGCTTCTTCGCGCGCTGGATGAGCACCTGGTTGAAGGCGTCGCCTTCGCTGACGTCGAACTCACGGCGAATGACATAGTCACGCGTGCGATCGTTGCCGCGGATCTCGATGCGCTCGATATAGGCCTTGGTGCCCTGGTCGATCGTATAGACCACCGAAATGGTGTGGTTCTCGAAATTGCGGTCGCCGCGCGGCGTGACCTGCGCGAAGGCATAGCCGGAACCGGCCACCTTCTCGGTCAGCGCGATGATGGAATCCTCGACGTTCTTGGCGTTGTAGACGTCACCCTTATGGGTCTCGATCACCGATTCCAGCGACTTGCCGTCGACTTCAGGGATCGAGCTCTCGACGCTGACATCACCGAACGTGTAGCGGTCGCCTTCCTGGACGGTGATGGTCACCGTGTACTTGTTCGTCGCGCTGTCGAGTTCACCGACTGCGGACACGACCTGGAAGTCGGCATACCCATGATTGTAGTAAAAACGGCGCAGCAGCTCCTGGTCGGCGCGCAGCTTGTCGTCGTCATAGACGTCGTCGCGCAGGATGAACGAAACCCAGGACGAACGCTTGGTGTTGATGATATCCGACAGGCGGCGGCTGGAATAGGCGCTATTGCCAACGAAATTGATCGCCGCGATCTGCGTGCGATCGCCTTCAGCGATGTTGAAGACAACATTCACGCGATTGTCGCCAAGCTGCATGACCTGCGTGGTCACGGTTACATCGTCGCGACCAATGCGCCTGTATGCAGCCTTGACCGATTCCACGTCGGCATCGAGCGTCGCCTGCGAGAACGTTCCGCGCGGCTTCAGCTGCACGGCCGCCGCAAGCGCATTGTCCTTGAGCTTCTTGTTGTTCTGGAACAGCACCTGGTTGACAACCTGGTACTCGGCAACCTTGACCACCAGCGTCGAGCCGACCTGGTTGATCTGCACGTCCGAAAACAGGCCTGTGCCGAAGAGCGCCTTGACCGCACCGTCGATATCGGAACTGGAGAAAGCCTTGCCCGGCTTGATGGTGATGTAATTGCGGATGGTCTCAGCGTCGATACGCTGATTGCCGCTCACTTCGACTCTGCTGACGACAGCGGCTTCAGCCGCCGATGTGGCAACGAACTGCACTGCGAGCGCGCCTGGCACGACCATGGCCGCGGACAGGGTCACCGCGGACGCGGCGCTTAGAAACTTGGATGCTGCCTTCATCGGGCTTAATAACCTTTTCTCGTAGTCCCCACGGCGAGAAAACCGGACGTGCGGTAATTTCCCCTACCGTATTAACCGGATTTTCCCTACACGCAAGGCTTCTGGTTAATTTGTATTTACTTAACCCTGCGGCGTGGCTTTCGCGTCACTCATATCCCCTTGCATGGTAAACGGCGTCTCAACATCGTCCATGCAGAAGCCAAATTTCTTCATGATTTCAGCACCCAAACAGATCGTTCCAAAAAACGAACCCCATGAAGCACAGCACCAGAAGCAACCCGGCCCGATAGGCCATTTCCATCATCCGTTCCGACACCGGACGGCGAATGACAGCCTCCACCCCGTAGAACAAGAGGTGACCGCCGTCGAGGGGGGGAATCGGCAAAAGGTTCAGAATTCCGATGCCAACGGATAGCAGTGCAACCAGCTGCACCAGCCATTCGAATCCCAGTTTCGCAGCCCTGCCCGCCATGTCGGCTATCTTCACCGGACCGCCCAGCTGACATTTGTCTTCGCGCCCGACAACAAAGCGCTGCAGGAACTGGCCGGTGCGCTGGATGACGTGACCGGTTTCCTCGACCGCCGCCGCGACCGCTCCGACCGGCGTGTAGGTGATGAGCCTCGGCTGGCCGAGTTCCTTGTTGTTGACGACACCGATCACGGCGACCTTGACCTTGTTGCCGAGCGCGTCTTCCTGCTCCATCAGCCGCGGCGCCGCGGTCACAGTGACCTCCTGGCCGTCGCGCAGCATGACGAAGGTGATTGCGTCGTCGGCACGGCCCGAGACCAGGCGTTGGACGTCGCCAAAGGTTTCGACCTTGTTGCCGTCGACGCTGACGAATCGGTCGCCGGGAAGGATGCCGGCCTTCGCCGCCGGGCTGTCGGCTGTCACCTCGGCCACCATGGGCTCCGCGACATAACGGCCATAGGCGGTGAACAGCACAGCAAAGACGACGATCGTCAGCAGGAAATTGAACAGCGGTCCGGCCACCACTGTCGCCGCGCGCTTCCAGATCGGCTGCGTGTGAAAGGCGACCTTGCGCTCCTCCTCCGTCAGCGTTCCGAGTTCTTCCGACGTGGGCTGGCTCGAGGTGGCGTTCATGTCGCCGACGAATTTGACATAGCCGCCAAGCGGTATCGCACACAGTTTCCAGCGCGTGCCGTGGCTGTCGTTGAAGCCGAAAAGTTCCGGGCCGAAGCCGATCGAGAAGGCCCTGACACCGATGCCGCACCAGCGCCCGACAAGGTAATGGCCCATTTCATGGACGAACACGACCACTGTCAGCACGAAGAGGAATGGCACCAGCGTGCCCAGGACAAAGCCTTCTGTGCTGAAAAGCGCGTGAAGAATCTCGTTCAAGACAAACCCTCAAATTCTTCCACGGCGCAGACTGCGCCGTGACTGTGACACCAATCCGGGCGAATCCAAGGCGCACCGCGCATAGGACCCTGAAATGACATCGCTCAAACGGGAAACAGACCCTGCGCCGGATGATCGGCGTTCGCCGAAATCCAGCCGATGACGTATAGGGCGAATGCCGCTGCGACAAGCCCGTCGACACGATCCATGACGCCGCCATGGCCCGGGATGAGCGCCCCCGAATCCTTGCGGCCATGGCGGCGCTTGATCCAGGATTCGAAAAGGTCGCCTGCCTGCGAGACAATCGACAGCACGAGCGCGACCAAGCCGAGCAATACCAGATTGCCGACACCGGCAGCTGCGGCGAGGACCAGCCCGGCGACGACGCCGCCGACAGCGCCGCCGAGTGCGCCGCTGCGCGTCTTGCCGGGCGAGATCGCCGGCGCCAGTTTCGGCCCCCCAACGGCGCGCCCCACGAAATAGGCAAGGATATCGGTGGCCCAGACGACCGCGAACAGGAACAGGATGGCAATGAGGCCTGAACGATCGCCATCCCGCAGCAAGGCGAGCGACAGGCCCGAAACCGCGGCATAGGCAAGGCCGCTCGCATCCCATTGTCCGGTCTTGCGAACCGAGGCGGCTATCGCCGTTGCGGCAACAATGGCCGCCACAAGCGGTAGCAGCCAGGAGGAGGCCAGGCCGCCAATCAAGGCGCCAATGAAGACAACCAGCAGTGCTTCCGGCAGGAAACCCAGACCCGTTGCCCCGGTTGGCCGCGACATGCGGGTCCATTCATAGAAGATCGCCGCTACGATCACGGCACACAGCAGCCGGAACGGCAAACCGCCGATCCAGGTCAAGCCGAGAGTGATGATGGCGAGCACGATCGCCGAAACGATACGGAGTTGAAGATTGCTCATCCCGCGGCCGGTCGCGAAGCGACGTCCTGGCCTCCAAGTCCGCCGAAACGGCGTTCGCGGCCAGCAAACTCACGCAAAGCTTCCGCAAGGTGCTCGCGGCTGAAGTCGGGCCAATAGCAAGGCAGGAAGACGAGTTCGCTATAGGCGGCTTGCCACAGAAGGAAGTTTGACAACCGAAGCTCGCCGCTGGTGCGGATGACGAGTTCCGGGTCGGGAATGCCTTGCGTATCAAGCGCGCCGGCAAAACTTTCGGCTGATATCGCCTCGGCGTCGAGTTCGCCACGCGCCACGGCCGCCGCAAGCTTTTGTGCCGTGCGAACGATTTCGTCTCGTCCGCCATAGTTGAAGGCGATCACCAGCGTCAGCGATTCGTTTGCGGCCGTCAGCGTTTCGGCCTCATCGAGCAGTCCCCTGATATCAGACTGCAGCCCTGCCCGGTCGCCGATGATTCTAACCCGCACACCGCTCTGGTGCAGTTCGGCAAGGTCACGGCGGATGAACATTTTCAAGAGGCCCATCAGGTCGCTGACCTCGGACTTCGGCCGCGACCAATTCTCCGACGAGAAAGCATAGACGGTCAGGTAGGAAATGCCGAGCCCAGGTGCCGCGCGCACCGTCTTGCGCAGCGCCTCGACACCGGCACGGTGGCCCGCAAGACGGGGCATGCCGCGCGCCTTGGCCCAGCGTCCGTTTCCGTCCATGATGATCGCGACATGCGCGGGCGTTGCCATGTTCTCGCTTTCGGGTCAGCCGGCGGCCATGACCCTAAACCTGCATGATTTCAGCTTCCTTATCGGAAAGCAGGTGGTCGATGGTGCTGATCGTCTCGTCGGTAAGTTTCTGGACCTGGTCCGAGCGCTTGCGCTGATCGTCTTCGCTGATGTCGCCGTCCTTCTCCGCCTTCTTCAGGAAGTCCATGCCGTCGCGGCGCACATGGCGCGCGGCGACACGGGCGTTCTCGGCGTAGGTGTGCGAGATCTTGACCAGTTCCTTGCGGCGCTGTTCGTTGAGTTCGGGAAGCGGAATCCTGAGGTTGGTGCCGTCTACGATCGGGTTGAACCCCAAATTGGATTCGCGGATCGCACGGTCGACCGCGCCAACCATCGACTTGTCCCATACCGATACCGAGATCATGCGCGGCTCCGGCACCGAGACGTTGGCGACCTGATTGATCGGCATGGTGGTGCCGTAGGCCTGCACCTGGATCGCATCGAGCAGATTGCTGGAGGCGCGACCGGTCCGCAGCGAGGCCAGATCATGCTTGAACGCGGCAATAGCCCCATCCATGCGCCGCTTGAGATCGTCGTACTCACCACTCATCTTTATCTCCTCGACCCGTCTAATGCGGGCTCACTGCTTCGGGGCCGTCTTCGAATCGAACTTTCGAAAACCGGCTTCCCTTTTCGGGTCAGGTCGCCGATCAATCGTCCGCGACGACCGTGCAGCGGCCGCCGCCCCTCAGAATATCGCCGAAACCACCTTTTTCGTGGATCGAATAGACGATTATCGGAATGTTGTTTTCGCGCGCAAGTGCAATCGCAGCAGTATCCATGATGGAAAGGCCGCGATTTATGACTTCGCCATGGCTGATGCGCTCGAAGCGCGTCGCACTGGAGTCCTTTTTCGGGTCCGCCGAGTAGACGCCGTCGACCTGAGTGCCCTTGAACAGAGCGTCGGCGCCGATTTCAGCCGCACGGAGGGCGGCGGCCGAATCAGTGGTGAAGAACGGATTGCCGGTGCCGCCGGCAAAGATCACCACCTTGCCCTGGTTCATGTAGGCGGTCGCCTGGCGCTGCGAAAAGCTCTCGCAAAGTTCGGGCATGGCGATCGCCGAAAGCACCACGGCGTCGACGCCGATCTTGTTCAATGACGTGCGCAGCGCCAACGAGTTGATCACCGTGGCAAGCATGCCCATGTGGTCGCCGGTGACACGGTCGCCGCCCTTGGAGGCAACGGCCACGCCGCGAAAAATGTTGCCGCCGCCGATGACAACGCCGACCTCGATGCCCAATGCACGCGCCTCGGCGATGTCGCCGGCGATGCGATCCACCACTGAAACGTCGATGCCGAAATGCTGCTCGCCCATCAGTGCTTCGCCCGACGCTTTCAGCAAGACACGTCGGTAGAGGGGCTTCACCGTCATCTGGGCCTCTTCATTTGCATGTGGCGCGTTCCGGGTGGCTTCTCTGGCGCAGGCGCGCAATCCCAAACAAGGGCTTGCCTAAACTCCACGGGCGCCGCTTTTTCCCGGGGCGCCCAAACGGCAAATTGCCGGTTTCCCGTCCCATCAATCAATTGGTGGACACGCTGGCCGACTCTCCTTCGATAAGCACCGGTGACGCGTAGTTGGAGGGCTTGTCGCCGGTTGTCGCGCCGCCGGTAACGCGCGCCTGTATCTGTGAACCGAAATAGGAATAGGGAAACGGCGCTGGAGTTCTGCTGGCTCTCTCCAGCCGGTCGCGATGCGCTTTCGGAATCTCGAAATCCAGCGCACCAAGATTGTCATGCATTTGGCTGAGCGTCGTCGCACCGAGGATGACGGTTGCGATCCCCGGCTGCGTCGCCACCCAGTTGAGCGCGACCTGAGGCATGCTGCGGCCGATCTCGGATGCGACCTTCTCGAGTTCGGCCACGATAGCCCAGTTGCGTTGCGTGAACTTTTGGAAACCCGGATGCGTCGAGTTGCGAAATCCGTCGAGGCGGCCGTTTCCGGTCTGGGCCGGTCGATACTTGCCGCTCAGCAAACCGCTGGCCAGCGGGCTCCACACCATGATGCCGGCGCCATGGCGCGTGCCGAATGGCACGAACTCGTTCTCGATCGCGCGTTCGGCCAGCGAATATTCGAGCTGTAGCGCCGAAACCGGCTCATATCCTCGCAATTCGGCGATCGCCTGTGCGCGGCCCGCATACCAGGCGGGCACATCGGAAAGGCCGACATGGCGCACCTTGCCCATCCGGACCAGGTCGTCCAGCGTGCGCATGACCTCTTCAGCCGGGGTCAGCCTGTCCCAGACATGCATGAGATAGAGATCGATATAGTCGGTCCCCAACCGTTTCAGCGAAGCATCGACGGCCCGCATGATGTTCTTGCGGCCGTTGCCGCCAGCATTCGGATTGCCGGGCTGCATGTTCATGGTGAACTTGCTGGCTATCACCGCCGTGTCGCGCAGCCCGCGCTCGGCGATGAATTCACCAAGCCAGGCTTCGGCCGTGCCATCTGTGTAGAGATCCGCCGTGTCGAAGACATTGCCGCCCGCCTCGACATAGGCGTCGAAAATCGCCCGCGCCGTATCCCTGTCGGCTCCCCAGCCCCATTCCTTGCCGAAAGTCATCGTGCCCAGTGCCAGTCGGCTGACCCTAAGGCCGCTGTTGCCAAGAGTGTAGTAGGTCATGGTCATGATCGTCTTCCAATGCTTGGTGATAGATACCCCCGCGCGTCACTGGCCCGGAGTGTTCTTGACCCAGGGATTGCCGCGCTCGTGTGTCATGTGGAACGCGAAGCCATCGACCTTCCAGCCATCCGCAAAACGCGTCAGGTGATGCTCATAGGTGCCCCAGACCTCCCAAAGCGGGTCGCCATTGCCTTCCATCCGGTTCCAAGCATAGCCGTTCGACAGGACAGTCGCCGTGTCCGCCTTGAGAGCGACCTGGTGATTGGTGCGCAGATGCAGGCTTGTCTTGCTGCCCTTGAGGTTGGCCGCCCAAGCGCCAACCAGATCGTCGGAAGCGATGTTGGCCGCCGGCTGTCCGGAGAGACTGCTGAAGTCGGCGGTGATCCGATCCGCAAAATAGCCGCGTGCAAGTTTCCAGTCCTGGGCGTCAACGGCCCGGTCGATGGCATCGGCAATGCGAATGACCGCGCGTTCGTCTGCAAGGGCCCGCCAGTCTGATGGCTCCGCCCCACCGGCATCCATCGGCGCCAACGCCATGCCTGCCGTGAAAGTTACGTGCTTTAACGTGTTCATGTCTCGTCTCCTCAGTGCCATCAGCCGATCGCCGATGAGTTGGCGACAATGTGGACCACCGCCTTGGCATCGATAAGGTTGCATTGTTCGCAAAGACCATGCGATATCATTCATGAATGGATCGCGATCTGCTCAGCCATCTTCCGGTCGTGGTCGCCGTTGCCCGGCGCGGCGGCTTCGCGCTTGCCGCCGCCGAACTCGGCATGAGCCCTTCGGCGGTCAGCCATGCGGTGCGCATTGTCGAAGAGCGGATCGGCCAGCCCTTGTTCGCCCGCACGACGCGCAGCGTTTCGCTCACCGAGACCGGCAAGGCGCTGGTGGAAACGGCGGCTCCGGCCCTCCAGGATATTGCCGAGCGGATGGACCGCATCCGCAGCGTCAAAGGCAGGCCGTCTGGCCTGCTCAGGATCAACGCCTCCAACATAGCGATACCATTGGCGGTGACGCCGGTGGTCGCGGCGATGGCCGAGCGCTATCCGGAGGTTACGGTCGAGGTCTTCGCTGACCAGGGTCTGGTTGATATCGTCGGCGAAGGCTTCGATGCCGGCGTCCGGCTTGGCGAGATGATCGCTCAGGACATGGTTGCGGTCCGGCTGACGCCGCCATTCTCCGTCGTCATCGTCGCCTCGCCCGCCTATATCGGAAGGCACGGCCGTCCCGGCGGCGTTGCCGACCTGGCGAACCACAATTGTATCGGCTACCGGCTCGTCCGCTCCGGTGCGCTCTATCGCTGGGATTTGATCGAGGATGGCAAGGACATCGCCATGGAGACGCGGGGCAGCGTTGTCGTGACGGATTCGCTCGCAGCAATCGATCTTGCGCTTGCAGGCGTCGGGCTTGCCTATGTGTTCGAGCCGCTGGCGCGCGCCGATCTTGCCGCGGGCCGCCTCGTCCAGGTGCTGCCGCAGACGGCGATCGAGGAACCGGGGCTATTCCTCTATTTCCCTCGCCGGGCGGCGATGGCGCCGAAGCTCAGGGCCTTTATCGACACCGCACAAGAAATCGGCCGGGCCTCCTTGCGGACACCCGGCCGAGTTGCCTGAGTTCGTGAGCCCTGGAAAGGGCTATTTCTTGACCGCTGCAGCGACTTCCGCGGCGAAATCGGTCTCTTCCTTCTCGATGCCCTCGCCCAGCGCAAAGCGCAGGTAGGCGGTGATCTTGGCCGGCGCACCAATCTCCTTCTCGGCATCCTTCAGCGCCTTCTCGACAGTGATGTCGGGATTGAGCACGAAGGCCTGCTTCAGGAGCACGACTTCCTCGTAGAACTTGCGCAGACGGCCCTCGACCATCTTCTCGATGATCGCTTCCGGCTTGCCGGACTGGCGCGCCTGGTCGGAGAAGATCGCCTTCTCGCGTTCGACCGCGGCCGGATCGATCTGCTCTGCCGTCAGCGCCAGAGGGTTGGTGGCGGCAACATGCATGGCCACCTGGCGGCCAAAGGCGTTGGCGGCATGCTCATTGCCCGTGGTCTCGATCGCGACCAGCACGCCGAGTTTGCCAAGGCCGTCGGCAACGGCGTTGTGGACGTAGGTAGCGACAGCGCCGTGCGGAACGGTGAGCTTGGCCGAGCGGCGGAAGCCCATGTTTTCGCCGATGGTGCCGACAGCGTCCTTGATTGTGTCGGCGACAGACTTGTCCGAACCCGGATACTTTGCGGCGACCACAGCCTCCGTCGTGCCATAGGCCAGCGCAACCTTGGCAACGTTGGCGACGATTTCCTGAAACGCGGCGTTGCGGGCCACGAAGTCGGTCTCGGAATTGACTTCCACGACGGCAGCTTCGCGCACGCCATTGTCGACGCCGATCAGACCTTCAGCCGCGGTGCGGCCAGCCTTCTTGTCGGCCTTGGAGATACCCTTCTTGCGCAGCCAGTCGACGGCCTCTTCCATGTTGCCGTTGGTCTCGGTCAACGCGGCCTTGCAATCCATCATGCCCGCGCCGGTCAAGTCGCGGAGTTCTTTGACCTGTGCAGCCGAAATGCTCATTGTCGCCTCTTTGTTTTAAATGCACCGACGCACCATCGGTATTCGATGGTGCGTCTGTTTAGCGTGCCAGAATATGAGAAAGATGAAGGCCGCAAACCGGCCTTCGATTATCAAGCGTCGGGAGCTTCCGACGCCGGAGCCGGAGCCGGGTCGAGCGCGGGTTCGACCGGAGCTTCGACCGAAGCGCCGATGTCGACGCCGAGCGCGCCCTGCTGGCGGGCGATGCCGTCGATCGCAGCCTTGGCGATCAGATCGCAATAGAGCTGGATGGCGCGGGCCGCGTCGTCATTGCCGGGGATCGGGAAGTCGATCTTGTCCGGATCGCAGTTCGAATCGATGATGGCGACGACCGGGATGCCGAGGCGCTTGGCCTCGAGGATGGCGATCGCTTCCTTGTTGGTGTCGATGACGAACATCAGGTCGGGCGTCGAGCCCATGTCCTTGATGCCGCCCAGCGCCTTGTCGAGCTTCTCGCGCTCGCGGTCGAGGTTGAGGCGTTCCTTCTTGGTCAACCCTTGCGCCTCGCCGGCCAGCATCTCGTCGAGCTTGCGCAGGCGCTGGATCGAGTTCGAGATCGTCTTCCAGTTGGTCAGCATGCCGCCGAGCCAACGCGAGTTGACATAATACTGAGCCGAACGCTGTGCCGCATCGGCGACGATGTCGGAGGCCTGGCGCTTGGTGCCGACGAACAGCACGCGGCCGCCCTTGGCGACGGTGTCGGAAACCTGCTTCAGCGCCTGGTGCAGCAAAGGCACCGTCTGCGACAGGTCGATGATGTGGATGTTGTTGCGGGCGCCATAGATGTAGGGCGCCATCTTCGGGTTCCAGCGGTGGGTCTGGTGGCCGAAGTGAATGCCAGCTTCCAAAAGCTGGCGCATGCTGAAATCAGGCAGTGCCATTCAAAGTTCCTTTCCGGTTAGCCTCCACGGACACAGGCATTTTTGGACTTTGTCCTCGAACGCCACCGGAGGTTTCAGCCGGATTTCTCCCGGGCAGACACCAAAGTCCGTGTGTGGAATGAGCGCGCATATAGAGGGGATGCGCGATAAACGCAAGCGCCGCAGGATCCGTGGTGTTGCGTGCGACGATCCCCGCCCTGCCGTCAGCGCTTGACCTTGCCGTTCGGCACCCGCACCCGCCGGAAGACCGCGACGATCTCCTCGCGGCTGCATTCGATAGCGCCGAGCCGCACCGCACGATCACGCTCGAAGCCCGTTATGTCATAATGCGGCGCCGAAGTCTTGGGCGGTCCCTGGTACGATGAACGCTTGACGCCGAGCCGGGCGGCAAAGCGATGCAACTCGTCGGTGTCGTCGGCCAACAGATGGCACCAGCGATGGCCGGCCCAGTTCCAGATCGCTGCGTCGACATAGACTGCCATGAGGCTTGCCGTATTCCTTCATCTTGCGCCGACAGGCACTCGTCTAGCGATGATAGAAGGGATTCAGATAGAAAATGAAGCCGCCGCCGGCCTCGACTTCAGCCACGGTGCTGGTGATTGTGTCCTGCATGCGACGATGCAACTCGGCAACCGCATCGTCGATCGAGCCGGCATACTCATGCAGGCCCAGCGCCTCCGGCACCCGGATATGGGCGCAACGCGGTCCGGCCGGCTGCGGAATGAACCGGTTGATCGTGTCACGCAGTCCGCCCCGGCAATAGTCGTTGCGGACCCGCTTCAGATGTTCGGCGATCTCTTCCAGGCTGATGCGCGGGTTGGCCGCGGCCCAGGGCCCGACGCGTTGCAGCCTCTGAATCGTGTCGGCGAGCGCGCGGACCTGCTTTCGGCCTTCCGCATCGCCACTGTTTTCGCGCTGCCAACGACGCGCCCGCCGCAGAAGTTCGGTTGCGTCGGTGACATCAGTGTCGGGCGATATGCTTTCGCCGAGTCGGCGGCCGAGTTCAGCAACCAACGCCTGCTGGCGCTCGGCATAGGTTGCGCCTTCGTCGGATGGCATGCCCGATGCTGCTTCATCGCGGGCCAGCAGCGTCGAATAGACATGGTGGATGCGCTGCGGCAGCGTGTCGGTCGCAAGGCGTTCTATTTTCAGGCTTTTCTCGACATAGGCGCATTCCTTCGCCAGCGCCGCTTCGACATTCCCGGTGAAGGCAAGCTTCCAGACGACTGGCGCGATCCAGACCTTGAAATCCGGATCCGTGGCCCGGCCGCGCTTGAGGGCCTCAAGCCCCATCTCGACGGCACCCGGCAGCAAAGGCGCAACGATGTTGGCATGCCAGCCAACGCCGCCTTCGGGATGCAGCAGCACGCCATGGCCTTTCAAGGCCCAGGCGACGGAGTGTTCCTTGGCTGCCCCGCTGTTGCCCGGAATCTGGGCGATCAGATTGTTGGCCAGCCAGAACTTCTGCATCAGCCGGCCAAGGCCGTTGACGACACCATTGGTTGCCCATGAGGCCGTGAGCGGGCTGACCTGCGACACAATCTCCTTGTCGATCATCCAGTCGGTGAAGAACTCGGGATGATTGGGCGTGATGAAGGTCGCCTTCCCTGCCCCGCAACTGGCCTTCAGCCGCTCAAGATCGGCGTCGGGAAAGTCGATATGGCGGACATTGGCGACGCCGCGAAGACCGGCCAGGCGATTGAACGGCAACAGATCCCGAAATCCGGGAATGCCGCGCAGCATGACGATCCGGTTGACGGATGTCATGGCCCTGATCAGTGCCGGGTTGGGCCGCGGCGCGACAAATGTATCGATCCTGCTCAAGCTGATCCCCCTCGCGCCTGGACGCTGGGAGAGGTTGAGAGACGATTGCGGCACGTTCAAGTCGATCGCAACGACCACGCCGTGTCGTGGTAAATCAACTGCCTAGACCGGCACTATTTGGCGGGGCAGGGTTTCGTCTGGTCGAACAGCGACAGGTTGACCAGCTTGCCGGTCATCGAGAAGTCGCCATAGTCCATGACGAGATCGCGGGTGATGCCGTTCTCATGCAGCTTGAAGCTGATACGGTATTCCGGCACCTCTTCGCCCGTCTTGTTGGTGTCGTCGAAATAGGCGATGTCGACCGGCCAGTATTTGTCCGTGGCGAGCTTTGCCAGTGCCGAAGCTTCCGGGTCGGCCTTGTCGGCATCGGTTTTCTTGCCGACCACGACAGTGGTGGTCATCACCTTGTTGGCGTCTTCGGAACCGTCGAACAGGTTCGTTTCGTAAAAATTCTCGCCTTTTTCGGCCTTGCCGATCAGCTCGACCAGGTGCTGGGTCGGAAATTGGGTTGTCGCCAGCTCGACGCTGTTCTTTTCAGGCTTGTCGATGTCGACCTTCAGGCCCTTGGTCTCTTTCGTGGCGATGCCCTTGACCTCCTTGTCGAGGTTCTGGTCGACGAAGGATTTTGTCACGAACGAAAAAGTCTTGCCTTCGGCGTCCTCGAAAGTGGTCGTCTGCTGGTCGGTCAACCTGGTGTTGTCGGCGGTGACGATCTGGGTGACGAAGCGGAATTTCACCGTATAGCCTTCGCAGGCCGAGCCATTGAACTCATAGACCATGCGGCCGGATATGCCCGTGATGCCGGACTGATCGGAAGCCTTTTTCAGGGTAAGATCGTAGACGGCGCGGTGGGCTTGCAGCGCCGGCGCGGCAAAGGCAGGGCCTATCGAGAGGGCTCCCGACAACAGGACGGCATGGAATGCGAGGCGCGTTGCGCGCATGAGGTACTCCGATCGTCGCGACTGATGGCAGGCCGCAGGGAAAGATGGTCCAGCTTAAAAAAAGTCGTGGCGGAAGCGAGGCAAAAATAGCAATTTCGGCCCGGCCGGCGCGGCGTCACCAAGCAATAGGGAAATACCATGAGTGAAACAATCGAAAAGCGGCTAAGTGATCTGGGTGTGACGCTTCCCGTCGCCGCCGCGCCCGCCGCCAACTACGTGCCCTATTGCCGGACCGGCAATCTGCTGTTCACCGCCGGGCAATTGCCGCTCAAGGACGGCAAGCTGCAGGCGAGCGGGCTGTTAGGTCGCGATCTGGATACGGCAGGCGGCAAGGACGCGGCAAAATACTGCGCGATCAACATCCTGGCGCAGGCCAAGGCAGCACTCGGCGACCTCGAGAAGATTAGCCGTCTGGTGAAGATCACCGTTTTCGTCGCCTCGGCACCTGAGTTCGTCGAGCAGCATCTGGTTGCCAACGGCGCCTCCGATTTCCTGGTGGCGGCCCTTGGCGAACGTGGCAAGCATGCGCGCTCCGCCGTCGGCACCGCCTGCCTGCCGCTTAATGCCGCAGTGGAAATCGAAGCCATCTTCGAAGTCGAATGAGCCAGGGGACAGATATGACCGACCTATCCTGGCTGACCGCCCGGCCCGTCGCCCATCGCGGCTTCCACGACATGAACAAGACTCGCTGGGAAAACACGCTGTCGGCCTTCGCCGCGGCCGCCGAGCGCGGCTATGCCATCGAATGCGACGTGCACCTGTCGTCCGACCGTGTTCCCGTCATCATCCATGACGGCGATCTCAAGCGCCTGACCGGCCAGGATGGTTTCGTCTGGCAGCGTACCGCAACTGAACTCGCGGCGCTCAGGGTCGGTGGCACGGCGGACCATGTGCCGACGCTGCAGGAAGCGCTCGACCTGGTGAACGGCCGCGTGCCATTGGTGGTCGAGTTGAAAGGCACGCCCGGCTATGACGAAGGCCTGGTGGCAAGCGTCGGCAAGATGCTCAAGCGCTACAAGGGCAAAGCGGCGATCATGTCGTTCGACCACTGGCTGGTCCGCGATTTTCCGAAGGACGCGCCGGGTATCCCAGGGGGGCTCACCGCCTACGGCAAGGACGTTGGGCTGATCGAGGCGCATTTCGCCATGCTGGCGCATAAGATCGCCTTCACCTCCTATGCCGCAGGCGACCTGCCGAACCCATTCGTCAGCTTCGTGCGCGAAAAGCTGAAAATGCCTGTTATCACCTGGACGGTGCACGACCAGCCGGCGGTCGACCTGACCTTCAGATATGCCGACCAGATGACGTTCGAGGGGTTCGAGCCCGATCTGGTCAAAGTCGCATGAGTGTCTGAAACGTGACTTGTACCAGGCCGGACGGAGCTTAAATAAGCCTCATGGATCAGGGCGACGAGGGCGACGGACAAACGGCCAATGCGGACTATTCGATCCGCGTCGCCGCCGGCATCGGCGCCTTCACCTGTGATGAATGGAACGGCTTTGCCGGAACTGCGCGCGGAGATTCAGAAACCAGTTACAATCCTTTGGTTTCCTTCGCTTTTCTAAGTGCGCTCGAAGATTCTGGATGCGCCGTGCGGCGTACCGGCTGGCAGGGCCATCACCTCAGGCTGGAGGACGGGCAAGGCAGATTGCTGGGCGCGGTGCCCTGTTATCTCAAATCGCACAGCCAGGGCGAATATGTGTTCGATCATGGCTGGTCGGATGCCTTCGAGCGCGCCGGCGGCCGTTACTACCCCAAACTGCAAAGTGCCGTGCCGTTCTCCCCGGTCACCGGCCCTCGCCTGCTGGTCAGTAAAGGCGAGGACAGCGCCAAAGTAAAGGCCGGTCTCGTGGCGGGCCTGAAGGCGGTGACGCAAAAACTCGGCGTCTCTTCCGCGCATGTCACCTTCGCGCAAGAGAGCGATGTGGAGGTGCTGGAAGCGGCAGGCTTCCTGCACCGCACCGACCAGCAATTCCATTTCTTCAACGAAGGCTTTTCGACCTATGACGACTTCCTCGCCACCCTTGCCTCGCGCAAGCGAAAGGCGATGAAGAAGGAAAGGCGTGAAGCGCTTGCCCCAGGCATTTCGATCGACCGGCTGACCGGCAAGGACCTCACGGAGAAGGCCTGGGACGATTTCTTCGCCTTCTACATGGACACCGGCAGCCGCAAATGGGGTCGGCCCTATCTCAACCGTCAATTCTTCTCGCTGATCGGCGAACGCATGGCCGACGACATCCTGCTGGTGATGGCGAGGCGCAACGGGCGATACATTGCCGGGGCCATCAATTTCATCGGCTCCGACGCACTCTATGGCCGCAACTGGGGCTGTATCGAGGACCATCCCTTCCTGCATTTCGAGGTCTGCTATCACCAGGCGATCGACTTCGCCATCGAGCGCAAGCTGAAGGTGGTGGAGGCGGGCGCGCAGGGCGAGCACAAGCTGGCGCGCGGCTACCGGCCGGTGACCATGCATTCCGCGCACTACATTGCACACCCAGGCCTGCGCAATGCCGTCGCCGATTATCTCAGGCGTGAACGCCACGAGGTGGAGCGGATGAGCGAATATCTCGAGGGGCACACCCCGTTCCGCAAGGATCTGGAGGAGTAGCAACAGGGCTGCCTGACGAGCAGGGCTGACTTCGCCCGATCGTCTTGTCGATTTTCCACCGTTTCGCTACACGAAAGGCACAATCCGGAGCGTTCACCATGACTGAGGCCGCCTACGATACCGACAACATCTTCGCCAAGATCCTGCGCGGCGAAATTCCTTCGCACCGCGTCTACGAGGACGCAGCGGTCATCGCCTTCATGGATGTGATGCCGCAGGGGCCGGGCCATACGCTGGTGTTGCCGAAGGCGCCATCGCGCAACCTGCTCGACGCCGACCCGTCAATTTTCGGCCATCTCTTGAACGTCGTTCAGAAAGTGGCGCTGGCGGTGAAAAAGGCCTTTGGCGCCGACGGCGTCACCATCATGCAGTTCAATGAGCCGGCATCGGGGCAAACCGTCTATCATCTGCATGTACATGTCATTCCGCGCTTCGACGGCATCCCGCTGAAGTCGCACACGGGAGGAATGGAGAAGCCGGAGGTGCTGACCGAAAATGCCGAAAAGATCCGGACTGCGCTCAAAAATTGAGAGCGAGAGGTCAGCCGATGTGGCGGACCGGGTAGCGCCGTTTAGCCGAGAAGACGATTCTAGTGCCCGGCCGTGCCGGCGCCGGGACTCAACCGTTTGCAACTCTAATCGTCTGATTAGGAAATATTGAACCGTCTCACGGTAAAACAGTAACGGCGTGGCGAGCTGTGGGGCTTCAAAACCATGGAAGATTCGGTTGCGGCATCGGCCCCGCTGACGGGGGCAATTTTCGGACGTGCTTTTCTTGGTATCTTGGCGGATGCCTTTTGGCGACACCGGCTGCTGCACGCTATGGCTGCCGCTGCGCTGCTTCTGGCAAGCGCAGTCGGGTGGCACACTGGAAACATGCCGGATTTCGGCGTTCTGGAGGAATACGCCGAGTATCTTTTCATCGCCTTCTGGATTTGCGGCTCAGCCCTTGCACTTGGGACGCTTTTCCACCTTGCGCTGGTCCAGCGGGATACCGAACCGCTGCACACCTTCCTCAAGTCACTGGGTAGATTCTTTGGCGATGCCGAACGCATTGCCAACAGCCTGAATGGCCTGGGTGCAGGTCTTGCCTTCATATCCGCGATCGGTGTGTTGAAGGGAGCCATTGCAATCCTCTCTCCGTTTGCATGGGACAAAGCATTGGCTCACGCCGATCGCATCCTGCATTTCGGTCGAGCCCCGCACGAATGGTTGTGGTTTGTCGTCCAGTCGCCGCTTGCGTTGAAGATCATCAACATCGCGTACAATTTCTGGTTCGTCGTGCTCATCACCACGGTTTTCACCGTGTGCATCACACGCAAGGATACGAAGCTGCGTCACCAGTTCCTGATGAGCTTCATGACGATGTGGACGCTGGGTGGCTTCTTCCTCGCGATGGGCCTGTCGTCGGCTGGCCCTTGCTTTTACGAGCGATTGGGGTTCGGCAACGACTTTCACCCCCTCATGCAAGCACTTGCCGTTGCCGATCGCGTCTATCCGATCTGGGCGCTCAGCACGCAGGATATGCTGTGGAGTGGCTATACCGGCGCAACTACCGGCAGCGTCGGTATATCCGCCTTCCCATCCCTGCACGTTGCGATGGCGGTGCTGTTCGCCCTCTACGCAACACGGCGGTCTCGGCTGGCCGGTCTTGTGATGTGGTTATTCGCCGGCGTCATTATGGTCGGTTCCGTCGTACTTGGCTGGCACTATGCCGTGGATGGCTATGCGGGTGCATTCCTGATGATCGCGATCTGGAAGGCGTGCGGATATTTGGTGACACGTTTCGCGTCGGACCGCATGGCCGCTGAAATCGAGAGCTCCACCATGCAATCGCCGGCCGTATGCGGGCTGTAAATTCGCCGATCTGGACGAACCCGCCTGCGGCGGCCATGCCGGTCAAAACGGCTCAAGGGCCGCGCTGGATGGGTTGAATAGTTTCTGAAACGCTGTTGGATACGGTGCTAAGCTGCTCTGCGATCGTATCCGCGCATTGCCCAGGGCTGAGGAGCGAGGTGTCGACTTCCAGATCGTACACGCCTGGGCGGTGGACTTCTTCTTGCCACAGACGCACGGGCAGCGGGACGGGATCATCGGGCGAGCCGGTTACATATCCCTTGTCTGCCGCGCTGGCCGCACGCCTTTCCATGATGATTTCCAGCGGGCAGCGAACACCGACAAACAGCACCGGCAGACCTACAAGCCGGCGCGCGCAATCGGCCACAATGTGAAGTGGTCTCGAATAGGCATCGTGATGGCCGACATCCGCAACGACATTCAGCTCCAACCGGCTATGAGCGGCTATCGATTCGTAGAGCGCGGCGTATAATCCGGGCACGAGGGCCTCAAGGTCCGGACGCTCGCCGCCAGGCCGCAATCCTATCCCAGGCCGATAGCGTGCCGGCGTGGCCTGCTCGTAGACGTCGACACCGAGATTGAGCCAGACGCCATCGAAGCTCTCCTGAACAGCTCTGGCGATGCTTGATTTTCCCGATCTCGGTGCACCGTTCAGAATGATGACCTGCCCGGCCATGCGTCCTCCCGCTCCAATGAAAAAAGCCCCGTTTTGAACTGACCCCCGAAAGTTGGACACAACCTTCGGGGGTTTTGCATGTCCAAATACAGCGAGAGTT
>NZ_JAMYSG010000025.1:0-109966 GCF_040321815.1 Mesorhizobium sp. M0239
TGGCCTCCAATCCAGCCAGCATCTTGAATCACAAACATCCGGCTTTGGGAATCCTACGATTCTCTCAAAATAGGAATCGCTCTAGCCTCGGGCTTTTGGAAGCTGATAGAGGGCAGCCTTCTGGCCTTGGCTAACGGCGAGTAAACTAAGGCGAATCAGAACTTCGCCCCCTGAAGAATGTTCCCGCAGGGGATTGGTGTTTCTCTCGGCTGGGTCAACTGCGATCTGCGCGAGCAGCTATTTATTCCCAGAAGATAGTCACGGACCTCTACGGCATACTTAACCGTCGGTTTGGCCCCCTCACTTCGTCTGCGATGCTGCTTTTCGAACTTTCAGAGAGACGATGACCAGGCGCCGGCTGATAATTCCGGGCGGTTTGCTGGCAGCCCGCTTCGCGCCCTCGGCATGGGCTGCGCGCCGATCCCAAGGCGTCTGAAACGTTCCGACCCACACGCCGATCTTCGCCGCCTTGGCGTTTGCCTGCTGCCCCGCATAGGCGCCGTGGCTGAAAGGGGGCCAGTCGAGCGCCTGGCCGTGCTTGACCATCAAGGCGTCCGCGCTGGCGCCCTGACGAAGCTCAATGATATCTTAAGAATTGTTCGTGGGGCGGGAAGGTCGACCGCGATAAGGACGGGATCCCGTGTGGTCTGGACACCCAACACCGCGTGTCGTGAAATTCTTCTATCGGGCCGCGATCGAACATCGATATGTTCGTGGGCGGAGACCGCTCAATGGCATTTCGATTCGTACACACGGCCGATATTCACCTTGACTCGCCGCTGCGTTCGCTGGCGATGCGAAACCCCGACCTTGCCGAACTGGTCGGAGACGCCAGCCGCCAGGCTTTTATCTCGATCGTGGATCTCTGCCTTGCGGAACGTGTCGATGCGCTGGTCATTGCCGGCGATCTCTACGATGGCGATCAGACATCGATGAAAACCGCGCGGTTCTTGGCGTCACAGATGACACGACTTCACCAGGCCGGCATCAAGGCTTTCAAGATCCGCGGCAATCATGACGCCCTGTCGCGGATATCGAAACAGCTGGTGTTCCCTGACACGGTCACGATCTTCGGTGGCCGTCCGCAGTCCGTGCTGCAGACAGCCGGCGGGCTTGACGTCATGTTCCATGGTTTGAGCTTCGCGAGCCCCAAGGCACCGGAGAGCCTGCTGCCCAAGTATTCAGCGCCGCGTGAAGGCGCGGTCAATGTCGGCATTATGCATACCAGTCTGGCCGGATCGCCCGGCCACGACGTCTACGCTCCCTGCAGCGTCGCTGACCTGCACAGCCATGGCTTCGACTACTGGGCCCTTGGGCACATCCACGTCCGCCAAGTCCATCCCGGTGCGAGCACCGTGGTGATGCCAGGAATTCCACAGGGCAGGGACATCAACGAGGCCGGGGAGAAATCCGTCACCCTGGTGACGATACGAGACGACCGCACCGTAGAGATCGAGGAGAGACTGACCAGCATCGCGCAATTCGAAAGGGTGAATGTCGACCTGACCGAAACGGTGGAATGGTCCGATGTCGTCGGACGAGTCCGCTCCGCGCTCGAAGATGTGCGCGCCTCCGTCAGGTCCCGTCACGTTGTGGTCCGCCTCGGCCTGACCGGGGCTTCACCCTTATCCTGGCGGCTGATCCGTGACCGCGACCTGCTGCTCGCAGAAGCTGAGCAGGTTGGCGGAATCTGGGTGGAGAAGCTCGAACTTAACGTTGCTCCATCCGTAGCCGAAGCATCCGAGGGCGTCGCTGATCCGATCTTCGAACTCGCTCAATCCATGCGCGCCGATGCCAGGTCGGAAGCTTTCCGCGCCGAGGCGAGGGCGTTGGTCCAGAAGATGATCGGGGATCTTCCGCCTGACGGGCGCGATTTCGCCGGTAAGAACGAGGCTGAGATGGAGTTGTTTCTCGACAGGGTGGTTGCCAATGGCGCCGACCTGGTCACCGCCCGCCTTAAGGCTGGTGGGTCACAATGAGGCTCCGGCGGCTTGATCTCATTCGTTATGGCAAGTTCACCGACAGGACGATCGACTTCGGGTCGAAACCGGAATCCGGTCCCGACCTGCATATCGTCTTCGGCCTGAACGAGGCCGGCAAGTCGACTGCGCTTTCTGGCTATCTCGACCTGCTGTTTGGAATCGAGGAACGCAGCCGCTACAATTTCCTGCACGAGTACAGCGCGATGCGCATCGGCGGGGTGCTCGAACTCGGCGGCGCGGAGCACACGTTCACACGCACGAAGCAGCGCACCAACTCATTGTTGAACGCGACTGGCCAACCGGTTAGCGAAATGGCGATATCCGCACATCTGGCCGGGCTGTCTCGCGACGCATACGAGACCATGTTTTCGTTGGACGACGAAACGCTGGAAGCAGGTGGAAAATCAATCCTGGAATCGCGCGGCGACCTGGGCAAGTTGCTGTTTACGGCGAGCGCCGGCCTCGGGCACGCAAGTGATACATTGAGCGTGCTCGAGACCGAAGCGGACAGGCTCTATCGCAAGCAGGCACACGGAACCGAGCTTGCGCTGCTCAAGAAGCGGCTTGCGGAACTGAAGTCCGGGAGGGACGCGATCGACACCTTGGCGTCGACTTATGAGAGCCTTGAAGCCGAGCGTCTCGACGCGACAGAAAAATACGACCGCAGCATCGCCGAACGGTCGGTGCTGTCGGCTCGGCTCGATACGATCGCGAAGTATCTTCGCGCGATCCCGATCCTTGCCGATATCCGACGTAAGGAAGCCCAACTGGCCGAGCTGCCTGAGATCGCTTCACCGTCACGGACCTGGACGGGCAGCGTCGCCGACATGATCGAGACCGACGCCAGTCTGAGAACACGGCTATCTGCGAGTGTGGACGAGCTCGAGCGGGTGACGACGAAAATCGCCTCGGTCGATGTGGACGCGGTGATCCTGGCGATCTCCGAGCGGGTTCGCGGTCTGGCCGACCGCAAAGTGCGCTACGTCTCGGCCGGTCTGGACCTGCCAAGTCGCAGGACCGAGCTGCAGATCCTCAACAATGCCGTGACGATCTGCCTTGCTGCCCTCGGACGATCCTGCGAGCCAGAACCTGCCAGACTGCTCTTGCCTGCTGCAACCATCGGCGCTGTCCGCACCATGGTCGAGCAGCGATCCGGGATCGTTACCAGCGTGCGCGTCGCGCGCGACGAGGCTGCGGCAGCCGCTGATGCGCTTCAGGCGGCACGCGAGCGGGTTGGCGAAGAACGGGCCGTGCCCGAGCCTGCCAGGGCAAGACTGGCCTCGGCTGTGTCAACGGCAAGGGCGAGTGGGCACTTGAGGGAAATCAAGGCGGCACGCGAGGCCGTGGATGCCGGCGCAATTCGATGGGAGGCCGCGATCGCGCGCTTGCATCCCTGGTCGGGAGATGCTCAGGCATTGGCCAGGGTCGCCATTCCGAATGCTGGACAGCTTGGCGCATGGAAGGCGCTTGCAGCAGAGCTCGAAAAGAGCAGGGGCGTCGTTTCCGAGCGTCTTGCCCAGCACCAGGACAATCACGACTTGCTTTCGGTGCGGCTGGATGCCCTTCGTGCCTCGGTCGATGTCACCGACGATGATGTGGCGGGCGCCATTCGGCGCGCCCGGGACGAGGCTTGGGCAAGGCATCGCGATGACCTGACCGGCGAAACTGCGGATGATTTCGCGGAAGCACTGGCCCGAGACGACAGCGTCGCGGCAGGCCGTCTGGCTAACGCCCGGGAGCTCGTTGAGATTCGCAGCACAAACCGCAACCTCGCTGAAGCCGCGGCCAACATCGCGCATGCGCGCGACCAACTTGCACGCATTGGCTCGGATCTGGAGGCAATGTTCTTGGAAATTCGCGCAGCGGCAAGAGACTTGCTCGGCCCGTGCGAGGAAACATCCCCCGAGCAGCTGATCGAAATGATCGGGGATCGCATTGCTGCCCGGATCGATGCGCTCGCGGCCTGGGAGGAGATCGAGCTTTCCCGCAAGAAGACCGAGCGCTCGGTTGATGAGGAAGGGCGAATACGCCTGGAGCTGAGCGGTGCGCTGGCGAGTGTCGGCGTCGGTTCAGATCTTGGTGACAGCCTGGAGACGGTCATGGCGGTGGCAGAGCTGTTCCTTGAAAGGCAATTCAAAGTGGACGCTGAGCGCACCGAGGCGCTCAAGACCGTTAGCGCAAGGCAAGATGACTTGGCCGCCAGACGTCGAGCCATCGAAGTCGCTGAGCGGCGAGAGGAGGAATGGCTAACCGGCGTTGCCGAAGCGCTCAAGGGGACATGGCTCGAGAGCGGCATCTCGGCGCCCGGCGTCGGCGGCGTCCTCGATCAATTGGCTGAACTGTCCAAATGTCTTCAAGACCGCGGCGCCATGCAACTCCGTATCGAGAAGATGGAGGCCGACAGGAACAATTTCCTGGTCGACGTTACCGCCATTGCAGCCGAAGCGGACGAGGCGGCCGACGACGACGAACCGGAACAGCTCGCGATTCGACTTGCCGAGCGCCTGGAGCGCGCCGAGCGCACGCGCGAGGCCAAGGCAAGCCTCGTCATTGACCTGCAGCGCTTGGAGGATGGGCGTGAGATCCTCGATGCCGAGATTTCGGCACATGAGCGGCGCAAGAACGAGGTCCTGAGCGTCTTTGGCGTGGCCACGCTATCCGAAGTCGTGCAACGCGACGAACTGCTGCGCGACAGGGATCGCCTGCGCACAGCCGTGGCCGAACTCGAGGAGCAGGTGTCGTCCGAGCTCGGGGTAGAAGGGTTCGAGCAGGCGCGTTCGATATTGGAGGCCGTCAATCTCGACAGTCTCGCAATCGAGAAGGCCGAAGCGGAGCAACGGCTTCGCGACCTTGACGAGGTGTTGCAGCAACAGCTCATTCGGCAGACGCGCGCGACCGACAAGCTGGACGCCATTGGCGGCGACAGCGCTGTTGCTCGCATAGATGCCGAACGGCGTACGGTCCTTCTGGAAATCGAGGAAAAGGCCGTCCGCTATATCGAGCTCAAATTGGGAATAATGTCGGCTGGAAATGCTCTGCGTCTCTATCGCGAGCGTCACCGCTCCGGGATGATGGAGCGCGCATCAGACGCGTTCGCCCTTATGACGCGCGGCCAGTACTCTGGCCTGACAACTCAACCTGTGAAGGGTGGGGAAGTGCTCATCGCGTTGCAGCGCGATGGGCAATCCAAGGTCGCCGATGCGTTGTCAAAGGGCGCGCGCTTTCAGCTCTATCTGGCCCTGAGGCTTGCGGGGTACTACGAGTTTGCGCAGTTTCGGCCCTCCGTACCCTTCATCGCAGACGACATCATGGAAACCTTCGACCATGTCCGTTCCGAGGAGGTCTTCAGGTTGTTTGGCGAAATGGCAAGTGCCGGTCAGGTGATCTATCTTACGCATCACCAGCACCTATGTGAGATTGCCAAGGCTGTTGTGCCGAGCGTAGCGATTCACGAACTTGGATAGTAATGGGTGATTGTGTCGTAACCGCTCGATGAGGGCGTTTTGCGCTACCAATCATTTGATGAGGACGTCAAGCTAGTAGCAAGTAAGCCAGGTTGCCAGTCCGAAATATGTGGACATTTTTCGGACATGAGCGAGACTCGATCCGACCTGAAGGCTCTCATCCAAGATCGCATGGTGGCAAGTCCACCACGCAAGGCCTGGACGCCTGCGGATTTTCTTGACCTTGGCAATCGCGATGCGGTGGACAAGGTGCTGCAGCGGACCGTCAAGGCCGCTGAGCTGCGGCGGATTGATCGCGGACTGTACGATCGACCGACATTCAACACCCTGACCCAGCAGAAAAGCCCACCAGACCCCCGTCGCGTCATTGATGCCGTAGCACGGCGCGATCAGATCCGGGTCCTCGTCGACGGCATGACCGCAGCAAATGACCTCGGTCTGACTAACGCGGTGCCGGCTCGCATCGTCGTTCACGCCGACGCGCGGTTGCGGCCGATTCGCCTTGGCAACCTCGACATCACCTTCCGGCCCACGTCGGCCAGCAAACTTTATTGGGCAGGGCGTCCGGCAATGCGCGTCGTCCAGGCGCTGCATTGGATGCGCGATATGCTGGGCCAGGATGACGGAAACCAGAAACTGTTGCGGCGTCTGCGCAGACTGCTGAACGATTCCGACCAAGGTGAGCGCCTCCGGGCCGATCTGGCCGAAGGCCTGCCAACCCTTCCCGCTTGGATGCAAGTTCTTTTGAAGTCCCTGCTGAAGGACGCGGCCGAGATATCCCAAGCCCAGCTCCAGCCGAACGGGACTACGCCACCGAGAATGCCGAGCCAATCAATTCTGCCTATGACCAACTTTTGAGCGCCGACGCCGAGACAAGGGCGGGCCTGTTTACGACAACAGCTCAGCGTCATAGCTCCACGCCGCAGAATATCGAATAGGACTTCTGGGTGTGCTGGACCTTGGACGCGCTGTTCAACGGCATGCCCGAACGACAGTCCACGGCTGCTATTCAAACGGGGCACCTTCCTTTCCAAGGGGTTCGGCCTGATCGGCCGGTTTTCGGAAGACATCGATGTGACTGTGCTCCGCGATGCCAGCCCGTGACCATAGCCCTTGCGGAAGCACTGGGCTCGGATGTCTTTCGATGGGGAATCGACCTTTTCAACCACGGCTATTACTGGGAAGCCCATGAGGCTTGGGAGCCTCTCTGGCACGCTGCGAACGAAGCACGCAGCACCGCCTGTTCTTCAAAGGCTGATCCTGCTGGCGGCAGCCGGGGTGAAAATCCGTGAGGGAAAGCGGGTCGCTGCCGTGCGCCATGCGACAAAAGCTGCCGGGCTTTTTCGTCAGGTGGTGATGATGCCCAGCCGGCTCTTTGAGACCGCACTCGGGATGACACCTGCCGCGCTTGCAGAATATGCCGAAGCAGCCGTACCTTCCCGGATTTTGCCAGAACCAAAGCCTGACCAGCCCGAGCCGTTTTCGATTTTATTCTCGCACCAAGACTTGAGAGTGTCTGATCGGCAACCCTTGGTAGGGTTCAACCCAGCTCCGCCTGTGGAAGGCTGGTTACTCCCGCCTATTTTGTGTCCGGGCTACATAGGCCGATGGATCTGCAGCAATCAGGCCGCGGTCTTCGTGCGCGTCCGCTTCACCGGCGCCGGCTTTTCCGGTTCTTTCGGCTTTCGGCCGAGCCCCATCGTCTTGGCCAATGCCGAGCGCGCTGCGGCATAGTTCGGCGCGACCATCGGATAGTCCGCTGGCAGGCCCCATCTGGTGCGATATTCGTCGGGCGTCAGGTTGTGGTGGGTCGCGAGATGGCGTTTCAACGACTTGAACTTCTTCCCGTCCTCAAGACTGACAATGTAGTCCGGAGTGACCGATTTCTTGATCGGCACGGCAGGCTTGAGAGCCCCGGACTTATCCGGCGCAGCACCGCCGCCGGCGGTGCCCTTCAATGCGGCGTGGATCTGACTGATGAGGGCCGGCAAGTCACCGACCGGAACCGGATTGTTCGAGACATAGGCCGAGACGACGTCGGCAGTGAGTTCGATCAGGTTACCGGCATTGCTTTCAGCTTCTTCTGTCACGAAACTCTCCTGGCGGCTTGAAAGACAGTCGGCGAAATTGTCCGTTTCATAGTGGCGGTTGGCGCCAAACGCAACGAGCGCATTGGGCATTATTGTGATGGCTGTTTCTGCACAGCGGTCATGGCAATGCAGCCCGCGTCGTGCGCGGGTTGGTCCGTCCCCCTGTTCGTCTGGGCAAGCCGGTCCAGACTACCAATCGTTTTCTGTTGGCTCCATGCCGACCTATTCGGCATCGGGCAGAGATGCTTCCGGCACTTCTTCCAAAATCGATGATAGGACGCTTGAGGAAAGAGCGTGCACAAGCGGCGTTGGAAGTTTGAGAATTCGCGGATATGCCGCACAAGATAAATGCAACGCAGAGCCGGAAGCACGATGCGACCAGGTCAGGATCGCAGGAGGAAAAGTAGCCGTGACGCAGAAAGGGATCACCTTGAAGGACGTTGCCGCCGCGGCCAATGTGTCGCGCGCTACGGCGGCGCGTGCGCTCAACAGCTACGGCTACGTCGGCGACGAGACCGCGCTGCGGGTTCTGGAAGCCGCCGAAAAACTGGGCTACCGGGCCAATCTCGTGGCGCAGGCCCTGCGCAGCGGTCAGTTGCCGATCGTCGGCTTCGTGCCCGGCGACATCCAGAATCCGTTCTTCGCACGCATCGCTCACGACATCGAGGTTGAGCTGCGCAAGCATCGCCACAACCTGCTGATCGCCAGCAGCGAGGAAAATGTCGAACAGGAAAAGGAGCTGTTGGAAAGCCTGCGGTCGCTGAGCATCCGCGGGTTCATCCTGGCGCCGACCTCCGCAACCGACAGCGAGCACATCGTCCAGCTGGTGCGTGAAGGCGCGCCGGTCGTGCTGATCGACCGCGTCGTCAAAGAGGTGCATTGCGACAGTGTCGTTGTCGACAATGAGGGCGGGGCGGGCGAGGCCGTGGACTACCTCGTCGCCAATGGCCATCAACGGATCGGACTGCTGCGCGACGAGTCGCGCATCTTCACCGCGCAGGAACGTCTTGCCGGATACCAGAATTCATTGCAGTCCCATGGCATTGCGCTCGACGAATCGCTGATCAGCGTGTCGCGCTCGACCGTCGAACATGCCGTCGACGCGACCATCCGCCTGTTCAGCCGCCGCAACCGCCCGACGGCCCTGTTCACCGTGGATAGCCTGATGACCCAGGGCGCGCTTCTCGGTCTGCGCTCGATGGGCCTGTCGATCCCCCACGACGTGTCGTTGGTGGGCTTCGACGACTTCAATCTCGCCACCTTCACCGACCCCCAGATCACCGTGGTAGCCCAGCCGATCTCGGAGATCGGCCCGCTGGCTGCCAAGCTTCTGCTCGAACGGTTGTCCGGCAAGAAGATCGCGCCTCGCCATATCCGGTTCCCGACGCGCCTGATCGTGCGCGGTTCGGTTGCTCGGTTCAGCAGGCGCTGACAACGGCCGGATTCCTTCGTTTTCAATAACTTTGTCGGCAAGGGCTTGCCAATCGCGGAATTGCATGGCCATTATCCAAATGTGAGATCGATCTCACATTGATCGAGACTGATCAAAGTCTGGTGAGACGGGCGCATCGATCCTTGCGCCCGGACAGAGGCTCTACCGCATCCGAGTACAAGGAAGAACTGCATGCTGAACTTCGACAGAGACCGCTTCATAAGGATTCAGAGCGGGGCCGTTGCCATCGCGGGCGAGGCGCGCTCGCTCATGCGCAGGCTGATTTCGGAGGGCGTCGAGCGACTGTTTTTCATGGGTACCGGCGGCGTGCAGCTCCTGACGCTCCCGGCGATCGAACTGGCGCAGCGTTACTCCACCTTCCCGGTCTGCGCGGCATATCCGGCACAGGTCGTGCTCGACCCGCCGGCCGGTCTCGACAGCAAGGCTATGGTTGTCATCCCGTCTTTGTCGGGTACGACCAAGGAAGGCGTCGAACTCATGGTTTTCCTAAAGAAGCGGGGCGTCCGCACGATCTCGCTCACGGGCCATTCGGACTCGCCGATAGCGCGGGAAGCTGACCACAACTTCACGAATTTCGCCGAAGACGACACATCATCGGAATCGTTCTACCTGCAGACGTTGCTGATCGTCTTGGCGCTTCTGGCCGAACGCGGCGAATATGACGGCTTCGACGCGACTGTCGCCGAGCTCAAGCTGTTGCCGGGCCTGCTCGCCGATGCCAAGGCCGCGTTCGAGGGCAAGGCCGCCGAACTGGCGGGGACGATCAAGGACGAAACCTATCACATCTTCACCGGCGCGGGATCGGTTTGGCCCGAAGCCAACTACTACGGCATGTGCATCCTCGAAGAGATGCAGTGGATCCGCACCCGCCCTGTGCACGCCGCGGACTTCTTTCATGGCACGCTCGAACTGGTCGAACCCGGCGTTAGCGTCTTCGTGTTCAAGGGCGAGGATGCGCTTCGCCCGTTGGCCGACCGGGTCGAGAATTTTGCCACACGCTACACGGACCGTGTTCGTACGCTCGACGCCGCCTCGGTCAAATTGCCGGGCATTTCCGCCCAGGTGCGGAGCATGATCTCGCCGGTCCTGCTTGCCACCTTGCTCGAGCGGCTGAGCGCGCATCTCGAGGTGCTGCGCAATCACCCGCTGACGACACGTCGCTATTACAAACGCGTTGAATACTGACCCACTCTCACCTCTGAAGGAGCTGCTAATGGAACGTTCGCTGCAAGTCGTGGCGGTCACAGTGGCCGCGGTATCATCATTGGGGCTGTCGATGGTCGGCAGTTTCGCCGCTTCGGTGCCGGTTGCGGCCGATCCCAACGCCAAGGTGGAATACAGCGGCACGCTGTCGATCCTGACTAAGTTCGGACTGCAGCAGCTGTCGCCCTATTTCGTCAATCTGGCGCAGGACTATGAAAAGCTCCATCCGGGCGTGAAGGTCGAACTCATCCAGGAGAGCGACGACAGCGTGAAAGGCAAGACGAAGACCTTGGTGGCTTCGAATTCGCTGCCCGATATCTACTTCTCCTGGACAGGAAGCTGGGGCGGCAACTTCGTGCGCGGCAATCGCGCAGTCGACCTGAGCGCCGTCATCGGCCCCGACACGGACTGGGGCAAGACGCTCTCTCCGGCCGCTGTCAAGGCATTCGAATACAATGGCAAGTTCTATGGCATTCCGCTTTACCAGGATGCCAAGTTCATGGGCTACAACAAGCAGGTCTTCGCCAAGCTCGGCCTCAAGGCACCAGCCACTTTCGATGAACTGTTGACCAGCTGCGACGCCATTCGCAAATCCGGCGCGACACCGATTTCGTTCGGCAACAAGGAGGCCTGGCCGGCAATCCACTTCGCCGGCCAGTTGCTCGCCTACAACGTGCCGCAGGCGACCTTGGAACGCGACTTCGATCCAGCCGCTGCCGATTACGGCGATCCAGGCTATGTCGCGGCGCTCAAGCAGTTCAGCCAGCTTGTCGAGCGTTGCACTGATGGAGCCGGCGTCAACGGCACGTCTTATGCCTCGGCTCTCCAGGCCTTCACCAACGCGCAGTCCGCCATGTACTATCAGGAGATCATCGAGTTCGATCAGGCCGCCACGCCGGATTCGGCCCTGAAACCCGCCGATTTCGGGTTCTTCAGACTGCCGGTGCCCGCCGGCGCCAAGGGTGATCCCAAGTCGATTGAGGGCGCGCCGGAAGGCTACATGATCAATGCGGCATCGAAGAACATCCCGCTAGCGATCGATTTCATGAAGTTCGCGACCTCCAAGGAAAACGCGCAGGTCCTGTCAGCGCCACCCTACGGCCAGCCGAGCGCCACCATCGGCGGCGCGTCGGAAAAGAACATGAGCGCTGCTGTCGTTGATGGTCTCAAGGACATCAACGCGGCCTCCTACCTCATGCCCTGGTTGGACACGGCCAACCCGCCACGCGTCGCCGCCGTCTGGCTCTCCAGCCTGCAGGCGCTGGCAGGTGGCTCGATGACGCCCGAACAAGTGATGGACGAGGTGCGCAAGGCCGCATCCGCAGCCAAATAAAGCAGACCATGGCAAGGGCCTCGGACACGATGGAGAGCGCCGCCCTGCTTCGCGGCGTCGCCAGGCCGCAACGGCCAAAGAGGCCGCGGGCCCGCTTCGCCAATCTGTTGTCGTTGCGATGGGCGGCGATTGCACTGATCCTCATCGGCTGGTTCGTCTACTATCCGATCGTCGACAATTTCATCGTCAGCACCACCGACCAGGACATCTATACCGGCGAGGTCACCAATGTCGGCCTTGCCAATTATGACCGGCTGCTGCATGACCCGGTCGTGCTGCTGGCGTTGTGGAACAACTGCCTCTACGCCATCATTTCCGTTATCTTCCAGGTCTTCGGCGCGTTCCTGCTGGCGGCCATCATCGAGGACCTGAGGAGCGAACGCTGGCGCCGCCTGTGGCGTGCCGTCTATTTCGTGCCGTCGGCCATCTCGATCACCGTGACCGGACTGCTGTTTTATTTCATCTACCAGCCGCAGATCGGCTTGCTGGATGCCGCGCTCAGCCGCGTTGGTCTCAGCCAGTTCGTCATGCCCTGGCTCGGGAACGAGCACACCGCCATCTACGCCATCATCGCCATGAGCCAATGGCAGGGATTTGGCTACTCGACGCTATTGTTTGCCATCGCTATCCAGAAGATCCCGCGCGACCTTTACGATGCCGCAACCATTGACGGCGCCGGCCCGGTTCGTCGCCTGTGGAGCATCACCTTTCCGCTGACCCGGGAAATGACGGGGCTGATGATCATTGTCACGATCACCGGCGCGTTCCAGGTGTTCAACGAGGTCATGGTCATGACCGCGGGCGGGCCAAACAACAGCAGCCAGGTGCTGGGCACATGGCTCTACCAGAAGGCCTTTATTGAAGACAATTTTGGCTATGGCGCCGCGATTGCCGCCGTCATCTTCGTATTGACTATGCTGACCGGCGCGGCGCAGCTCTGGTACACGAAGCGCCGCCGGGTGCAGCTATGAGCGCGACGGTTGCGGTCGGGCGGATCCGGCATGTTAACGTGTGGTCCGTCTTCGCCCGGACTTTCCTCTATTCGTTCCTGGTCTGCCTCGGTGTCGTCGTGATCTATCCGCTGATCTGGATGGCGCTGAGCGGCTTCAAGGACAATGCGCAGATCTTCGGCGATCCCTTCGCTCTGCCTGCCCATTGGTCCTGGAACAACTATGTGCAGGCCTGGAACCAGGGCGTTCGGGGCTATGTCATCGTATCCGTGCTGGTGACCGTTGCCTCGGCCATATGCACGGTGCTGATCAGCGCCTGGACCGCGTTTGGCCTGACCCGAACCAGGATGCCGGCAAAGCCGCTGGTCGTCGGCATCGTGCTGGGCGGCTTGATGCTCAGCCCCACCGTGGCGATCATTCCACTGGTGAAGATGTTGCAGGCGCTCGGTCTCTACAACACCTACTGGGCGCTGATCATTCTCTACACGGCGTTCCGGGTGCCGTTCACCACCTTCCTCATCCGCGCCTACATGCTGGATCTGCCTGAAGACATCGACGAGGCGGCGACGATGGATGGCGCCAGCGAGGGTCAGATCTTCTGGCGCATCACCTTGCCGCTGTGCCGGCCGATCATCATCTCCTGCGTCATCCTGCACGTCCTGTTCGCCTGGAACGAATATCTCTTCGCCATGATCTTCACGAGCGGCTCGGATGTGCAGACACTGCCGGTTGGACTGACGTCGATCATGGCAACCCACGGGACCAATTACGCCGTGGTGTTCGCGGCCATGACGATCTCGGCCCTGCCTATCGTGATCGTGTTCTTTGCTGCGCAACGCTACTTCATCCGTGGTCTGGCCGAAGGCATCGGCAAATAACAATTCCCGAAAGGAGCCTTCATGCCGCAGCTCGCTGCCCACCAGCTGATCGGAGCCAATTTCAGCTTTCAGCACATCCCCTTCGATGAGGTCGCCAGGACGATCCGCGACTTTGGCATGCGCGAGATCGAGCTGTGGGGGATTGCCCAGCATCTGGACCTGTTCCATGCTACGGACGGGCGTGTCGAATCCGTTCGCCGGGTGCTTGCCGACAACGAGCTGTCGGCCTGGTGCTTCACCCCAGAGCAGGTGTTGTACCCAATCAACATCGCCTCCGGCGAAGCGGCACTGCGTCAAGACAGCATCGAGCGGTTTTGCCGTGCAGCCGACATCTGCGCGGCGCTTGGCGCCCGCTATCTCTTCCTGACGCCTGGCCGGGGCTACGAGAGCCAACCCCGTCAACCGGCATGGGACCGCGCCGTCGACGCGATCGGCGAGATCACCCGGCATGCCGCCGCAAACGGGGTGCGCTGCCTGCTCGAGCCGTTGCAGCGGTTCGAGAGCAACATCGTCAATGATGCGGCAGGTCTGCGCCAAATGCTGGACGAGGTGGGCGCCGGCAACGTCGATGTCGTGCTCGACACTGTCGCCATGGCCACGGCCGGCGACACCGTGGCCGGCTATGTTGACCTGTTCGGCTCGCGGCTGGCGCATGTTCATCTGGTCGATGGCACACCAGGCGGGCATCTGGTGTGGGGGGAGGGCACGCTGCCGCTCGGCCATTATGTCAGCGAACTCGCGCGCCTCGGCTATGCCGGAAAGTTCACTTTCGAGCCGTTCGGCAATGGATCCTACGCGCTGGATCCGATAGGGGCCTGGACGCGCTGCCTCAACGCTATCGAGCCGTACCTGAATCGCGCAACGGTGCTGGCATGACCTCAAAGAAGCTTGTCGCTGTCGGGGACAATTGCCTCGACGCTTACCTGACCAACGGTCTGCTTACCGTCGGTGGCAATGCGCTGAACGTTGCCGCGCAATGGCGGCGCAACGGCTGGACGGCACGGTATTTTGGCGCTGTCGGCGAGGATGCTGAGGGTGACATGGTACTTTCCGAATTGGCAGGCGTCGGCCTTTCGCCGGATGACGTCGAACGTCGCCCCGGCGACACCGCGGTCACCTTGCTTCGCGACGAATCCGGGGAGCGCAGGTTCCTGCACGAATCCTTCGGGGTTGGCGAGAATTACATGCCGTCGCCGGAGCACTATGCGATCATCGCCACAGCCGACTGGGTGCATCTCGGCACCAATGCCAACAGAGACCTTGTCCGCCGGATGGTCGCAAATCGTGTGCCGTTCAGCATTGATGTATCGACGGCGCATCTGGCACTGCCGCTCGGCGGCGTGCCGATGCTGTTTGCCTCCGGCCCGGACGATGTCGATGTCCCCATCGAGCCATTGCTGTCCGCGCTCAGGGCCGCCGGCGCGAGCCAGGTGGCTTTGACCTGCGGCCGTCGCGGATCCTACTTTGACGATGGCATGAATGACGTGGTGCATGCACCGGCGACGCTTGTCGATGTCGTGGATACGTGTGGCGCCGGCGACAGCTTTATCGCCACCTTCCTCACCGGCTTCCGTTTCGGCGGCCTTAGCGCCTCGGAGGCATTGCGCGAGGCTTCAATCGCCGCGGCGCAGACCTGCACACATCTCGGCGGGTTTCCCCAGAGACCGCGTCCCATACCAGATTGGCTGCCGGCCAAATATGCCAGCTTCATTGCCGACGCCCAGGGAGCCCGGCCGTGACGACACTGCGTTTGCGACAGCCGAAGGTGGCGCTTCCATCCGACCGCTCCTTCTGGCTGCAGGACATCGGCGCCGACACCGCGACCGAACCGTTGAGAGGCGACGTGCGCGCCGACGTGGTGATCGTCGGTGGGGGCTATACCGGCCTGTGGACGGCGCTGCGCATCCGTGAATTGGCGCCGGAAACACGGGTCATCGTGCTTGAGGCCGATCTATGCGGTTCAGGAGCTTCGGGGCGCAATGGCGGCCAAGTTCATTCCTGGTTCGCCGAAATCGACCAGATCGGTGCCGTCGTCGGCCTCGAAGAAGCGCGACAGCTCTGCGCCGACACGGTGGCATCGATCGCGGAGCTGAAGGCGCTGCAGCAAAACGGCACCATAGACATGGATCTGAGGCTGGACGGATGGCTGTGGACCGCGAGCTCAATTGCGCAGGAAGGCGCCTGGGAGAACGCGGTTGCCACGACTGCGGCTGTTGGAGAAAACCGTTTCAAGCCGCTGACGGCCGACGACATTCAACGCCGCACCGGTTCATCGGCATCCTATGTCGGAGTCGCCGAGACCAATGCCGGCACGGTCCATCCCGCCAAGCTTGCCATCGGATTGCGCAAGCTGGCATTGGCCTGCGGCGTCATCATCCACGAGCGCAGCCCGGTCCTCGACATCGAAACCGGCAGGACATGCACGGTGCGCACGGCGGAAGGCCGGGTGCGGGCAGAGAAAGTTGTGCTTGCCGCCAACGCATGGCTCTCAGCGCTGCCGGAACTGCGCCGCCATCTCTACGTCGTCGACAGCGAAGTGGTCGCGACCGCCGCCGTGCCCGAACTGCTCGACAGCATTGGTTGGCGCGATGGTGCCTCGATCTGCGATTCACAGGCACAGGTCCTCTACTACCAGCGCACCAGCATGGGCAGGGTGATCTTCGGCCGCGGCAGCGGCAATTTGGCGTTCGCCGGAAACTTCGGCGCCAGCTTCAACCGCAGCTCCGAGCATGGCCGTGACAATGTGCGGGAACTGCACAGAGTCTATCCGGCGCTGCGTGGCGTGCGGGTCGAGTATGACTGGTCAGGTCCCATCGACTGTGTACCCGAACACGTTCCGGTCTTCGATCACCTGCGCGGCCATCCCAATATTTTCTACGGCATGGGCTTCAATGGAACCGGCATCGCGCAAACGCCGATTGGCGGGCGGATACTGGCCAGCTTGGTGCTGGAGCGCAGCGATCGCTGGAGCGCCAGCGGGCTGGTCGGCATCGAGCGTCGGATGTCGCTGCCGCCCGAGCCGTTCCGCTATCTCGGCGCCAAGCTCGTCCGCGGCGCGGTGCGCCGCAAGAATGAGGCCGAGATCCGCAACCGGAAGGCGGACAGGATCACCACTCTGCTGGCTGGGCTCAAGCCGGGCCGCCGCAAGACATAAGCGACGTGCAGAGCATCTTGTCCGTCACGCCACAAGGTGGATACGACGTCACGAAAACTTCACGACAGTGCCGCCGATGCGTCGCTGTAGTCGCCGATTGTCGGCGCGTTGCCGGCAAAATAAAAGCCGGCCGGGTTTTCTGTCCAATCGCTGAAAAAAGGCTTGATGCCCTTGTCGATATGTGTGCCTAATCTGATATGAGATCGATCTCATGTCGCGCTCTCAAATTATCCTTTCTCTACGGGGGAGGCGCTTTTGGGGAGCATATGTCTGAAGGAAGAGGGAGGTTTAAGTGAGGAAATTGATCGCGTGGCTGGCATTGGCCACTACCGCGTTTGCGTTTGCGGCGTCGGCGGGTGAAACCATCGACCGGGTTACCTCGAAGAAGGCAATGGTGGTCGCCACAAACAGCGGCTGGCCGCCGCAAAGCTTCCTCGATGACAGCAATCAGTTGGTCGGATTCGACATCGACGTCTCGAAGGAGATCGCAAGGCGCCTCGGTGTCGAGGTCAGTTTCGACACGCCGGACTGGGCGACGATGACGGGCGGCCATTGGCAGGGACGCTACGATCTGGGTGTCGGCTCGGTGACGCCGACCAAAGCGCGGGCCAAGGTGATCGATTTCGAAGGCATCTATTATTATAGCCCCTACGTTTACGTGGTTCACAAGGACAGCCCGGCCAAATCGGTCGCCGACCTGAATGGTAAGATCATCGGCGTCGAGACCGCCACCACGTCGGAGGATTTCATCCGCAGACAACTCGAGATCGATGCTCCCGGCCTGCCGCCCATCGAATACAAGCTGGAGCCCGGTGAGATCAGGACTTTTGCCGACTCAATGCTGCCGTTCGACGATTTGAGGCTCGGCGACGGCGTGCGCCTCAACGCGGTCATCGCACCGGAACAGACGGCGCAGAACGCGATAAAGAACGGCTACCCCCTGCGTGTCCTAGAAGGCGGCTATGCCTTCCGTGAGCCACTGGTGGTGATCGCGGAAAAAGGTGATGGCGAGTGGAATGCCAAGATCGGCGGCATTCTCGACGAGATGAAGAAGGACGGTACCCTCGCGAAGCTGACCACCAAGTGGTACGGCAAGGATTACAGCGCCGACTGAGGAGCGTCGTGGACAAGCTTGAGCGGGATACATTCAATTGAACATCCCGCTCCATCTGTTTTGTTTCAGCTGCATTTCCACGACACCGGGCGGCTCCGCCTGCCTGCAAAATGCTCTAGTGCCACCACCTCATCATACTGATCATGACATATCCTGACACCTATTACCGACGCACGCTTGCCGACAACACCATCAGACCGGCGCTGAGCGGCGTTTCGGAGTGCGAAACAGTCGTTGTCGGAGGCGGACTGGCCGGCCTGACGACGGCGTTGCAGCTGGCTCGCGCCGGCCAGCAGGTCGTCGTGCTTGAGGCGCAGCGCATCGGCTTCGGCGCTTCCGGTCGCAATGGCGGCTTCGTCAATCCCGGCTTCGCCACCGGCACCGACAACATCGCCGCGATGGCCGGCGTGGGCGCGGCACAAAAACTGCACCGCCTGTCCATCGAAGGCGTCGACTTCGTGCGGCAGACGATCCGCGATCTCGATATCAAGGCGGCAGAGCCGCGCTCCGGTATATTGAGCGTGCTTCGCCACGATGGTGGCCCCGCGCTCAAGGCATATGCCGAGCAGCTGGCGCGGGATTTCGACTATCGGCTCGACTATCTCGATCGCGACCAGGTGAGAGCGGTGCTGCGTTCCGATCGCTACCACCAAGGCCTGCGCGATCCCAGCGCCTTCCACATGCATCCGCTTAACTATCTGCGCGCCGTTGCTGGCGAGATCGAACGGCTGGGCGGCAGGATATACGAGAGAACGGCTGCCGTTGAAGCCAACCTTGACGGCGCCGAAAAGGTCTTGCGTACCGACAGCGGCGAAGTGCGCGCCCGCCAGGCCGTATTTGCCACCGGCGGATATACGGGGCCACTGGTCAGCCGGCTGCAGCGGGCATTCCTGCCGATCGCCACTTACGTCATGGTGAGCGAGGAGGCGCCTGACCTCATCGCCAAAGCGATTACGACGACCGACGCCGTCGGCGACAACCGCCGCGCAGGCGATTATTACCGTGTTGTCGAAGACGGCAGGCGGCTGCTCTGGGGAGGGCGCATCACCACCCGGGCAGCGTCATCGGGTGTGTTGGCGAGGCAATTACGCCGTGAGATGATCACCACTTATCCGCAGCTCGAACAGCTCAAGACCGAACTCGCCTGGTCCGGGCTCATGTCTTATGCCCGACACCTGATGCCCCAGATAGGCCCGTTGCAGCCGGGCGTCTGGTACCTCACGGCCTTTGGCGGCCATGGCATCAACACCACGGCGATCGCCGGCAAGCTGATCGCCGAAGCCATACTGGGGCAATCGGACCGCTACCGGCTGTTCGCACCATTCGGCCTTGCCTGGGCGGGCGGCCCGGCTGGACTTGCGGTTGCGCAACTCACCTACTGGAAGCTGCAGGCGCAGGATTGGTGGCGCGAGCGCGCCCGTTGACCACAGGGAGATCGAGGACGTGATCGGCCGACTGTTGCTCAACCACCCGGACGCGGCGCGCCGCGTTGGCGTGTTCTTCATGCTCGCCGCCTTCGCCGCCGGCCTGTACGGGCTCGGCATCAAAGCCAGTTGGCTCGGCAAGCTTGTTCCGGGGGCAGTCGAGTGGCTCGCCGCCAACCCTGAGATCGGGCGGGCGGTCTCGGCGGTGCTGATCGCACTGATCGTGGCGGCGAACTGGAACGCGCTGCGGTATCTCAGCCGCAAACAGCAGATTGTGGCGGTTTGGATAGAGCTGTTCGTGTTGTTAATGCTGTTTTTCTATTCCTTCGACCTCTCCTTCGCGTTCATCGCCAAGAAGATCGGCTTCCTCGTCTCGAAGGGTGTAGTGACGACCCTCTACATTTCGGCGATTTCGATCGCCATCGCCACCCTCATCGCCTTCGTTGGCGCCATCGCCAAACTTTCCCGCAACGGCGTGGTCTATGGCTTGGCGACCTTCTATACCTCTCTGTTTCGTGGCTTGCCGCTGCTGATGCAGATCTACATCATCTATCTCGGCCTGCCGCAGATTGGCTACGTGATCGGAGCCGTGCCGGCCGGCATCATGGCGCTGTCACTCTGCTACGGCGCGTACATGACCGAGATCTTCCGTGCCGGCATCGAAAGCATCTCGCGCGGCCAGACCGAGGGTGCTACGGCACTCGGCCTTAGCGCTAACCAGACGATGTTCCTGGTCATCCTGCCACAGGCGATGCGCGTCATCGTGCCGCCGACCGGCAACCAGTTCATTGCGATGTTGAAGGATTCCTCGCTGGTCTCGGTGGTCGGGGTCTGGGAGATCATGTATCTCGCACGCACACAAGGCCAGACCGAGTTCCGCCACATCGAGATGCTCATCACCGCCTCGATGATCTATTGGCTGCTCTCGATGGGGCTCGAATTCCTGCAGTCGCGGATCGAGGACCGGTTCGGGCGCTCACTCAAGCGCTGATCGTCATCCGTGATTTCGCCAAAACGAGTTGCTCTTTACTGCTGCAGCCAGCTTCGGAGAGCAGCAGCAGATTGGCGACGTCGGCAAGAGTGAATTACCTGTCCGGCTCGGCCCGCGCATGGTAAAGGGTCTCGCCAACCATGACGGGGTGGCGATCATCGCTGCGCGGGCCGATGAGCCCTTCGCCTCGGTAGACGATCTGTCATCATACGGCGCTCCGTGGACGATGTTGAGATGGCAGAGCTGCCTTGGGGCCTTCAGCCAGGGAAGTTGGCGGCAGGCCATTCACCGTCAGCGTGCTGAGGGCAGGACTGTTCCCAGTCATCGTTGCCTCGTTCGGGCTTCCGAGTTCCGGCACCAAAGCCGGAAAAATCATTTGGACCTCAGTCGCTGCGTAGGATTTTCGCTTCTAAGGCCGCTGTAACAAAGGCCCGTCTCGCTACCGGCGTCCGGGCTTCACCACGCAGAACCTGAAGACACGCATCCATGGCCAGTTTTCGCTTCTCCGTCCGATGAGGGACACTTCGCAGCAGGATCGTGGCTGCGTCGTTCACATCGAATATGACGCGCTCACGGTCATGCCGGCCAATTTGCACCACCACGGGCCGGACGAACCTGCTCGACATGCAATCACTCTCTCAGTTCCGACTTCGATACCGGTCTTCGCGTATCATGACGTAGGGTCAATTTACACATTTGTGGCTAGGGCCAGAACAGAACTGACGGTTGTCCGATCTCACGACAAGTTGCCTGTCCAATTTCAGCAGGCCGCTACCCAAAATCAGACCGGTCTTGGCGCGCAAAAAAGCACAGCGGAATTCTGCCGCGTCCGGAAGGTGAAGCGGCGCTTGGTCTTCGGACTTTCCTGAAGCCCGTGCCTTCTCTCATGGTGTCAGCCTTGACGCGGCCGCTGCCGCAATGCCGACGCTTCTAATGGTGCGGGGATGCCGGGAGAGGAAGAGGGCGGGCGGGTTGCGGTGGCGGGTAAAGGTCCGGGAGAGAGTCTCCCGGCGCCCGCCAAGGAGCAACACCCATGAACCAGATGGAAATTCTTGCGCCCAAGGGTAACGAGCGTGCCGGTTACAAAGTCGACGTCAGCCGCGGCCAGCGCATAGGCCGCGTGTCGTCAGAATGGTTTAACCGGCCGGCGGACGAGCGATACCTGTCCCTCAACGACCTTGGAAATGCGGTGAAGAGCCGGTCGGAGCGCAGCAAGACCCGCATCGTCGAAAGTGAGCTGATCCGCGTCGAGGCCAGCCGCGACGATCCGCAGCGCCTGAGGCTAATGCTGCCCGATGCGCCTGGCCCTGTTGCCCCCACGCATTGGAGTTTTGGCCAACTCGCCTCCTTGGTCGGCGCACCAGCCACCTATCTGCGGCAGCTTCCAGCCCCCCTCGCGGCGATCAACCTTCAGCACGGTCTCCTCAACCACCGCGCCGAACAGGTTAAGACGCTGGAAATCGAGAACGGGCGCCTCGAGTTGCGGGCGGTGACAGGCCCGGATTACGGCAGAATATTTGACTCAGAGCTGGTGGGCGCCGTGCAAAAGATTGCCGGCAACGGTACCGGCGACACGCGCTGGAAAGTGCCCGGCGTGCTGGACTGGTCGACGGGAATCTACAATCCGCACGTCGACATCTCTAGCGACACCACGACGCTCTACGCTTCTGATCGCGATATCTTCCTGTTCCTCGTCGACGATCTGAACCCGATCGAGGCCGGGCGGCTGCCGAATGGGGAACCGGATCTCTATTTCCGCGGCTTCTATTGCTGGAATTCCGAAGTCGGAGCCCGCACCCTCGGCATCGCCAGCTTCTATCTACGTGCAGTGTGTCAGAATCGTAATCTGTGGGGCGTCGAAGATTTCGAGGAAATCACCATCCGCCACTCAAAATACGCGGCCTCCCGTTTCGCCCTGGAAGCCGAGCCGACGCTGATCCAGTTTGCCGATTCCTCGCCCATGCCATTCGTCAACGGCATCAAGACGGCGCGGCAAAGGGTCGTTGCCAGAGACGAAGACGATCGCCAGGGCTTCCTGCGCAAGCGCGGCTTCTCCAAGTCCGAGACCACGAAGATCATCGATACGGTTCTCATGGAGGAAGGCAGACCACCGGAATCGATCTTTGATTTCGTGCAGGGCATCACGCGGGTCGCGCGCGACAAGCCGCATCAGGATGTCCGCCTGGAAATGGAGGGCAAAGCCAAGAAGCTTCTCGACTTCGCCGCCTGATCCTGAGGAGGCCGGCAACGAACAATTCCGTCGCCGGCCTTGCCACCAGGCCGTCTCCATCAATTCCAGCGCCGTCCTCCTAAGCAAGAGGACAGCGCTCTTTCGTGGGAGTACGCGGTGACGCCAACATGCCGAAGGCGCCTCGGGTGCGGCTCGGCTGCGTCTAGATCCGCGAGCCGAAACCAGCAGCGCTTCATGTTGAGCCTGCAAGTCGGGAGGCGGCGCTGGCGTGAGGCCTGGAGGCAGAGGGGGGAGGGGAGGGTTGCTGACGGGCTTGGAGGTTCGGGGAGAGGCCCCGGGCCGCCCGTTATGGAGAACCTGACCATGGCAAAGAACGCCATTCAGAAGATCGCGATGAACGCCGCGGAGAATATTCCCTATGACAAGCTAATGTTGTCGCAGAAAAATGTTCGGCGCATCAAGGACGGCGTGTCGATCGAGCAGTTGGCGGAAGACATCGGACGGCGAAAGCTGATCCAGAGCCTGAACGTCCGTCCCGTGCTCGACGGCGAGGGCGAGGAGACCGGCACGTTTGAGGTGCCGGCCGGCGGCCGGCGGTACCTGGCGCTCGGCATCCTCATCAAGCAAAAGCGCCTGGCGAAGAACGAGCCAATCCCCTGCATTGTCAACCGCGGGCAGGAGACCTCGGCCGAGGAGGATTCGCTTGCCGAAAACCTCCGGCGCGCCGACCTGCACCCGCTCGACCAGTTTCGTGCCTTCAAGACGCTCAGCGATCAGGGCCTCGATCCCGACGAGATCGGTGCCCGCTTCTTCGTATCGCCGGCCACCGTGAGACAGCGCCTGCGGCTGGCATCGGTATCGCCAAAGCTTCTCGATCTCTACGAGAAGGACGAAATCCGGCTCGAGCAAATCATGGCGTTTTCGATCTCCGACGATCATGCGCGCCAGGAACAGGTCTGGGAGCGGATCTCCAGCTCGCACACGCAGGAACCGTATTACATCAGGCGTCTGCTGACGGAGACGACGGTGCGGGCCGATGATCGCCGGGCCGTCTATGTCGGCGCCGAAGCTTATGAGGCTGCCGGCGGGGTCATCCTTCGCGATCTGTTCGAGCAGGATTCCGGCGGCTGGTTCCAGGATGCCGCACTTCTCGAGCAGCTTGTCTTCGACAGGTTGAAGGTGGATGCCGAGGCGATCCGCGCCGAAGGCTGGAAATGGGTAGATGCGGCGATCAGCTTTCCCTATGGCCACACCTCCGGCATGCGGCGCATCTACGCCGAGGCGCAGGAGCTCAGCGCGGGGGAGATTGAACGCTACGACGCGCTGAAGGCCGAATACGACCAGCTGGATGCGGACTATGCCAAGGCCGAGGATGCCGATGAAGCAATCGAGGCGAAGCTTGACCAGTTGGGTTCCGAGCTCGATGCGATCGATGATCGTCCTCAAAGCTACGATCCCGCCCAGAAGGCCATCGCCGGTGTGTTCGTCACGCTTGCCGCGAACGGCGCGCTCCAGGTCGATGCCGGTTTCGTGCGGTACGAGGACGAGCCGCGGACCGAAACCGGGGACGTCGATGAGGGCGAGGAACAGGGCGCCGACGGCGAAACCCGATCTAATGGCGGCGACGATGGCGATGGTGTTGTTGTCAACGGCATACCGGTGCACGACGCCTCGGGCGACGACGGCGAGGACGATGGCATCAAGCCACTGCCTGATCGGCTCGTCTTCGACCTGACCGCGCAGCGGACGCTGGCACTACGCAACGCGGTCGCCGGTGACGTCGACAGCGCCTTCGTCGCCGCACTCCATGCCTTCGTCCTGCAGGTTTTCTATCGCTTCGCGCCGAACACGTGCCTGGAGATCAGCCTGAAGAGCGGCAGCTTCGGTCAGGTCGACGGTCTTGCCGAGACATCCTGGGCCAAGGAGATCTCCGAGCGGCACGAAGCCTGGGACCGCGATTTGCCAGATGAGGCGGAAGGCCTGTGGGACTTCCTGCTCGGCCTCGATGAAGCAAGCCGCAAGGCGCTGTTCGCGCACTGTGTCTCGCTGACCCTCAATGCGGTGGTCGAACCCTGGAACAGGCGAGCGAAGGCGCTCGAGCATGCAGTCGTGCTTGGCCGCTCGCTCCAGTTCGACATGGTCGACGCCGGCTGGACGCCCACGGTCGAGTTTCTCGGGCGGCTCACCAAGGCGCGGATTTTACAAGCTGTCCGTGAAGCGCGTGGCGCAGACTCCGCACAGCTGATCGACCACATGAAGAAGGACATCATGGCCCGTGAAGCTGCCCGTCTTCTCGAAGGCTCGAACTGGCTGCCAGAGCCGCTGCGCGTTGAGGTCGATGAAGTGTCTGCCGATGCTGGCGACGCGGTCGCCGGCGACATGTCGGTCGAGGCGGCTCTCGACCGCGATGCCGCCGAGCTTCCCGCCTTCCTCGCCGACGATGCGGATCCGTCCTCCGATGAGCCGGTGACCATAGACAGCGACGAGGCGGACCACCTCCAGGCCGCCGAATAACCGGTATCACGCTCGCACAGGGCCCGGCACTCCCGCCGGGCCCTTTTCAGTTCCAACTCACTCTCGAGCCCGGGATCGCCATCGCGACCCGGGCGCTTGCGTTTCATGGAGATCGACATGTTCGACTGGAACAGAAGCTGCTCCTACGACGAGCAGCAGAAGAGACGTTTCCACACCACAGCCCGTTCACGGCTGAAGAAACTTGCCGCCGAACTTGCCCTGCCGCAGGGAAGTTTTGACCTGCGCTCAAACAAGGCGTGCATAGCCGTTTCCGGTGAAATTACCCTGCACCATGACCGCGCCTACATCCAGGTCGGCCAGTTCGGCTTATCCTCAGGTCACGGCATCCTGATCCGCACCTGCAAGGGCCGCAACGACTATACCGGCGGGGCCAACCACTTCGTTGCGCTCGGCATGCTCGACGACATCCCGGCGCTCGCCGCCGCCGTGCGTGCCATCACCGGGGTTGGTCGAGACGCTTCGCGTTCCTCCGAGCGCCGCGCCGCCTGAACCCTGCAAACCCCATCATCGCGGGTGTACGCGCCGGCCGCAGGCTCGGCCAGTCGACAGCCACAACACCACCAACCAATTGCCACGACGCGGTTCATGCCGCGCGTGGCCGACCTGCGTTTAGGAGAACCCCCATGACCGCACATCCGCCGTTCAGTAAGGTGCTCGACGTCGTCGTCACCCGCGAGCAGATGTTCCAACTGTTCAGCCGACACAAGGACACTCCCGGCATCGATCCGCTTTCCGGCACTCCCTATTCAGGCGAGTGGTTCGAGATCCCCGCGTCAGAATACCACTTCATACTCGATTTGATGCCGCCGCTGTTCATGCGCACCGGCATGTTCGGCATGTCGGAGTTCAAGGCCGGCAACGTGACAGCGTATTCTTCGCGATCCGGATCCGCGGGCGCGAGCGCTGGTTTCATGGCTTCTGCGATCTCACGGATCGGCAGTCGCCAGACAAGATGCGCGCCGCCATCATCGCCCACGAGACCGGCGCGAGCGATAGCATGACCCGCGCGGAAAAGCTTGAGGCGATCTGGAACATGACCCCTGTCGAGCTTAGGGGGATCGCCCGCAATGCAGATCCCGAGACCGGTGGGCCGAACATCGCGGCAAACGCACGATTCTCGTTAACGCCGGAAGGCATGGTGCTGTCTTCAAGCTGCTCGATGATCTGTCGGATCTCGAGATCGACGAGTTCCTGTCCAAAGTCCGATTGCGTCGGAGCTGATGAAGGAAGACGACGATGGCCATCTATAAGAACCGCGGTTTGGCGGTGAAGCGTCTCCATCACGGGGAGCGACTTTCGCTCAATGGATGCACCCGCGTACGGCCCATCCTCAAGCTGTTGAGGCATGCGAGACCGTATGGCCAACTGCCCCGAGGATACAAGCATCCGGCCCTCAGCAAAACGTGGCATCAGTGCCTGCGACGCGGGAGGTACCCGGCATTGCGTAAAGCGCCGATGAACAGGCTGGCCGAGCCGGCGATCGTCGTCCTGGCCTGCGTTGCGAGCGGCAGCGTGTTCCAGTCCTCCAACGGAGCGATAAAGCAGGAGAAAGTGCCATTGACCATGCAATGGCTGGTCAACAAGCCTTGCTTATCCAGCACGAGAACGCCTGTCTGATTGCTTGGATACCGGATGGCGGCGACGCGCTGAAATTCCATGTCGCCATCGATGCGCAAATTGAAAAGCAGCACGCCGTGGCTTCTGTGGGCGATTTCTTCGACTTTTTCCGCGAAAGGAACAGAAAGCGCCCGAACGCTGTCGACCGCCATCCCGAAAACAAGCGCGTCCAGCTCATCCGCCCCCATGAGAAGATTAGTTCCCAAGAAAATTGGGATTGCAATCGCTCCAGCCGGATTGTGCACAGCATCCCACACCGCCGGCTAGACGCCTGAGGATGTCGTGTACGATGCAGCTCTCTCTGTTGGCGTGTTTGCCCGCGTTGATTGAGCCGATTGCCCTAGGCCCATGACACACCGCTTGCTCGTTGCGGGGTTTCTCCGATAAAGCACGGCGAGTTCGATAAGATACGTCGGGTACCAGATAACACGGGCAGCGACTTGGCTTGCAAGACATGCTCACATCAAGGAACAGACTATGAAGCGCCAGATCCGGCCATTCATCGTGGAACTGAAACAGAGGCGCGGTAAGCAGAAGCCAAGCCATTCGATCTGGGGCGATCTCGACCTGTCCAAGATAGCCACGGAGATGACGCGGCCGGCTCATGCTGCTCAGCTTCCAAATTCCCAGGTCATTGACTTCAGTATTCGACCCCTTGATGCTGAAGAAGGGGAAACACCACAAGCGGAGTATATGATGGCCGATTTTCAGGATGATCAGACTGTTCAGACGACAGTAGCGCCAGCCAGAGTGCCTGAATCGAAGAAGAAAGTTCCGCGAGCAAAGAAAGCGAAGGCAGAGCTCGTAGAGCCGGTCCGCAAGAACGGAGCGAAACCTGCGCCCCAGGCCGCGGAAGCTCCCGTGGCAGCGAAGACCGCCCGAAAGACCTATTCTGAGAAGGAACGCGCCCAGAAGCTTGCCCAGACCGAGAAATCGATCGCTGGCGGCGCGACCAGCAAGATTGCGGTCGGCCAGGCCGGCATATCCGAGCAGACCTACTATCAGTGGAAGAGGTCTGCCGCACCTTCTTTAGACAGCGGCGATCTCCGCGATCTTGTCGCACTCGAAGAAGAAAACAAGCGCCTTAAGAATCTCCTTGCCGACCGTCTGCGCAAGGAAAATGCCGAGCTCAAGAAGAAGCTGGGCCTGGCCTAAGGCATACTGAAGCATCGACGGAAATTCCGCCGACGCTCAAGGCGGTAGCGGCGGCATATCGCCTTCGCCGACCCGCCACACCCAGGAGCCGATCTCCGGTCGTGCGGCGATCATTTCGTCGAGCGACGCTTCGTAGTTCTCGTCTGCTCCGGCCGGAACGACAAAGAGTGCAATCGGCTCTGGCCTGTTCTGGAGCAAGGCGTTGGCGATCGGGTGGTCGGGTTGCAGGTCAAAGCGCAATCCCTTCACGCTCTTCTCGCGAAGGCGGGCGAGCCCATCGACGAGCCTTTTCTCCGGGACCGTCTCGTAGGGAATCCAGTTTTCGGACACCACTATCAACGCGACCTCCTCGACAATGGCGAGGCCGGCCGGGTTCATTCCGAATGTCGCGATCGTCATGAGATGCGAGCTGGAATCCGCTGCCCATAGCGACAATTCTTTCTCAAAACGCGCCTGCAAGCGGCGATGCAATGCATCGTCGATCATGAAGGGGAAGCCGGGCAGGTGCCTGATGACGAGTTTCTGACCGGAGCGGGCGGGCACGATCTCTTTCACCTCGCCGACCAGGACGAGCAACTTTCGGGGACCGGATTTCGGCGGGAGCGCCGTGCCGAGAACCGCGTTGCGACGATTTTCGATCGCTTGCCTGTTCTCGGCGCGAAACGGCTCGGGCACGAACATGATATCCGCGAGCGGTCCGCCTCTCACGGTCATTTGCCCGGCGGCCTCGAGCAGATGCCAGCGGACATTCCACCAATGTCGCTTGCCGGCCCATCGCGATGTCCAGACCGTCAATTCGGCCTCGTGCCAGAGATAATGAAGGAGGCCTCGCAGCGACATCCTCCTGGGATCGGCGGTTACGCTGGCGGAACTTTGCCCCGCAGGCACCGATGCCGCGCGGCTCCCCGTCTTCGACAGGCTGAAGTCCAACTTGAGGGCCGCCAAGCCATTTTGCGGATCGAGCTGTATCGCGCTGCCCATCAAGGCGCCCAGGCCGGACAGTTCGTAAGGCGCCTCATACGATTCACAGGATGGATCATGCCCGCCGCCGCTCAGCGGCATGCGCTTGATCAGGTGAAGGTCGCCGATGCGGGCGATGTACATCGGACAGCCTGGTTCGCGGCACAGGCATAGCGGACGCTCGGTGCGGGCATAAGCGCTCGCCAGCGCCGCCTGCAGGTCAGGCGCTGCCTCCTCGTAGACCGCACTGCCAATTCTGAACCGTCGCATCACCTCCACAGCTCCAGGTCGCCGCCGCATCCCTGTGCGCGCATTCAAGTCATGGGTTTGCACAGAGCGCAACCCCTTTGGTGCATCGGCGCCAGAGGCAGAGGGGAGCCGGGAGGAGTGTGGCCCGGCTGGCGCGGAGAGAGTGCCGGCGCGGGCATCATTCCCCCTCGCGAAGGACATCTCCATGAACATCGTTTCCGCCACAGCTGCCGTTACCCGGACCGCCGCTCCCCTCGACGCGCCGACGCCGGCCTCCATCAACAACGCCCAGGCAATCTATCAAGCGGCAACGCTGCTTCTGCCTTTCCTCGAGCAGGGCAAGCCTGTCACCACCGCCGCACTGCGCACCGCCATTACGACAGGTTTTGGCGGCAGCGATGCGCAAGGGTTCTGGGTCTGGAAGGAGGCCTATGAGGCGCTCGAAGTCGCCCAGGTGCTGTTCTTGCGCCGGTTCGGCCCTGCGATCCTGTCCCGGTCCACCACGCCCCAGGCAACGCTGGCGATGATGAAGCGCATCGCGGAACTCGTTCCGACCCACACACGGCGCTCCGACGAGAGTCAGGCCATGCAGCAGCTCTCCACGCCCTTGCCGCTGGCCTTCGTCACAGCGCACGCCGCGGCGATCGCATCTTGCGACCTCGTTCTCGAACCCTCGGCCGGCACCGGTCTGCTCGCCGTCCATGCCGAGATGGCGCGCGCCTCGATCGCCCTCAACGAGTTTGCCGCGACGCGGACCGATCTCCTCGGCCTGCTGTTTCCACAGGTTTCCGTCTCGCGGCACGACGCCGCCCATATCGACGATCATCTCGACGCGGCCATGGAGCCGTCCGTCGTGCTGATGAATCCACCCTTCAGCGTCGGCGCCTATGTCGATGGCCACGTCACTGACGCGGCATGGCGGCATCTCTCCTCCGCATTCGCACGCCTGCGTCCGGGTGGACGCCTGGTCGCCATCACCGGCACCGGCCTGTCTTCCGAAAACCCCAAATGGCGGCCCGCCTTCGAACGCCTGCAGCAGCGGGGCACCATTGTCTTCACCGCGGCGATCGACGGCCGTGTCTACGCCCGCCATGGCACCACCACTGAGACCCGCTTGACCATCATCGACAAAGTTCCTGCTACCGACCCAACCAGCTTCTCCGGCTCGCCGGGCAAGGCCATGGATGTCGAGACGTTGCTCTCCTGGATCTCCGCCCTGCCGCCCCGAGCACCGGGCGGCTTTCCGGACTCGATCGGTGCGTTGTTAAGCGGCATCCTGCGCAATGCCGCCATGCACATGGGCGCCCGATCGGGGGCGAGAGCCGCACCCCTCCGTGTTTCAACGGCTGCTCCGAAGGCCATCCGATCGGTCCGTCCGATTGTGCGGGCGAAGCCCGCTCGCCGGGTCATGGCAAGCAGCGCGCCTGCCGTCCCGCTCGCCTATGAGCTGCGCGACTGGATGCCGGAGGAGGGCGGCCGGCTCACCGACACGATCTACGAACCGTACGCGCTCCAGTCGATCGACATTCCCCGCGCCAAGCCGCATCCGACGCCGCTCGTGCAGTCGGCCGCAATGGCCGCCGTCGCGCCACCAAAACCTTCCTATCGGCCGCTTTTACCTGATGCGATCGTCGACGAAGGCCTGCTGTCGGACGCCCAGCTCGAAAGCGTCGTCTATGCGGGTGAAGCCCATTGCGGCCATCTCACCGGCGCCTGGACGGTTGACGAGACCTGCGATGTCGTCTCGGCCGCGCCAGAAGGGGCTGCGGACGCTGTCCGCTTCCGCCGTGGCTGGTTTTTGGGTGACGGAACCGGCTGCGGCAAGGGACGGCAAGTCGCCGGCATCATCCTCGACAACTGGCTGCAGGGCCGCCGCCGTGCGATCTGGATTTCCAAGTCCGACAAATTGCTGGAAGACGCCCAGCGCGATTGGGCAGCACTTGGCCAGGAAAAACTTCTCGTGCAGCCGCTGTCACGTTATCGGCAGGGCACACCGATCCGCCTTGCCGAGGGCATCCTGTTCACGACCTACGCGACGCTCCGCTCGCAGGAACGGGAGGGCAAGAAATCCCGGATCGCCCAGATCCTCGACTGGGTTGGACAAGACACGGGAAGGGCCGAAAGCCCGACGGGGATTAAAGAAAGCCAGACGGGGATTGGAGAAAACCCGTCGGGGGCAAAAAAATCTTTCGATGGCGTCATCGTCTTCGACGAGGCCCACGCCATGGCCAATGCCGCTGGCGGCAAAAGCGAGCGAGGCGACGTCGCGCCCTCGCAACAAGGCAAGGCGGGTCTGCGGCTGCAGCATGCACTGCCGGACGCCCGCATCGTCTATGTCTCCGCCACTGGCGCGACCGCCGTCGAGAACCTCGCCTACGCGCAGCGCCTCGGCATCTGGGGCAGCGAGGATTTTCCATTCGCCAACCGTGCCGAGTTCGTCGCGGCGATCGAGGACGGCGGTGTCGCGGCGATGGAAGTGCTCGCTCGCGATCTCAAGTCGCTCGGACTCTCTACAGCGCGCTCGCTTTCCTATGACGGTGTCGAATACGACCTTCTCGAGCACGCGCTGACCGAGGAACAGATCCGCATCTACAACGCCTATGCCGACGCTTTCCAGGTCATCCACAACAACCTGACCGCCGCACTCGAGGCGACCAACATCACCAGTGAATCCGGCACGCTGAACCGTAATGCCAAATCGGCGGCGCGCTCGGCCTTCGAGAGCACCAAGCAGCGCTTTTTCTCGCATTTGATCACCTCGATGATGACGCCCACGCTGATCGGCGCGATCGGACAGGATCTTGCCGACGGCCATTCGGCGATCGTGCAGATCGTCTCGACCGGCGAAGCGCTGATGGAACGGCGACTTGCCGAAATCCCGACCGAGGAATGGTCGGACCTGCATGTCGACGTCACGCCGCGGGAATATGTCGGCGGGTACCTGATGCATTCCTTCCCGACGCAGTTGTTCGAGGAATACTCGGACGCCGATGGCAATGTCTATTCGCGGCCCGTTCACGACGAAGATGGCAATCCGGTTCAGTGCCGGGAGGCCGTTCGCCGGCGCGACGAGATGGTCGAGCGGCTTGCGTCGTTGCCGCCTGTCGGCGGGGCCCTTGACCAGATCATCCATCACTTTGGCACCGACACCGTCGCCGAGGTGACCGGCCGCTCGCGGCGCATCGTCAAGAAGACCGGCCGCGACGGTATCGACCGGCTTGCCGTCGAGAACCGCCCGGGCTCGGCCAATCTCGCCGAGACCAAGAGTTTTATGGATGACCACAAGCGCGTACTGATCTTTTCCGACGCCGGCGGCACCGGCCGCTCCTACCACGCCGATCTCGGGGTCAGGAACCAGAGGCTGCGCAAGCACTATCTGCTCGAGGCCGGCTGGCGCGCCGACAATGCCATCCAGGGTCTCGGACGGACGCACCGCACAAATCAGAAGCAACCTCCCTTGTTCCGGCCGATGGCCGCCAATGTGAAGGCGGGCAAGCGCTTCCTGTCGACGATCGCACGACGGCTCGACACGCTGGGCGCGATCACGCGCGGCCAGCGCCAGACCGGCGGGGCAGGGCTGTTCCGTGCCGAGGACAATCTCGAAAGCCCCTACGCGCGGGCCGCACTTCGCCAATTCTACATGCTGCTGCATCAGGGCAGGATCGAAGGTTGTTCGCTCACGACCTTCGAGACCGTGACCGGCCTGTCGCTGACGACTGACGAGGGCGGGCTGCGCGACGAACTGCCGCCGATCACGACCTGGCTCAATCGCCTGCTGGCGCTGCGCATCGAAACCCAGAACCTGCTGTTCGAGGTGTTCGAGCAGTTGATGGCGGCGAAGGTCGAGGGCGCGATCGCTGCCGGCTCCTATGACAAAGGTCTGGAGACGATCACGGCGGAGAGCATCGTCGTCACCGATCGCCGCACCGTCTACGCGCACCCGGTCTCGGGCGCGCAGTCGCATGTGCTGACCGTCGCGCGCAAGGACCGTACACGGCCGCTCAGCCTCGTCGACGCGCTGGCCATCGTCCGGGCGGAACCGCAATCGGTTCTGTTGGTGAACACGCGGTCGAACCGCGCGGCGATCCGCCTGCCGACGGCGAGCCTGATGCTCGACGACGGAACCGTCGAACACCGAGTGCGCCTGCTGCGGCCAACGGACGAGCTGCGCTTCGGTCTCGACGCGCTTGCCGAAACCCACTGGCAGCCCGCCGACCGAAAATCGTTCTGCGACCTGTGGCAGGCAGAAGTCGCCGCCGTCCCGGAGTTCACCACCAGCACCTTTCACATCGTGACGGGTCTGCTGCTGCCGATCTGGCGTCGGCTTGCCAGACCATGATTGTCAGGTCTACCGGATCCAGACCGACGCCGGCGAACGCATCATCGGCCGCCACATCGCGCCGACGCTGGTCGCGACCATGTTGCGCAATCTCGGCGTCGACGATGTTCCGACCCTCGCTCTGGACGAGGCATGGACCGGCTTGATCGAGGGGCGGATCGGGTTGCAGCTTGCCGACGGCCTGATCCTGCGCCGCAGTCGGGTCATGAACGACTACCGTGTCGAATTGATCGGTTTCACCGACGCGATGGTCCCTCGGCTGAAGGCGCTGGGGCTGATCTCCGAGATCATCTCCTGGAAGCTGCGGCTGTTCATCCCGACGACCGCGCAAGGGTCCGCCATTCTCGCCACGCTTATCGACAGCCATACGCTGGTTGGCGTCACCGACCGTACAGCAGCGGTTTGAGGGGGAGGCGGTCATGTCCGGCTCGGCATCCGAGCTGGCACGCCGCCTCGGCGAACATGCCGAGGCGGCGTGCCGCGAATATCTCTCCAACGGCCATCGCTTCGGCAATTACTGGATGGTCGGTGATGTCCGCAACACGCGCGGCCGTTCCATGCATGTGCGGCTCAAGGCGGTTGGCGGCAAGGCAGCCGGAAAATGGGTCGACGAGCAATCGGGGGAATATGGCGACCTTCTTGACGTCATCGAGCAGAGCTGTGGTCTGGTCGACTTCCGCGAGGTCGCGGATGAAGCACGTCGCTTCCTCTCCATGCCGCTGCCACCGCCCCAGCTCCCGCCCCAGGACCTTGGCTCGCATCGCCAGTCTGCTGCGACACGCGGCTCGCCTGACGCCGCGCGTCGCCTGTTCGCCATGTCCCATCCGATCGCCGGTACGCTGGCCGAACGCTATCTTGCCGGTCGCGGCATTTTGCTTTCGACGCATGAGCGCGCGCTGCGCTTCCATCCTGGCTGCTACTACAGGGATCTCGTCACGGGCGAGACGCGGACCCTGCCTGCGCTGATCGCCGCTGTCACCAGCCTCGACGGGCGTATCACCGGCCTGCAGCGCACTTACCTGTCCTCTGGGCTGGACCCGAGTGGCAAGGTCGGCAAGGCGCCGGTCGCCGATCCACGCCGCTCGCTTGGTCACCTGCTGGGCAACGGCATCTGGCTACGCCAACAGTCCGGTGCGCCCGTCATGGCCGCCGGCGAGGGCTTCGAGACGATGGCGTCGCTCCGGACGGTGATGCCGGCGCTGCCGTTGGCTGCCGCCACCTCAGCCAATCACCTCGCCGGCCTGATCTTCCCGCCTGGCTGCCGTCGCCTCTACATCGCAGCCGATGCCGACGCCGCCGGCCGGCACGGCATAGAGCGTCTCAGCCAGCGCGCAGGCGAGGCAGGGATTCTCGCCCTGGTGCTGCGGCCGCAGCTCGGCGACTTCAACGACGATCTGCGTCATCTCGGCCAAGCCCACCTCGCGGCATGGCTCCGCGATCAACTCGTCCCGGAGGATGCCCGTCTCTTCCTGCCGCCCGGATGAATGGGTCGGGCCGGCACGCGGCTCGGCGCGGCATCGGACAGCCTGCAGATATGGCGGGGGTCCACCGGAGAGGCCGCGCGCGCGGCCTGCCTGAGAGGCGACCCCTGCCACCCCCCAGTCACGGCCGCAACGGCTTCGCCGTCCTCCGCTCGCGCTTCGGCCTTCGGTGCGGCCGCGCCCGGCGCGCGGCTGGGATGCGCTGTCAGGCCGCGATAGGCGCGGCCACAACCGACGGAGACACCGCCATGACCTACGACATTCCTCTCGACGACGCCTACGAGCCCTCCCACGCCTCCTCGCCGACCGACCGCGTCATCCTCGAACTGCAGATGTACGGCCATCGCCCGCATCAGGACGAACCTGACCCTCGGCCGCTTCCCGACGACGAGGTGATCCGGGCCGGCCTCGCCGGGATCGTAGAAACCTTCGCCGGCATGCTCGGGGACACCAGGCTCGAACCCGATCTCGACGACCTGCTCTGGTCGTTCGCAAACGTCTTCCACCGTGCCGCCGAGCGTGTCGCCCGCAGCCTCGACCGCAACGAGGAGGCGCAGCGCTCGAGTCAGCAGGAGCAGGACGGCTCGGAGGTGAAGTCGGTCGAGCTGGAGCGGCTGACCGCGGAAGGCATCAGCTATATCGAGCGCCGCAACGTGCTCGAAATCATGCGCGATGAGGCCGCCGAGCTCTACGAGGCACAAACCGGATCGGCATGGCGGCCGCGCACCGGCTCCAAGGTCAGCCACCAGGCGATGACCGCAGCGGTGATCGACAGCCGCGACTTCCTCGCCGCCCGCCGCCACGCCGAAAACGAGGTGCTTGTTCCGGCCGGCACCAAGATTGCCTTCGCCGGCGGCCTCGACTGCAACGATCACGACCGGATCTGGGACGCGCTCGACAAGGCCCGCGAGAAGCATCCCGACATGGTCCTGCTCCACGGCGGCAGCCCGCGCGGCGCCGAGCGCATCGCCGCCTGCTGGGCCGAGAACCGGAAGGTCACCCAGATCGCCTTCAAGCCGGACTGGAACCGGCACGCCAAGGCGGCTCCGTTCCGCCGCAACGACCAGCTTCTCTCCGTGGTGCCCTACGGCCTCATCGTCTTTCCCGGCTCCGGGATAACCGACAACCTCGCCGACAAGGCCCGTCGGCTCGGCATCCCCGTCTGGCGGTTCGCGGAGGGCGGCGCGTGAGCGCCGTTTTCTTGCAAATCAGGGAAATCTGGATAATATGGAGATCGATAAGGAGTCCAGCCATGCGCCAGTTCACGACGGGGGATCTCAACAAGCAGGTTGGCGACGTCACCGACGTTGCCAGCCGCGAACCCGTTATTCTTACCAAGCACCGGAAACCCCGGTTCGTGCTGATGAGTTACGAGCACTACGAACGGATGCGCATCGGCGGCGATCCCCGCCGCGCATACCATGCCGCCGAGATGCCGGAGGAACACACGGAACTCTTCGCCGCCGAGATCGACCGATTGGCGCGCGGGGAAGGATACGATGATGAGCGGTAGATTTCTGCCCGGTCAGGTGATCTCCTATCCTTATCTTTGGGCATGGCAATACGAGCGCGGCGAAACGGAAGGCCGCAAGAGCCGGCCGACCTGCGTGGTCATCGCTGTCCGCGGCGCAAGAGATGGCCTGACCCATCTCGCGCTCCTGGCTATAACCACCCAGCCACCGACCAGCGATCGGGTCGGTTTGGAAGTCTCCGCTATCGAGTGCCGCCGCGCCGGTCTGACCGATCTCAAACGCTGCTGGATAGTGGTTGACGAATACAACTACGATATTGCCGAACGCTCCTGGTACATCGAAGCCGACGGTAAGCCCCTCGGTCGTTTCAGCAAGGCATTCATGATGAAGATCGCAGGCGCCTTTATCGAAGCGCGCAGCGAGGGCCGCCGCGTCAGCCGTCTGGATTGACGTTCTCTTTTCGCGGCCATGCGCTCGATCCAGGACGGGAGCCTCTGGCTGGCCGACAAGACCACTAGCTCCAGCGCGAAGCGCCACTAGCCAGATGCGCGTAGCGCCTCCGGCAGCTGCAGGATCCGGGCGCGCCGGCCTGCGGCCGGCCGGGCTCTCGTCGCGGCGTCCCGCCGCTTCCCGAGCCGGCTTTGCCGTCTCGGCCTTCGGGTGACGATCCCTCGCGCAGGGCCAGGGGAGAGGGCGGCCGGCGCGGGGCGGGGGACGCGGGAGAGAAGGGAAAGTCAGCATGTCGATGATATTCATAGGTGGATCACGCGAGATATTCGAGCTGCCGGAACCTGCCATCGCTCGCATCGGCGCAATCGTTGCTGCCGAGCACGGCGTGCTGGTTGGCGACGCGTCGGGAGCCGATGCCGAGGCGCAGGGCCTGCTCGCGGGCTACAAGTACGAGCATGTCGGGGTCTTCCATGCCGGCAAGGAACCCCGCAACAATCTGGGCGACTGGGCCGCCTACCATGTCCCGTCACCTGGAGGCACTCATGGATCTTGGTACGACGCCGCCAAGGACCGGGAGATGGCGCGGCGCGCCGACTTTGGCATGATGGTCTGGGACGGCGCATCACCCGGTACGGCCGTCAACGTGCTTCGGCTCGCCATCGCAAACAAGCCGTGCGTCATTTACGATCTGGCCAGGGGCCGGATGGCAACGACGTACAATGTGGAGGACTGGTGCGCCATGCTCCGCCATGCCGGTTCGGACATTCGCCGCCAAGCCGAAGCCCGCATGATGCCGGAGGAGCGTCTAACGTTGCCAGGATGATGGCTGCCGACAGCCCGGCGGGTTCAATCCGATATGTTGATCCGGCTCCGCGCCGCCTAATCCACTGTATGTGCGGACGGAGCCGGCCCCTTTCGAAACCGGTCCACGCGCAGAGCCGCGGGGCGTTGTGCGGATGATCATCTTGATGCTTCTCGCCTCTGAAGCGGGTGCAAGCGTGCCGAACAACATCCTGGCTTGCCGGGTCATCCAACCTGACTGCGCGGTATCGTCCCCGAGGGGCGTGAAGGCCGCTGCCAGCCGGCTCCGATCTCGAAACCACTCTGCCGCGAGACCGAACATGCAAGGCGGCCACGCGCCGGGCTGCTGTTCGATGTGTTGGCGATGCCGACGACATGCAGCATGTTCCTGCGATCCGGCAGCGTTGCGTCGGCGGTCTAGCGATGGCGGCCTGAGTTCTTCTCCTTCGGTCGCATCCGGGGCCATTCCCGTTTCATGTCGCCTTTGTAGACGACCGCCTGCTTTGTGCGGTCAACCCCCGTTGGGGGTACACTCGGCGAATATTCAGGAAAATTCGATTTCTGTTTTTGTCTGCGGGCAGGCGAAGGGCCTGCCCGCAATTTTTCGGCAAATAGAATTTTCCAGAATTTTCGCCGAGATGACCGCAGCAGGACGGCCCTCTCCTTTGGCGCCATCGGGAATGGTCCCGATGCAACCTAAGGAGAACTACCATGGCCACCACGATCGCAAACCTCACCACCAAGGCCGACGGCTCGATGGAAGGCGTCTTCGCCACGCTCCGGGTCAACGCCCCGATCACCCTGATCCCGAACACCAACAAGTCGCGCGAGGACGCCCCCGACTACCGGATCGTCAACAAGCGCACGGGCTTCGAGATCGGAGCCGGCTGGCACCGCATCTCCCAGCGCTCGGGCGAGGAGTACCTCTCGGTCAAGCTGGAAGCCCCCGAGATCGGCGTGATCTTCGGCAATCTCGCTCCCGCCCCGGGTGGCGAGGAAAACAAGAAGGTCATCCTCTGGAACAACCCCCAGTGAGGCATCGGTGGCCGGCCCCGCAAGGGGCCGGCTCCCCACCGGCAAAAGGAGGTTGCAATGAGCCGCTACACCATCACTGTCACTGGCACCGTCACCGGACAGGGCCGCTCGGACCCAGACGCTGTCATCGGCTACGATCCACCACTTCGGACCTACTTCCTGCAAGCGTTCCCGCACGAAGAAACCGACGAGCCCGGTCTTTGGCTCGGCACCCACGATCGCGCGTTCGAAACGCTTGAGGATCTTCACCGCGCAGCCATCTCACACGGCTACGACTTCATCCCGCTGTCGCCCAAACTGGCCGCAAAGCTGGTCGACGACAAAGCGGCAGCCAGCGGGCGTCCGGTGCGAGACACAATCCTCGGCCAAGTGCTGAAACACCTCAACCATCCCAAGTAGGCAACACATCTCAGGGCCCGCGACGGAGTGTTCCGTCGCGGGCCCTTTTTTTGCACGTTGCAAAGGAGCCACTAACATCACCCGTCACGGCATGCGAGAGCGACTCCAAAACCGCCGATTATTCCTTCGGCAGTTTGTGCTTATGTATGCGGATATAATCCTGCACGGCCTTACGCAGCAGTTCGGTCATGCTGTGCCCGTTGCTGATCGCCAGCAATTTGAACTGGCGCTGCTCCACGGCCGTCAGATAGTATCCGCAGCGGATCATCTCCTCCTCGCGAATCTTCTTTCCGGCGATGGGGTCCTTTTTCTGACCCTGCCGCAGCAGCTTGCGGAAATCGGGCCCGACTGCCGGGGATGGCTTTGTCGGTTCCTGCATCTGGGGCGTAGCTTGCTCCTTGATCCCTGATGGCTCGGCCTTCTGTGGGATGAACATGCTGGGCAGCGCCGGCGGCTGCGTGGAGATCGCCTTCATCATGCGGGCTTTCTTGTCGTCACCGGCTTTAGGTGCGGTTTCTTCACTCATGCCGCGTTCCTTGTGGCTTCGATGAAGGTTTGCAGAAGGTCGTCGAAGACCCCTTCGCTCTCGGCAATCGCCTTCGCGTCGGGCACCTCGGGGCTGTAAAGGGTCTGCCCGGTCTGAAGGTCGCGGTAGGCAACGCGATTGTGCAGGACGTGTTCCGCAATCGGTGTCCCGTTGGCCTGGATGATGGCGCGCAGTTCTGTCAGGGCTCGCGCCCTGCCATCGATGATGGTCTGCTTGGTCAGCACGAATATCGCAGGCAGCGGTCTACCCCGGCTCTCGACCGCCAGCGGGATGTAGTGGTCGGTGATCTGGATGGCGGCGGTCACATCGTCGAGGGCAAAATAGACCGGCACGACGACAATGTCGGCCGCGAAGAGCCCGGCCATGAGGTTGTCATTTGTGGTGCCTTCCGTATCGATCAAGACGACCGAGCGTTCTCCGTTGTGAGTGGCTGCCGCGCGAAGGATTTCCTGTGGCGTCATTGCGCTCACCATCGTAAGTTTGTCAGGACGATTGCCAGCTTCGCCGAGCATCTGGAACCAGCGGTTCATGTTCTGCCGCCGGTCGCCATCGATAAGAGTGACCGAGTACCCTCTATGCAGCGCGACGGATGCCAGGGTGCGCAGCATCGTCGATTTGCCAGTGCCGCCCTTTGGGATCGCGGCGGAGATGATCATTGGGCCTCCTTCCGGCGTTGTCTCCTTGTTTCCATGCATGGAAACAAGTCATCATGGATGCATAGAATATGTCACGGTCGAAACATGGTGACATTGTCGACGGGGAAGGCTGGTTTGGCAACCCAGGCGCGCATCAATAAGGGCTCGCTAAAGGGGCAGTTTTTGCCCAGCTGCTAATCCTCAGCAGAGAAGGGGTCCGGTGGCCCGTCGACCGCGCATTTTCCGACTACGCTTCCGGCTGACCATCAGAGGCCGATGTTTCCGTGTTAACACGGAAACAAGTCGCCAACGCATCATAGACACATCGCATCAAATCACGACGGGAACATTTCGCCCGCGCCCGACAACTGGGCCGGTGAGAAGACGCGCCCATAATTTCCTTTCCTCCTCTCCCATTTGTTGGTATTGGCAGGATAGCCTATTTTGTGATACACACAAAATAAGCGGCGCGGCCCTGACGGGCCTTAGCGCCCGCAAGCGGGCTTGAGAGATGGATGCAGACGCCCAGAATGCAGCGGTGAAGAGCGCGTCACGACGCTACGGCGAGGTGACACACATCCGGTTTTCGGCTGACGAGCTGGCCAGTCTCAAAGCCGTTGTGGAGCGGGACGGCGTGACCGTCAGCGAGGTCGTGCGGCGTCTTGTGCGGGCAGAGGCGGGGCATCTGCCTGTCGCTTCAGAGGCGTTACGGCCGGCGATCGTCGACATGACCGACCAGCTGCGGCGCGTCCGTGTCAATTTCAATCAAGCCGTGCGCGCCATGAACGACGGCCGTGTTGCCCATGATGAGGATCTTGAGCAGGCGCTGATCGCCGTGGGCAACCTGGTGCGGCAGTTTCGCGAGGAACTGAAGACGATGACTGGCGGGTCACGCAAGGCGAGGGAAGCCAGCCCATGAGCGGTCGTCTTGCTGGCTACGCGGCCGAAATCGAACGCTATCTGCGGGGCGAGTCCGACGTGAAGCGTGAGGAGCTCCACGACGACAAGTCCGTGACGGGCGCCCGACGCGAGGCCGGTGAATTACAGGCGATGAAGAGTTATGAGCGAACCGGTGGCGGCGGACGCCTCGGGCAAGGACAGGCCGGGTCGACGCTAGGTGGCGGCAGCAACACCCCTCGTTCGTCGCCGGGAGGATTGGGGGCTTCGGGGAGTTCCATGTCCAGCAGGGCACCGAAGTCGACTGCTGCTGCGAGTTCGCCCAGAGCCCCTAGCGCGCCGATCATGGTCTATGGCGCCACGCTCGCCGGTTTCCGGCCGGAAGAGGAGGAGGAAGACTGGAAGCGGCGCGGCGGCGGTGGTGGCCGTGGCGCGGGTCGCGCGAGCGCTACAGGGCGAGCGGCGCGGGCGGGTTATCAGGCGCGGGCTGTGGCGGCGAGGGCAGGCTATGCGGCGGGCGGGCAGCCTGCCGTGTTCAAGGTCATGCCCAATCCTCCGTCGACCAGGGAAGCCGCCGCGCGGCTGCTCAATTACATCGGCAAGCGCGAGGACGAAAAAGGCGAGAAACACGACATCGAGATTTTCGACGAGGATGGGCAGATGCTTGCGACAGGCGGCGCAAGAAAGGCGTTCCTGGAGACGTTTTGCGAGACGTTCGAACCGCCCCTGGAAAATACCAATTTTCTGGAGGTTCGTTTCGAGCTCGCCAGCGAGGTCACCGATGCCGCCGTGAGCGAGGCGCTGAACAAGGCATTCGGTGCAAAACCGTTCATCTATGCGCAGGACGGACAGACGGTGGAGGTTTACGCGCACACCGATGAGCGGGCTGGACCGCTCGCCAAGGTCCTGGCCGGTGGTCGGGAGAATTCGCGCAGCAAGGCGCTCGACAAGATCGAGGCGCGGTTGTCTGAAACCATGGGCGCGGCGGGGGTGGTCGCCAAAGCAGAGGTAACGGCGGCTGTGAGCCGTGAACCCAAAGCAAAATATTTCCTGCAGAAGTTCATCCGCACCCACAGTCACGTCCGTCACGCAAATGGCGAGCCCGTGCCTTTGGTGAAGAACTCCACGAAGGCTGCGGCTTCAGTCTACGAACAATGGCGCCCGCAGTTTTCGGGGCGTGAGCGCCGCAATGCCTATCACCTGCTTTTCTCGGCAAGGGCCGGCACCGATGCCAACGCCGTCATGGCCGCGGCGCGCGCCGTGCTCGAGGAGCGAGCGCCAGGATACAAGTTCGTCTTGGCGCATCACAAGGATACTAAGCACGTCCATGTCCATGCGATGGTGCAGGCGCGCTCTGCCGACGGCGAGCGCCTGAAATTCTACAAGCCTGATCTCGCAGCCTGGCGCGAGACTTTTGCGGAAAAAGCACGCGAGAACGGCATTGCGATGGTGGCGACGCGGCGCATGGATCATGCGATGACGCGGCCATTCACGAAGGAGCATGCCGGAGCCTACAGCCGCGCCCAGAGCGATCCGCGCTACCAGGTCAGCGCCAGGACGATCGAGCGAGTGGAGGCCAAGCGGCAACGCCGACTGGATGGGCAATCTCTTGTCGTGAACGGCGATGCAATTGCTGCCGCATGGCAAAAGACTGTGACGACGATGCGGACCGCGGGCGTAGTCGGTCAGGCGCTCGCTGCAGCGGAGTCGATCGGCAACAATTTTCTGCAGTTCCGTCGCGATCGGACAGGGGAGGGGCAGCCAGCTCCTGCGAATCGTGGAGCTGATCAATCGGGGCAGAAGTCTTTCTTGTCCCATCCCGGTATGAGAGAATTGAATGCACTGACAGGAGATTTGAACATGGCGCAAACCCCCTTGGAAATGCGGCGTCAGATGGCCCGCGTCAATCAGGCTCTGGACAACATGCGCGAGACGCTGCCGCCGGCGCATCAAGGACAGTTCGAACAGTATCGTGAAGAGGTGAATGACAAGATGCACGACCGTCTCGCGCGGCTGCAATTCGAACGGCAGCAACAGCGTCGTGGTGGTGGCGGTGAGGAGCCAATCCCCGAGCGCGAGGCGCGAGGGCGAGACCTCCCAACTCGGGACGATCCCCGCCAGCCGGTTGAGCCGCGCACAGGCACCGAGCAGGAGAAGGTGAGCCGCCAAGCAGAAGGACGCCAACAAACAGAAGGCGCGGCAGTCGGAAGAGCAGGACCGGAAGACCCAGCGCTCAAACGATAACGATTACGAGCGCTGAGCAAAGACCGCTTACCGGCCCTCTGGAATGAGGGAGAGTGCAGGGAACTACAATGTCGCCGGGGCTCGTTCGTGCCTCGAAGGTTCAGGATCAAGGGTCACGCATGTCATTGCGGGGCATATTGAAATGTTGCTGCCTGCCGCATCGCGGGTGGTCAGATGCTGGTCTAGTTTCCGGCGAAGACGCATTTGTCTCTCGAGGACCCGTTGGGAAATCAGCACCTGTGCTTTGTCGGGACAAGATTGTTGCTATTGGGATTTGGCCGCTGCCGCCGCGAGCATCGCTTCTCCCACCTCAACAGCGCCTTGTGAAGTCAGCGTCGCTCCGGCGTTCTGGATGTCGCGCACCTCTTTGTTCTGGCTGAGCTTGAATTTTCCAACCAAGCTGGTGATTTCGATCTCCAAGGCCACGATCGCTTTGGTCATTGCGTCAATGAAATCCTTCGGCGCGTCGCCCATCTTCCATGGGGCCGGCTGGTTGGCCTCGTGCATGTGAGTGAGCTTCGCGACGTTGCGGCGCACATAACGCTCATCGTCCCGGACAGTGATGCGACCATGGGCGTGGGCGACGAGATAGTTCCAGGTCGGCACCTGCTTATGGAATTCGTGTTTGCTGGGATACCAGTTCGGCGAGATGTAGGCGTCGGCCGCTCGGAAGACAACGAGGACCTCATCGCCATTGGCAACTTCCTCCCAGACAGGGTTTTTGCGGGCGACATGGCAATTGAGGACGCCCTTATCGCCCTTTGAGCGGTCGAGCTCGAAGGGGATATGGTTGGCGTCGAGGGAGCCATTGCTGTGGGTGATCAGGATACCAAACGGGTGTTTTTCGATAATATCAAAGAGGGCGTTCTGATCGGGCACGGCGAAATGCGGAGGAACGTACAAAGGGGGATCTCCTGTTGAAGGGCAGTTGTCAGTGTCCTGCGAGGTCTTGCGAAACAGCAACGGGCGACTTCGCTGCCTGCGACGAGGGCGCCGGAACCCGCTGTCCACCGCGCTCAAGCACCGCCATCGAGAAGTGGGCGGGCACGTCGGATGCCGCGGCATACGAGTGGGGTTGATCTGTAACCAGGCGCGCACTCTCGCCTGCATTTAAAAGGATCTCGTGGCCGCCCACCCTGACGTTGATCGAGCCTTGGGTAACCGAGAGCAGTTCGCGCGTATCGGGACTATGCGCATCGGCGGCAAACACATCACCCGGCATGAGGACCCAGCTCCAGAGTTCGAACATCATGCGTCCCGAGGTCGATGTGTGAAGCTGTGCCCGGCTGCCTTTGGCGCTCGTCCAAAGCGTCCTGGACACGCTCCGTTCGATCGGGTGGTCGGGGGCTGTGGAAGGCGCCTCGTTTAGCAGATCGGCAACCGATAGCGAAAACGCTGCGGCAAGGCGGCAAAGGATGCCGATACTCGGGTTTGCCTTACCCTGCTCAAGCGCGACCACCGTCCCTTTCGACAGACCGGTCAGTTTGGCCAGTCGATCAAGTGTCAGGTTTTGGTCGCGCCTAAGATCCTGGATCCGGATCGCAATCGCCTGGCCAAGCGCCTGCTCGGTCTCCAGAGGTGTTGGGGTGTCGGTCATTATATTGACTTGGTCTCGCGCTTCGCTTACGGTCAATATAATGACCGGCGCAAAATTGCAACCGCGCCTTAAACAGGAATTGGCCAGTGCGCTTTGAAACGAAGGCAATCCATTGCGGTCGAGCTATCGATCCATCCACGGGCGCGGTTTCATTACCGCTTCATACCAGCACGACGTTTGAGCGCGGTGCCGACGGCTCTTTTCTGTTTGGGTTCGAGTACACTCGTGATGCAAATCCGACACGTAATGCATTCGAGTCGGCGATGGCCGCGCTCGAGGGAGGATACGAAGGAATAGCCTTTGCGTCAGGCATGGCTGCAATCACTACCGTCTTTGAAAGCCACCCCTCGACGGGACGGATCGTCCTTCCTGACGATATGTATTTTGGCATCCGCTCGCTGATGGACGACACCGATATAGGGTCTCGCTTCGATTTCTCTGAGGTCGATATGCGCGATCTGGATGCCGTGCGCGCTGCGGTCACATCAAAGCGGACTGGCCTCGTGTGGGTCGAGACGCCGTCGAACCCGATGATCCGCGTTGTCGACATTTCGGCTATCTGCAAAATCGCGCATGACGCCGGTGCCTTGGCGGTGATGGACAACACGTGGGCCACGCCTGTGCTTCAGCGAACGCTTGAACTTGGCGCGGATGCGGTCATGTACTCGGCGACAAAGTACATTGGCGGCCACTCGGATCTGATGGCGGGAATCGTTGTTGTCCCGCAATCGTCGCCACTCGGACGGCCACTACGGATGGTCCAGAAACACAAGGGCAGCGTCGCAGCGCCATTCGACTGTTGGCTAGCCTTACGAGGGCTACAGACATTGCCGGTTCGCATGCGCGCTCATTGCGAAGGCGCCCAGAAGGTTGCGGAGGCTTTGGCGTCTCATCCACGCGTCGAGAAAGTGCTTTTTCCAGGCCTGCAAGATGATCCGGGACACGATCTGGCTACGCGGCAAATGAGCGGCTACGGAGCGATGCTTTCCTTTTTCGTCGAAGGTGGAACCGATGCCGCGATGGCGGTGGCCGCCCGCCTCAAGCTTGTTGTCCGGGCGACAAGCCTTGGAGGGACGCACTCGCTGATCGAGCATCGCGCATCCGTGGAGGGTGCGAAATCGAAAGCGCCAGGCGGATTGCTGCGAATGTCCGTGGGGCTTGAGCATCCTCAGGACATCATTGACGACCTGATGCAGGCCCTGGGCGCAACCCTCAATGTGTAAGCGAGTCCAGATAGCCCTCGTCTGGCGAAGGATCTGTGATGGGCCATACCTTATCGGACGTTCGCCAAGCGATTGTCCGCCACCTGATCGACAACATCGGCAGTCCGAGCATTTCGATATCCGAGGTTAGCCGGACCGTGAGGAGAATGCTTCCGCTCTTGCGAACTCACGGATTGGGAACTTGGCGATGTCATTGCGCGAAGCGCGGTCGATGCGGGATTTGCGATTGAACTTGACGGGGTGGGTCCCTGAAACGCCTGTCGAGGCCCAGTATCGTCGACGTCTCGCGCCGTGTGATCTTCTCGATTGAGACATGGTACTGCCCGAAGCGCGCGGCAATGTCTTGCGCCGCCATGACGTGTGCGACAAGGTCACGGTAAACAATGACCTTTCCGCCGCATGGGAGTGCTAGCCTACCCATCGACTACATCTGGCAACGTATCTTCGACGATGCTCAGATTTCGATCGAAAGTCTCGGCGTCGGATGCGTTGGCGCGCAGAGAACGCACCTTGTTCAGAATGGCGGCAACCGCCGCTTCTTTGTCGGGCGCTATGCGCGTTGTCACCGCTTTGGCCGCCAAGGCGGAAAAATCTATGGCGGCATAGACCGGTACCGCTGCAGCGTCTGTTGCTTTCAACCGGTCTTTTACGATTGCGCGCCGGCCCGGCGTCGGAGCTATACGGCCTGCCTTTGCGGCAAATGTTGCGCCGCGCCGCAGCCGGATCTGCAAGAGGCCTGAGCGGTACGTGGGTGCTTTCGGCACAATCGTCGGGAGCGCAGGAGATGGAACCGCCGCGGAAGCGTCCAATGCAGGGCTTTTCGTGAGCGAGGGGTCGGTAGAGGCGGGCAGGGGCATGAACGCGCGTTTGGCGAGCTGGCCGTCGGCGAAATAGAAATTGCGCGTGCCGAGGATTGGCAGTTCGCCGCGCGGCAATATGATGACCTTGTTCTTATCGAGCGTACGGATTTCGTCCGGCCGCATGAGGGGCCGCCGCACTTCCTTGCGGTGCTCCGAGCGCGTGTAATAAGTGTCGAACAACGTTGCCTTGGTGCGCGTCACGTCCTTTTGCACGTCCGACGTTTCGCCGAGCTGCTCGGAAACGTAGCGCAGATCGTCAGCGTCTTGCGCACCGAAAAAGATCTGCACGCGAGCGGCGTTGATAAGTGTCTTGCGCCCTTCCTGGCGATAGATCTCGTCCACAGCCTTCAGCGACTGCACGAAAAACCACATCGAAACGCCGTTGCCGCCGAGCACGCTTGCCATTTCGGTCACGTTCTCGAGCTTGCCGAGGTTCTGGAACTCGTCGAGCAGGACAAGCACCGGATGCTCGTCCGCGCGCGGCATGGTTTCCGACATGAAGTTCATCATCTGCGTAATCAGGACGTTGAACAACGGTCCAAGCGACGTAATCTGCTCGCGCCGCACGTCGAGATAAAGAGAAATCCGGTCACGCTTGAGCTGGCGAATATCGAACGTGCTGCGCGCCGTAGCTCGCATCAGGCGCTCGTTGAGAAAAGGGGCCATGCCGGTGCGTACGCCGGCATAGATTCCGGAAAACTGCCGCTCTGACATCTCAAAATACGGCAGCAGGGTTTGCAGGGTGAAATGCGAGCATTCGCGGCGGCGTTCCTCGCGCAGCGAGCCGATGAATTCCAGGAGCGGCTGCTCGGCACCGTTCATGATCTCCAGGATTGCGGCGAAGGTCTTCTTCTCGTTCGGGATTGCAGACGATTCCATGACGAAGGACGCGATGCCGGTAAAAAGGAGGCGGGCATCGTTGACCCAATAGGGATCCGCGTTGGACGGGGGGCGCGGAAACAACGCCGCAGCGATGTTGCGGAGGTCGATGTCGCGCTGAGCTGAGTCCAGCGAGATGAAGTCCATCGGATTGTAGCATGCGGTATTGCCGTCGGGATCAGCCGGCGCGAAACGCACCACGCGGCTCATGGCTGAACGGTAACCGGCGGTCGCTGCATAGGTCTCGCCCCGGAGGTCGAGAACCACGAGCGAATGCGGCCAGGTCAAGGCGTTCGGGATGATGAGAGACGTGCCTTTACCGGAGCGCGGCGGCCCTATGACGAAGCCGCCGACGTCATCGCCATCAATCCACAATTTCTTGCCGCCGATCAGCTTGCGCTGCGTGAAGCGGATCTTGCCGGAGCGCTGATCGCGGCCCGGCGACAGAATTTCGGCAAGCCTGCCGGCGGCTCGACCGACGAAGACGCCGCCCACTTTCGCCAGGCCGGTTTTCGATACGTCGCTCATGGTCATGAAGCGAGAGTCATTGCGCTTTCTCGGACGCATAAGAAACAAGCAGACCAGTGGCAAGAGAAACCCTAATGCTCCTGCTGCAACGCCGTATTGTACCCGGCCAAAATTCCTCGCCATCGTGTCCGCCCAGGCCTGACGAACGACCGGCAAGGGATTGGCGTTCAGCTGGTCGAACAGGACGTGGGAGCTGGTCCGGTACCAATCAGTCGCGGCATAGGCGACCGTGAAGAGCAGGACGCCCAAGGCCGTCGCCATGAGCACCGTGAAAATTGCTGTTGCGACTTTCTGCATGGATGGGCCCCGCTAGATTGTCTCCGCCTTGGTGAACTTGATCTCGCTGATGCCGCGCCGTCCGCCTTCGGTGCGGACCATCTGAACGACCACCGGAATGACCTCGCGCAGATAGTCGAGGATTTCGCCTCGTGAGAGGCCCGAACTGCCCTGCATGACCATCAGCGCCAGCCGCTCGTAGGCGGACCGGGCGGAATTGGCATGGACAGTCGTGAGCGAACCAGGATGGCCGGTGTTGATCGCCTGGAGGAATGCGAAGGTTTCAGCACCGCGCAACTCGCCCAATAGCAGACGGTCGGGTCGCATGCGAAGCGACGCTTCGAGCAGCTGTTGCGCGGAGACTTTGGCAAGGCCCTGGTCGCCCTTCGAGGCTATCAGGGTGACGTTGTTGGGAGCCGGCAGCCTCAGTTCGCGGGTGTCTTCGATCGTGATGATCCGTTCATGGGCCGGGATCTCCTTCAAGAGTGCATTCAAGAACGTCGTCTTGCCAGTCGACGTACCACCTGAAACGACGATGGAGACGCGGTTGCGCACCGCATATTGCAGGAAGTCCATCGGCGACGTGTCGTGCAGCATTTCCACAAGTCGCTTTTCTTCTGTTGAAAGCGCCAAGCCGGCGCCCATCGCCGTGTTCTCGAATGCGCCGAGATTGTTGTAAGCATCAAGGCTCATATCCATGATGACCTGCTTGCGGATCGAGATCGCCCCGCCTTCGGGAGCCGCGGGCGGCAAGATGCATTGGATGCGCTCGCCCGAGGGTAGAGCGGCCGACAGGACCGGCTTTTCTTCGTTGATGACCTGATTTGTCGCCGAGGCGACGCCGGTCGAGATATGCCTAATCCAGCTGGGCGTGACCTCGCGCTTGACGACGTGCTCCATTTCCTTCGCGCCGAGGCGTTCGATGAACAATTCACCCGGCCTGTTTATTGCAATCTCGGAAACTGCATCTTCGTTCAAATAGGACCATATCGGTTCCAGATGAGCGCGCAGGACCGGGGCTCTCGCCCAAGGATCGGGGAGGGGATGCACGGCGTTCATTTCACCGGGCTCCCATAGCCGGGATAGAAATGATCCTTCGGCGTGCCGTAGAGAGGCGTCGGATCGATCGCCGTCTTCGGCCGCCCGCCTGCCTTCAGGCGTGCAACTTCTTTCTGAACGGGATCGGCGTACACATCCGAGAAATCGAGATCTCGCCGCACCAGCACGACGACCGATGTGCCCTGGTCGACGTAGACCGTTGGGCCAATATTCTGCGCATCGCGAAACGCCTCTTGCGCGAGTTGCTGCAAGGCGGTCGATGATTTGTCGAAGGCGATGCTACGCGCGTCGCGCTGCGAGCCATTGCCGCCATAAGTTACGGTCGTGGTCTCGCCGGTCACGGGATCGACCGTCGACACCTGGCGCTGTTGTCCATTCTGGCTGCTATCGGAAAGCGAGGACAGATATTCAGAGACACCGCCAACGACGGACAGCATGATGGCGTTGCCGTAGCGTTCAACCCAGTGCGTATCGACACGGCCGCCCATGCCGCCGCGGCCGAGCGCGTCTGCGCCAGGCGACTTGATATCAACGGAAATGCCGTCCGAGCGAATGACCCTGCTCCAGACGATAAAAACACGCTTTTGACCGCGCGCGAGCCCTGAGCGGTATTCCCCGGTCAGGCGCGAGCCCTTCGGAATGAGGATCCGCCTGCCGTCGAGCGAGAAGACATCCTCACGCACGACAGCGCGTACGGCGCCGGGAAGGTCGGTGTTGATCGCGGTTTCCAAATAGCCGCGAATGATCGTTCCTTCGGGGATCAACGCGTCGGTACGCCGGAAGGCCCTAGCCTTGACGATGCCGGAAGAACTTGCCTCAGACTGCGCCAGGAATGCCTTGTTGGGATCACTGTCGGCGCCGGGGACCGGGACGATCTGCCCGTCTGGCGCGATTTCGACTTGCGCCGCCTGGGCGCCGGCATCTGTCGAGCCGGTTTGATCATTCGTCACCATCTGGTTCGAGCGCAGGCGTTCCCACACCGCTTTTTCGCGCTCGGCCGCCTCCGCTTTGCGACGAGCCTCGTCCTCGGCCGCGGCCTTGCGGCGGGCTTCGTCCGCCTCAGCCTTGCGGCGAGCCTCCTCGGCCGCCATTTGTGCCTCCAGCGCCCGCCGCTGCGCATCAAGGTCGGCGCCCTGCTGCACGGTCTGATCGACATTATCAGCCTGCTGCGTGCCGTTCTGGTCGTCAGCCGGTGGCGGCACCACGATCTGGTCGATCGTGCCGTCGGCAGGTTGCGGCGGTTCGTTCAACGCCGGCGGGCGAAACTCGGGCGGGTTGAAGTTTTCCTCGCCATCGCTGCGAACATCGCGCGATACCGGCTCCCGAGGCCAGTTCAGCCATATCAGCGCGCCTACGAGCACTACGCCGAGGCCGACCAGGGCGATCCTGGTACTCACGCCCGCACCACGGCGCGCGACCGTCGGGCTGCCGTCCAGTTGGTTATAATCGATCTGGGTCATCACCGCCCTCCGCTGGATCCGAACAGGGTGGAACCACCCGTCAGTTTCGTTGGACCGTAGACCTCCTCGACTGGATCGATAGCGTTGGATCGCGCCCGGTTGTAGAGGCAGAGCGTCTTGCCATCGGCCCGCAAGGTGAATTGCCGTGCGACCTTGTCGATAACGGTGTATTTGCCCTGCGTGCGAACGTTGAACAGCGACTCCTCGCGCTTGTCGTCGACAACGAAAATCGCCGGAATGTCACCTTTGAACTCCAGAAACACCTTGGTGCCGTCGTCGAACACGGTACGCGGCTTTAAGCTGTCGTCGCCCTTATAGGCATAGTCGTAGTTGAGATCGGCATAGTTCAGGTCCTTCAAATCCGGATCGGCCGCACTCTCCTTGGCCTGTGAGAGCAGGCGCGTGTTGATATCCTCGTCCGGGTATTTGAACCGGACCTGGAAGGATGCCCGGTCACGGCTATCGTCAGTCGCCTGCAGCAGCAGGGAATAGACGCGCCGGTTGGTGACGACGTTGACGTTGGTCCACGCATCGCGCTCCAGCGGCTTGACGAACAGAAATCGCGATCCCCGTTTGGGGATAATCGACCAGCCTTTCGTGTCGCCAGCCGACACGGTTTCGATGACTTCGGTCGGGCTGAGCTCGACCATCGTGGAAATGCCAAGCGCGGCGCGCACCGACGTCACGTCGTCGTTGTTGAAGGTGACATATCGGATCCGGCCGTCGCGTGCGGCCGCGCCGTGCATCGCGCCGAGCATAAGGGCGACCGATAGGACGAGGCCCGCGCGCCGTCTCATTGCAGGCTCCCCGCGGCCGGGGCCGATTCCTGGTCGCGGCGATAATCCGTAACCTGAAATCCCAACGGGTTGTCGAAACGCCATTCGTTCTTGAGCGGCGTTGAGGTGTAGCGGAATTTTATCACCGCAACCCAATTGTCGGCTGTGGACGAATTGTCCCGCCGCGTCGTGGTGGCAAAGCGCACCGAGGCTGTGTTGCGATTGAGCAGGGAAACCGACTTTATCTCGACCGAGACAGTGACATTGCGGCCAAAAATCTTGTCCAGCGATTGTGGGTTTGCTGGCGTATAAAGCCATGTCAAATCCTTGGACGCGGCGTCGGTCGAGTAGAGCTGTGCCAGGTCGTAATTCTGTTTCAGTTCACGCGAATCGTAGATTTCGCGGGCCCGAATGTAGCGCACCAGATTGGCCGCCGTGACGGCCTCGTTCTGGGATAAATCTCCAGGCTTCAGCGCGCGCATGATCTCGAGGTAGCCCGTCGATTTGTCGACCTCGACAACATACGGTTCGAACTGCCGGAGCGGCAGGATCAGCACGAGCGCCAGCAGCGACAGCACCGCCACCAGTCCGGAAACGCCGCTGACGATCCAGGCCAATGTACGCGATCGACGCATTGACCTGTGCGTGTCGTCTTCCCAGGTCGCGCCCGCCCTGTAATAGCGCTTGTCGACGAGTTCGCTGCTGCTGTTAGCAGCTGTTTCCATTGGAATTGCCACTTTACTATTGCCTCGTTTTCGCGACGCATCTGATCCAGCACCGCGATCGGTGATCATTGTGTGGTCTAGGCCAGAGGCCTGGAGTTATCGCGCGCACCTTGCTGGATAGCGGTCCGGGTTGCGGCATCCGCCCTGGCTGCTCGCGAAGATCGAAAACTGTTTGTCGCGAGCTGCCGGGCGCCCCGAGCGGCGCGGCCTGCGGCCCATCGCGCGCCGGAGTAGCGCACGGCATTCCTGCCGAACGTCCCATATGAGTAGCGAGCGCCCATGGTGCTGAGATACCCGCCGCCATTCAGGATCGAAGCAATCGAGGGTATCTGCATGAGAACGTAGATGCCGATGATCGTCACCAGCACCAAGGGCAACACCAGCGACATTTTGCTGTCCATGGTCGCTCCGCTGGACGTGGCGGTGTTCAGCGCCGCATTGACGAGCGAGAAGTAGAAACCGAGAAAGCCGTAGATCAGAATTTGCTGGATCATCAGAAAGGTGGTCAGCGAAAGAAAGCCTTCGCTCATGCGTGAGGACCATCGGTAAAGCCAAAGGATGATCCATATCGGCGCCAAGGCCAGCGTGATGAACAACATCACTTTGGCGGCGATGATCGCGGCAATGGCAAGCGCTGCGAAGATGATGGCAGACAGCAGGACGAGCAGCGACAAGAGCGCACCAAAAATGTCATAGAAGGATCCGCTGTAGACCTGATTGGCGACGTCCTGGGCCCCTTGGTACAGATTGTCGATCAGCGCTGGAATTGCCGCCTGGTCGCTAAGCTGATTGCCGGTTGCCCGCGACACGGCGCCGACGATCACCTTACCGACCTCGTCTGGAATGCTTTGCACGAGCTGATAGATCGTTGACGAAAATGTGCCCCATCCGGTCAGCAGCAGATAGATGATGACGGCGCGGCCGAGGCGATAGGCCGCTTCGATTGGCGAAATCGACTCACGCCCGCTCAGGATCGAATAGCCCCACCACAAGATATAGAGGGTCAGCATGAGGGTGAAGACGTTGCCCATCGCATTACCCAACTGCATATAGACGGTGCGAACGAAGTCCTCGCCGATGTTGTCAATGCCACCGAGGATGCTTGCGGCGAGACCGTTCATGGATCCTCATCAATGATGCTGGCGAACGGCGTTGAATTGACCGGCTTTAGCGCGCCGCATTCGTCGGCGTGGGCATACGCCAAAGGCCCGCACGGAGCTTTCAGTTCGCGATTTGCGCATCCAAAAAGCCCTGCGCCGAGCCCAATCACAACGCATATGCGCAGGACTCGCCCCGACAAGCGTTCAGCCCCCGCTCTTGCCGAATTCCGCGAACGGATTGACGGTGCGCGGTGTCATCATCTTCTGCACCTGGCTCTGGCGAAGAAGATCTCCCTTCAGCTTCTCATTCAGGGCCGCGACCGCGCCGTTCTGGACGCCGATCAGTTCGTTGACCGCACGCGCGTTTTCCAACTGCATTCGCGTGTTCTGGTCCACCGAACCCTTGACGTCCTGCGACTGCCCGATCTGGCCGCTCGCTGACTGCAGAGACTGTTGGCGCTGGGTAACGCCCTGCGAGGCCTGCGAGGTCAATGCGCTTAGCAGCGAGGCCACATTGACGCTGCCGCCATAGGCGGTGTTGACGGCGCTCGTCTCCTTGCCGGCAATCTGCTGGAGCTGCTTCACCAGCTGGAGCCCATTGATGACCGCGCCGGCGATTTTCTGGATTTCGGGCGAAAGGCCGCCAAACGAAAGAGCCCCGCCGTTCAGGATCGATCCGAACGACGGCGCCTGGGCAATCGACATATTGCCGCCAAGGCCCATCTGCCCGATCCCGAGCGAACCGTCACGACTGCCGCTGAGAGCCTGCAGGATCTCCTCGCTCTTTTTCAGGATATCCTTGTTCGAATCCATGATGGAGTTGGTGTTGTCCGCATTCTTGCGGGCGACATCGAGATTGGCGCCATCAATGACGGCAATCTGTGCGTGGGCCGTGCTTGCCCAAAGCGCCAGACTGGCAGCAATCGCGAATTTTTTCATGTCAGCCTCCTATTGCTGTAGAGAATTGATCACGCTGGCAGCGCCGGCAGGATCACTGGTGATGATCATCGAGCGGCTGTCGGCCGAGCTTGCCCGCGCGTTCTCAAGTGCGCATGGTAGCCACCGGCCGCGATCGATCCTCAACCGCTCCAATTCCGCGGGATCACAAGAGAACGGGTTTGGAGAGCCGCTCTTCGGCTGTTGCACCAGCTTGGACGACTGCGATGCCTGAACATTCTGCAACGATAGAAGTTGGGCCAGCAACGTCGTAAAATCCCCCGCCTGGGCGAGGTACTGGTTAGTGACATCGGCGTTGATCCCACGAGCCGACGAGTTCAGCTCCCAGGCGTCCTTGTATTCGGTCACCTGGCCAACGTTGCCCGCCAGCGCGTCGATTGCCGCGCCGTTGGCGCCGATCTGCGATGAGCTTGCATCAAGGCCGCCAGCCGCCTTCCTCACCGTGCCCATGGCCGCGTCCTGAGCCGTGCCGCCTGCGCCGTCGGCCGTTACGATCGAGAATGGCGGCGGCGCGGCGGCCGGAGCCTTGCCGCTCGACACATAGTCGTTGAAGTAGCTGTTCCAGCGGCCGACGCCGCCGGCCCATTGGTTCTGCTCGCCTGCGTTCGATCCGTTGTAGAAGGAGGCGAGACAGCTGTAGTTCGTCGCCCCGCATTGCTTCACGCCCATTCCGAGGTATTTGACGCCGCCTTCGACATTTTGCTCGTTCACGTCGCGGTCCAGTCCCATGGACTTGCCGGTGCCCTTGGTCAGCTGCATGACGCCTTTGACGCCGGTGTGGCTCCCGGCGCATGTGTCGAAGCGCGATTCCTGATAGGCGACGGACAGTGCTAGGCCTTCGGGCACGCCGTATTTTTGCGAATAATAGCGGATCATCTTCACGTTGCCCGCGTCGCGCTGCAACGCTTCGGCAGGCGACCGGCGAAACATCTGTGAGCGGTATTTGTTCGAATAGGTGCAGACGACGCTTTTCTTCTTGTCGGTTTCGTCCTTCTTGGCCTCATCCGACTTCGTGCTGTGCTGCTCGTCCTCTTGCCGCTTGTCGAGATTCGGTCCGTCGATCACCGCGATCTGAGCGACCGCCACGCTCATGCTTTCCGCCGTAGCGAGAGCCATGACCAGACAAGCGCTGCTAAGCCGCTTCGTCATGCTCGTTCTCCCATCCGCAGAAGTATGGCAGCCACATCTCTGGCTCGTCGCCGAAGGTCTCCCGGAGCCGTGCGCATTCCTTGCTGTTGGCTTCGTTCGAGGACAGGACCTTGATGAGATCGGGCATCGCCGACAAATCGAGCTTGGCCACGATCGAGTCGCTGTCGTGCTTGACGAGGAAGGTGCGCGTCTCCTTCGCGGTTCGGCGCACGAACTCGAATTCCTTCGCTGTCAGCGAGAAGCGCTCCATGTAGGATTCTTTGCTCGCCTTCGGGTTGGGGAAGAAAATGTTGGTCTTCGTTTGCTCGATCAGTGACGACGAGATGGAGGAATTGACGACGTCTTCCGCTGTCTGCGTGCCGAAGCCCACCACGCCGTTGCGGCGACGAATGGTCTTCAGTGTCTCGTTGATGAAAGCGGCGAAAACCTCGTCGTCCAGCAGCTTCCAGCCTTCATCGAGGAAGAGCATGATCGGCGAGCCATCAATGACTTCTTCAAGACGGTGGAAGATGTAGAGCAACGCCGCCGAACGCAGCTTTCGGTCACTCAGGATCTTGGTCATATCGAACCCGACAACCGGCTTCGAAAAATCGATGAGATCGACGGGATTGTTGAAAAGCCAGCCTTTGTCCTTCGGGTCGAGCCAGGGCTGTATCCGTGCGGCCAGATCGTTCATGCCGGGCATGAGCGAGCCGCGCAGCACTTCGGGTAGCAGGTCGAAGGTGCGCTGTTCGCGCGGGATCTTGTAGATCATGTCGACGGCGGCGTTGATGACGCGCATCTCCGCCACATCAAGCGTGCCGCCTTCCGGGGTCAGAATGTAGAGGAGCAAATCTTCCAGGAAAGAACGGTTTTCTGCCGTGTCATCAAGCTGCAATGGCGCGAACCCGGTCGGCTGGGAAGGTTCCATCACCTCGTAGCGACCGCCGAGCGCCCGAACGAAAATTTCAGCACCGCGCATATAGTCAAAATAAACACATCGCGGCCGCGGCATGATGCGCATGGCCTGCGCCATCAGGAACGACAGCACCACGGTCTTGCCCGATCCGGTCGGGCCGAACACCGTGAAGTGCCCGACATCGTGAACGTGGAAATTGAAATAGTATGCCGTCTGGCTGGTCGTTTCGAGCAAAGCGATGGGCCGTTTCCAGTGCAGCCGCTCACGTTGGCCGGAGGGGAAATTGTGTCCGGAGAAAAGGCCGGCGAAGTTAAGCGACGAGATCAACGCACGTCGCGCGATGTAGCTGAAATTTCCCGGCAATTGCGCCCAGAAGGCCAGTTCCGTGTTCAGTGTCTCGCGAACCGGCACGATCGACATCCGCGAAAGCTCGGCCGTGATGTCGGATAGCGCACGGTTGAGCCCGGTCATGTCCGGCGCCAAGGCCATGACGCTCATGTGATGTTGCCCGAAGACCACTTCGCCGCCGGCCAGCTTGTCGGCGCCGTCGTGGACGGAGTCCTCGACCGTCGTGCCCGCCTCGTCTGAACCCTCGACCTGGTTGGCGATGGTGTTGATCCTGCGCATCGCCGTTACACGGTCCTCGATCGCGAAACTCTGCGTCAGGACAAACTCATGTGGCAGACGCAAGAGACCGTCCAATGAGCCCGGAGCTGTGAACGGTGGGTATTCCTTGATCGACACCATGGCGCCGAGCTTGCCTGCGTCCGGCCCGCGAAGTTCCAGCGCGGATTTGCCGAAAAACAGCTGTCGTGTCGCCAGCACATCGCCAAGGCTCATGCGCGGCAAAGGCATTTCCACGTCGACGCCGCCGGCGAGGATCTTCGCCAAGAATTCCGCCGGCTCGGAAAAGAAGCTTTCGCGGCGTTTTACGACGCCGAGAAGACGCGCACCATAAGCCGTGAAATCCTTGACGACGCCGTCGAGAACGTCACGCAATTCGGCCATCGCCTCTTCGCGGGTTTCCTCGCCCGCGGTACTTATGCGAAACGCATTGAGCGCCTTGTCCACCCAGCCGACGCGGCCGACCATCGGTCGGCGTATGACAGTCAGATACGCCTCGTTGACGAAAAGGTTTTTCGCCCCAAGCTCATCCATGTAGCGGGCGTCGAGCTCGGCCACGAAAGGATTGTCAAAGTCGCCTTCGATCTCAGGCGTCACGTGGCGGCGGATGATCGTCGTGTAGACCGCAAAGCGAGACGTCGAGAGATTGCGGAACGTCGTGTTGCGGTTGAACATTCGGCTGTTCAGCTCGGCCTGGTCCATTGTCTGGAACGGCAGGCCACTAAGCTGGATGACGCCGACAAGAAAGCCGCTCTTCGTCACAATCAGATTGTCATCGGCATGGCGAAGGTAAGGGATGTGCATCGCCGCGGGCTTTTCGCGGCGGCGCTCACGGCCAAATTTCAGGTCGGCATCGAGGCTCATGGCGAATAGCTCCTCGCCCCCCAGAAAGTAAGGTTCGCCACCGCTCCGCGTTTGGAGACGCGCCGCTCGAAAATATGAAACATGTAGGGGTCGCGCTGGCACAGGTATGCGCTGACCAGATGCACTACGCCGAACACGCCAAGGCCGAGCATGAAGCTGCTCGTGGCGATAAAACCGATCACCGCCAGGATGCCGTTCAGGGCAAAAACCTCATATCGCACCCCCCATTTCATCGGGGGGCGTGTCAGTGGCAGGCTGACCGGCTCGACATAGACTTCCTCGTCGTCCATGTCTCAGCTGCCTCCAGCGGTCGCGCGAACCGCATCCACCAGTTGGGCAGCGCCGAAGATGAGAGCGATGCCAATGATGATGGAAAAAGCCATCATCCACGCCAGCCGGCCCGTCATGGCGAGGAAGCCGAGAAAACAGACCGCGATGATGGCGAATGAGCGCGCGATGTTGCCCTGCAGAACTCCGACGAACCACTCCAGCACGTTTTCGACTGGCGCCGCCGACTGGGCATACGCAGTGGCTGGCGCGAGAGCTATTCCGACCGCCGAGGCCAAGGCCAGTTTCAGGGCAAATTTGCCCGCTTTCCTGTATTCCACCCTTGGCTCCTTTCAGTTGCCGAGATCCATGACATGACCATCCTGCCAAGCGTCCTCGCTTGCTGGCGGAGCGGCCGCGAGCGTCTCGGATTTGGTCAGGGCGGACTTCTTCACCACACCGCCGAACTTCCAGCGGTTCAGTATTTTCACGATGTATTCCGCCGTCTCCGGATTCACCGGAATGCCCTGCGCCTTGTAGACGCTGTTGGGCCCGGAGTTGTATGCCGCCAGCATCAGCAGCGGATCCCCGAATTCGTCATAGAGTGACTTCAGGTAGCGAAGGCCAGCCCGGACATTTGCCTGTATATCGCAACGGTCGCTGACCCCTAGATCGGCCGCCGTGCCCGGCATCAGCTGCATGATTCCCAGGGCTCCGGCTTTTGAGGGACCCTGACTGGCGCCGAGATCGCTTTCGGCCCATGCAATTGTCTCGGCCAGATCGGCGTCGAAGCCTTCCTCTTGCGCGATTGAACGCACAAGTCGGGAGACCTCGGTCCGATTTACGGTCTTACACTCCCCCGGCCTTTGCGCCTCGGCCGCGGCAAGAGCTTGCGCCGGCGTTGCAAAGGCGATTGCCACGCGGTCTGATGCCAGGTCCCGGCCGTGCGCTTGCAACGGCAACGTGGCGCCAAAGAGCGTGAGCAGAAGAGCGGATCGAGTGTTCATACTGTCGCCAAAATTTAACACTTTACTATGGCTACACGCAGCCCTAGTAAAGTGTCAACACGATATCGATCACAAGGACGGATTTCGATGAAACAGACGGCCCTTTGCATGGTTTTGCTGCTGCAGGGCACCGTGGCTTATGCTGCCGGCGCCGACGTCCCGAGCGCCTTCGCGCAACCCTCGGAGCATTACCTGCTCCAGTTTGCAAAGCCGGGCAAGAAGGTGTTCGTCTATGAACGCTACGATGGGAAAGGCGCGCTCTTTCAGCGCGACGCGGCCGCTCTCATCGGGCCAGTTAAAGTGCCGTCGGCGACCGAGCGCGTCGTCAACGGCGTGACGTACCGGCTGCGCGGCCTTGCCGCCTGCCCAAAACCGAAGATTGCGTACAAGACGCAGCAGTGGGACTGCACGAAAGCCGCGCAGGACTACGAAGAGGCGATCTACAACGATCGTGCATCCGTCGTGCTTTGCAAAACACTCGTGCTGCAAAGCAGGAAGGGTGAACCCGACGCTGTCTCGTGCTTCTCGCTCGTGGGTGCGGGTAACGCAAACGACCCGTACAACGTCGCCTACGACGACGACGAAATGGTTTTTTTCGACATGGCGGCGATCGGACGCAACAAGGACGGCAAGTCGCTGCGCCCGGATCTCGAGCATTCCGCCGAACTCGGTGGACAGTTCCAGGAATGAAGCGGGCGAGCCTCGCAGTGCTGGCCGCATTTCGGTTGTGTGCATCGGCACAGGCCCAGGATGCATCGGAGTCTGCCGTGCCCCTCGCGGTATCGAAATCAGCTCAACTGCTGACTGGAGATACATGGCGTGACGGAGATCACCTTTTCCGCCTCTATGGCGTGCAGTCATGTCTTCGAGGCACATCAGCCGAAGAGCCAAATGGGAACAAAATCGATTGCGGGAACACCTCGCTGGCGCATCTCGCAGCGCTGTTCGACAGCGCGGCGGTTACGTGCCAGCCAATCGGCCACGCCCTGGACAAGGCGGTTTTTGTCGTGTGCGGTGCGCAGCTCAATGGCGAAACAATTGACGTTGGCACCGCGCTCATAGCGACCGGATATGCGTTTGCCGCAACGACAGCAAAGGGCAAAGCCGTCAATGAGAACTACCTCGTCGCGGAAATCAACGCTAAGATGAAACGTGCGGGTTTGTGGGGCACGACGTTTCAGCATCCTGTGCAGATGCTGCTAAACAAGCGTTCGGAGAGACAACAATGAAGCACGACGATGATGCGCACAGATATTACTATCCCGTGGAAGGACGCACTGACGGCGCCGTCGGCGATGCTGTCGCTCTCATCGCGATCATCTTGGTGCCGGCAGGAATCTATGCGGCCTGGAATACCGTGGCCTCATGGATTTCAGCGCTCTTCTCCTAGGACTGCAGTTTCGCAAAAGAACGGAGCAACGCGCGAAAATCGTCGACATCAACCTCGCACCAGTCGTTCCCCAACAACCGCCGGAAATAAGCTGCCTTCATTTTCATCTCAACGACATCGGCCACCGGCGCAGCGGCCGCGCGCCGACGCGCGATAGCCTCCTCCGCCATGACCGAATCCAATCGCCGGCCGATCAGAGTCGCGTCCGGCCCTTCGGCCCTCAGCCATCGCTTGCCGAGACGTTCAACCATGGCGACTGCATGACGATGCGCCGCGAGCAGATTCGCGACCCCATCGGGCTCTTCCATCACTCCGTTGTTACAGACCACTTGAATGGGCATCGACCGGCTCCACGCGCATGACAATCGTAAATGATACCTGGGGAGGCGAGAAAAATAGGGATGGGTTCATCTTCTGCTTCTCGGGCTCCCGAAGCCCTGGCTTCCGCTACTTTTCGCTCATGCGGTCACACTACCTGCCACCAGACAAACGTTTCAGATTGTAGTCGAAATTGCCCTTGGCCGGCGGTTTGCGAAACATCTCCCACGCAGCAACCGTGTTCAGCGTCTCCAGCGGGTCACCCGTCATCCGATCTTCCCGTGCCGGCCAAAATCGAGTTGATAAAAACGTTGATTGAGGACGAAGGCACGATAGGATACGAAGCCTAGCGAAACGGAACGAAACTAGAGCCTATAAGTTGTTGTTTAGGAACGGAAAGTTATTTCTCCCTCCGCCGAGAGACGGGAGTGATTTCAAAGAATTATTCAAACGACTGGCGGCGGCGGGTGCGGGTCGACTGTTGGCCAAAGACGGGTTTCCTGCTGGCCCATGGACGCCCGAGCTCCTTGCAGAGGCGATTTCACTGATTGATTCCAACCGGGTTGGGGTCGATCTGCGAACGGTGCAGCTTTGGTTTCAAGAGAACGAGAAGGGAATTAGCATTGCCAACATTCGTTGGCTGGCCAGGATTTTTGGATGCGATGATCCGGTCGCAACTAGCGAATGGCAGATTGAGCTTAGTGAGGCGCAATCGCGGTTATCGGCCAAGAGACGAGAATGGAGGAGGGCCGGAAGCAGCGTTGCACAGGAGATTCCAGATACGGCACCGACTGCGCCCTTCGATGACGAGACAGACTCCCCGGTAGAGCTGACACTGGATACTGACCCCAAGGGGCCGAGCCGGCGTTTTAGTTTGGCGAGGAAATCGGAGGCGTTTTTTAGTCGCGGATCTCCCCTGAATTTACCGACGTCGGTGTTTGCGGGCGTCACCGCTCTTGGGTTTTTGTCGTATCTTACGGGGATTCACAGCGTGACGTATGACCGGGCGGATGGCGTCGTCAAGCAGGTTGGGTTTCTTTGGACGGCGAATTGGACATTCGTCTTCATGGTATTTTTGCCACTGTTTTTTGCCTTCGTGACCGAGCTGGTGACCTTTTGGAAAGACGAAGGCCGCCCAAAGCTTGTAGCGCAGGGCGACAAGATGAAAAGCGATGATGCCTGGGCTCGCACCGTACAAGCTTCTTCGTATTCATATTGGGCGGTTTTTTTGATTTGTGTGGTGTTCGCCGGTCTTTTTCAGTGGATCGGCGTGTCTTTAATCCCGTTGCTCAAAGGTGGTGGCAACTATGCGACGGATTGGGGCTCGTTAGCGATTGTGCGCCCTGAGGTTATATCGGTGCCGGAAGCAATCGTTTTCACGGGGCTCGCTTACCTGTATATGTGTCTCTGTTTTTATCTGTTCTTCGTAGGCCTCATTTTGCTTTATACGGTGATCCATGATCTTTGGAGAATTGGAGAAGCAGCGAGTAATCGGCCGGAGGTGGATTATCAACACGAGCTCCATGAAGCCAGCCTCAGGGTTATGCGTGCGATTTTTCGGTGTACTGTTTTGGGGCTTCTGATCGCCATAGTCATGAAGCTCCAGAGTGCTTACCTGACATCGCGTGGAGAGAATATTGTGTCTTGGTTGGTCGGCGATATGTCTTCCGCCTTTTATGAGCGCAATGATCTGAGCGCCAGGATCATCTACCGTAGGCCGACCCATTACAGTAGCCTTCTTATCGCTATTTCGATCTGTGTTGTATTTCTGTACGGCTCCATCCGTTTAGGTGTCGAGCGTCGGTTTTGTATGTCTTCGTGGAGGATGTCAGTGATCGTAGCGTTACTCGTGGCTAGCTATTTGCTGATCGATGCATTTTCTGGCTTTTCGATCCTTCTGGGCGTTGGAGTGCTGTTCGCAATATACGGCCTGTTTGATCCAGGGTTGGGGCGAGGGCAAGCGAGTAAGTTAGGAAACAATCAGAGTGTATCATAGTTGGCTTGATCGTTGGGATGAGCGGCGGGCGCGACGCGGTGAGGAAGGGAAGAAACCAACGGATTTCGCCCTTGACGCGGAACGCGCCTTTCCAGGTGCGAAGAAGATAAAAAGTATCGAGGAATTCTGTGCCCTTGCGGACCAGGCCGTAGCTGATCCAGCCTTTTTCGATGACCCGAATGTGAGTGATCAGGGGTTTGAAAGGCTAGATGGGTGGCTCAAATTTCCATCGGACATTTCTACTGATATCGAACAGAACAATGTCGTCTCGGCGAAAATCACAGAAAGCCGGTCGTTCGATCAGGCGTTGGTGATTTTTCACCATTGGAATGCAAGCTTCCGGAATCGTCAGATTGCCAATTTTTTCTCGCAGCGTGGCATCACGGTTGTCGAGATTGCTATGCCTTATCACTTCGAACGCAGCCGTCCCGGCTCCGTGCACGCCGACTATATGCTTAGCCCTAATCTCGGTCGAACGATCCAATCTGTAAGGCAGGCAGTGTTGGATGGGCGAAAACTCATACGTTGGTTGAAGATCGAAGGCTATCGAGAGATTTCGGTTCTCGGTATGAGCTTAGGCTCCTGGGTTGCGGGGATGGTCGCGGCGCACGACTCGGCTGTGTCAAAAGCCTCGTTGTTTCTGACGGCCGGGAGTCTAGCGGATATGGTTTGGACGGGTCGCGCGACACGATTGATACGTGATAGCCTTGTGCCTGAGATTGAGCTGACCGATCTCAGAAGGGCCTGGGGTCCACTTAACTTGGAGAATTACGCACATAGTTTGGCGCGGCCTGATCTCGATCTTCATGTCGTGTTGGCTAAGAGAGACAAAGTGGTGTTGCCAGAGCTATCGGAGAGGTTCATGCAGAGGCTGAAGGACGCCGGAGCTAGGCCAAATATTTTGAAATTAAACTGTGGTCACTATTCGCTCGCCATGCCGCCTTACATTTTATTGGCCGGTTTGAGCTTGAAACGGTTTCTGTCGCGTGCTGACAAGTCGGCCCGGCGAGCATGAGTTTGGCTTTGGCCGGTCGTCATCCATGTCAAAGTCCTGTTATCATTCCCGCCGCTAACAGCCGACGCTGACAGCAGCGGCCCGACAGCCGCGGCGGGGGGCGCTAGTCGGCCGCCGGGCCTGACCGGCAGGGCAAAGGAGCGACGCCGGCGCTGGGCGAATTATAGCCCTTTAGGAACACTCGTGGGGGGCGAGGTGTCGGCTCTGCCAGGCGGGTTCCTTTCGGAAAAGAGGAAGGTCGCCGGATCAAGTTTCAACGCCTTGGCGATCGCCGCAATCGTGTCCACGCTGATATTGCCACTCGCGCGTTCGAGTTTCATGTATGTCGCCTCCGCCACGCCGATGAGTTCGGCCATCTCATAGCGGTGCAAAATACGTCGTTGTCGCTCAAAATCGATAATATGCGCCAGCCGCTTGCGGATCGCATTGTCGTCCAACCGATGCGCCCATTCCGGAACTTTCTTACCGCCGGCGAGCAGTCCTGCAAAAGACAATTGCAAGCCGTTTGCCATGACCTGCAGCGTCGTCAATGTGACATTATTCTTCTGACGCACAGTCTGAATGTAGGTTCGATAGGCCAGTTTTTCGCCCTCGGCGGTCCGAAACAGTTCGGCCATGTGCATATGGGATAGGCCGCGTCTGGCTCTCTCCCGCTCAAGCGTCAGGGCAATGTTGGCGCGCAACGGGTTGTTCACCACGCCTCCGTCGTCTCGTTTCATAAATCGATGTAGTCGCACAAACCTGCCTTTTCGACCTGTCCTTTTTCGCGCGGATCATCCATAGTAAACTGTCAAATCTGCAGCGAGGAAAAGGCTATGACCATACTCAAATTTCTACTGGGGGGTGCCGTCGCCATCGCGGGCGCCGCAGCTCTTCCATCCCAATCAAAAGCGTCGGAATGGGGCTGTCAGGTCCTCCTATGTCTTTCCGGCGACTGGCAAGGCACCCCCTCGTGCCACCCGCCAATTTACAAGTTGATTGCGGCGATGGAAGCCCCGGGTTTCAATTGGCCGACCTGTCCGCAAGCCAACTCGAGCGCGGCGAGATTTGAGAAGTATGAGGATTGTCCGTCTGGCTGGCAAGCAGTTGGCAGCTCCGAATCCGATCGGCCGGGCTTAGGTCAAGAACGGAACATCTGCCGCCTCGCGGCTGATAGGCTCTCCTTGCCCGTCGTTTTCAAAAACAACGCCCTCGGCGGGCATCATGGAGACGGATCACGTCAGGTCCAAATCGAAATCGACGGCAAGGCGGTTGCGGCAACAATCCAGACCGCGGGGAACGATCGAGGGCATTCCATTGGTAGTGGCCCGACCTACTACACCATCCCTCGACCGATGCGCGGAAAGCCCTGGTTCATCGATTATGATGACGCGAACGGCGTGCGCCAGAAAAGCTGGTTCAATCTCAACACGCCATAAGCCAGGCCATCACGTAGGACGAGGACTATGAGGGCCACAATTCAGGGAGGTTTGTAGTGTTCAAGGCGCTTCTGCTATCCACAATGATTATGAACACAGGCGCAGTGTTGACGGCGGCTGGTCAGAGCGACAAGCCGCGATCAAGTGTGGACAATCCTATGTGGCCCGCTTCACTGAAATGGGACTGCAGGACCGCTGCCAAAATCGTGTGTGAGCGTGGTGGCAGTTGCTCGGTGGCTGAGGACCACACGGGATTTGTGCTGAACTACGGCAGCAACGAGGCTGAGTTCCCGGCCAGCAATGTCAGGATCAAACGTCACTATCAACAGACCGTGCAGGCAAGCCCTTTGCAGCAGGAAGTCAAAGTCGAACTGGCCGACAACCGCGTTCTATGGCTGACGGCCGTGGATGCCAGCCGCACGTATTCGGAAGCGTGGGTCGGCGCACTAAGCGAGCTGAAGGGTGGCGCGGTACTGATGGAATCCGAGGGAGTCTATTGCATGCCGCACAAGTGAGTGCGCCGAGAGGACAGGCGAGCAAGGCGATGTGGTCTGACCGGGGCACCGACCCCGGCGTTTAGGAAGTGTTCAAAGTCTTCCGTCCGATTTTATCGAGCGGTGAGGTGATGGTAAGTAATATCGATCTGTCGTATCGAGATGTAGAGCAGGAGTAACTGCAACGGCACTTCATCTTGCTCCTCTATGTGACTGACGAAGACTTGAGGCGCGCACCATGCGTACTTTGCATAACTGGGAAATATTAATTATAACTGGTGAAAGTCGCATAAGATATCTTATGGAACTTTGTAAATCGTTGAAATAAAACACTATTTACGCACTACAGCAACCGCGCATCCAGATCAAAGGCTTCAATCCGCTCTATCCGAATCCCAGCGGTCGCGGGATGGCGATGATTGATGATTACGTTCTGGTCTGGGCTGTCCGCAATCGAAACGATCGCAGACGGAATGAACAGTATTGCCGCTCGATTGCTCGCGAGCCACTCATCTCCGATTCTCTGCGTTTCCGCCTCCCGCCGACGCCAATCCTCGGGAAGATCCGCCAGAGTGATGGGTTCAACGGGCATCTCATCTGACACCTCATAAACCACCATCGCAAGCGCCGGCAGCAGCTCCGGGTCCTCAACATGAACGAGCTTTTCGAGAACGCAGAGCGATGGCGATGTCGCGGCGTATGTCAGAGGACGGCCCACCGTGTTCCACCGGCCGTCGAACCGGAGACCGTAGCCCCCGTCGAAGGCCTCCGCGAATTGCAGGCTCGAAAGTCGCCAAAGCCGCATCAAGCAGCAGCACCCCAGGCAATCTTGCCGAGAATGGTTTCGATTACGCGCGCGCCGGCCTCGGTCTGGGCTACAGTTAGCGGCGTCTCACGCCCCAGCTCAGCCAACTCTTTACGCAGCCAACGGTTCGCCTTGCCGGCATCACCAAACGTCTCTTCCGCAAGCGACTGGATGCGGACAAGGCGCACGGCCCGATCGGACTCGTCTATCGTCAGCGGCTGGTTCTTCTCGGCGCGGTGTCTGCGCGTGCGCTGCGGAATGACAAAACGCTCGATCTCCTGTTCACTCATGCCGGCGAGAGAAAGCCCCTTCAGCGTGGCGAGTGGAAGCCGCCGCCGCACCACGGTCGCAAGATCGGCCTGCGAGCGAACGTCCGCTCCAAGCACGGTCACGCCGCCCAGCTTGCGGGCGACTTCCTCAATCACTGCGTTGGATGTGGCCATTTTTCTTACTCCGGCAATCTGCCACAGAAGTTAGGGCATCTTGCCGGAAATGCAATAGCATGGCTTGCCGGCGCACGCCGAGATGCGGACTCCCTGCCCTTGCGTGTGGAGGCTGAGCAGCAGGGCCGGTGTTGGCTCATCTGTCGCGACGAGCAAGGCGGGTTGGGTGCGTCAAGTTCTGCAAAATGGGCGATCATGAAGCTGGTCATGCGGCTTGGCGTAGAGCGAGCTTCTTGTGCTCGCGCAGGTCGTCCATGTTGATGTATCGGTTGGCCTCCATCCAGTTTTCGTTGGTCTCGACGGCGAGCGCCCTAACGAGGCGCAGGCAGCTTTCGGCGTTTGGGAAGATGCGCACGACATAGGTGCGCCGGCGGATTTCCTCGTTGAGCCGTTCGAGCATATTGGTGGACTTTAGGTGCTTGTGATGCTGACGCGGCAGCCGGAAGAAAGTCAGCGTCTGTTCTATAGCTTCTTCCGCCCAGGTGGTCAGTCGCGGGTAGCGGGCGGACCATTTGGACAGCCATGCGGCGAGATCGGCCTTGGCCTCGGCGAGATCGCGCCGGTCGTAGAGCCAGCGCAGTTCCTGCAGGCAATCGTCGCCGTGCTTCCTGGGCAGGTGATCGAGCGCGTTCCTGAGGAAGTGGACGGAGCAGCGCTGCCATGCGGCTTCCGGGATCACCTCGCCGATCGCCGCGACCAGGCCGGCATGGTCGTCGGACACGGCCAGTTCGACGCCCTTGAGGCCGCGTCGTTTCAAGCCGACGAGGAAGTCCTTCCAGGCCGAGCGGCTCTCGCGATTGGCCATCTCCACGGCCAGGATCTGCCGGCGCCCGTCCCAGTCGATGCCGACCGCGATCAGCACCGCCTGGCTCATCACGATGCCGGCTTCGCGCACTTTCTCGTAGCGGGCATCGAGAATGAGGTAGGGGAATGGCTCCTGAAGCGGTCGTTCGGCAAACGCCTTCAGGCTCTCGTCCAAGCGCTTGTTGATGGCCGAGATCGACGAAGCCGAGAAGGCATGACCGCACAGCTCTTCCGTGATCGCCTTGACCTTCCGGGTCGACACGCCCTGCACATACATCTCCGCAAGCGTGGCCACCAAGGCCCGCTCGGAACGCTGGTAGCGCTCGAACAGCTCGGTGGAGAAACGACCGGCCCGGTCCTGCGGAACCCGCAGCTCAAGCTTGCCGACCCGGGTGACCAGGGTGCGGCCGTAGTAACCCGAGCGATACCCAAGGCGCTCGGGCGTGCGCTCGCTCTTCGAAGCACCCAGCGCCTCCTCCATCTCGGCCTCGAGAACCTCCTGCATTACTGCACGGATCACTTCGTGCAGCCCCTCCGGGTTCGAAAGCAGAATGTCTTTGACGGCAGCGCTGGTCGATTTACCTTCTGTCTTGGTCATGGTGGCGTTCCTTCGCGGGAATCGGTGACGTTGAACATCACCAGCCTGCCATGACCGCCCTCTCTCAGCGAATTTGCAGAACTCTCAGCACACTACCGCAAGGCGCGCCTACAAGCGGCGGCGGCGCAAACGCTGGTTCGATAGCGAAAATGAATGCTGCCCAGTTGGATTCGTGCTGCGCTCTTAGGCGTCTAATTCAAGTGGCTGTTGGTCCGGCTGCTCGTGCCACATCACCATGGGCGTCAACGGGCAAATTTTTGGCACCGATCCGCGCACGACTTGATAATGTCGGGACAATCCGATCATCACCAGAGCGCCCCGCCCGCCCTGCCATTGGACCAGGGCGTTCATTGCGAGCGTGGTCGACATCGAGACGAGCTTGATCGCGGGCATCGCCCGCCCCGACGCCTGAAACCGTATCGGCGAGCGAAATCGCGAAGGCTGAGAAGCTAAGCCGTAACCCGGGCGTCAGCAAGTCGTCCAAGTAGATGCAACTCAGATCCGGATTCTGTCGGGAGACCCCTGCTTCATGTGTACACCCCTGCCGAAGGCGTGGTCTGTGGGGGGACACGACCAAAAACTGTGAAGTTCTGCATCACCCCATTTCCGGTTCCCGCTACAGTGCTGCCGGGTGTCGAGGAGTCCCCCCATGGCTGGGTGCGATCGCTGTCCTTGTAGAGCCATACGTTACGGTTTCTGCGCCTTTCGATATCTTGCGTGTTGTCGGTGGCGCGCCTGTCATCCCGCCATTCAGCGAGACCGTATATGCTGCTGCCGGTGTGCAGGTGACTGAAACCTGGCCAGTGGCATCAACATTGCCGTCAAGTACCCCCTTCGACCGAAATCGTTGTTCTGTGTCGCAACGAGGCAGTTTGCAGCGACCGTCGCATTGATGGTGAGAGTCGGATCAGCGGCCACGCTGCCCGAGGCGGTACTGCAACTGCTGCTGGCACTCGCCAGGTCGAGCATGCCGCTGATAGCAAAATCCTCCGCGACCGAGCCATTGCCGTGCAGCAGGAGCAAGGGAAGCCCGCTGCCTTTCTCGACGACGCGCAGTTTCACTCCATCGATCTTGAGAGTGCGTGCCATCAAACCGGGAACCAGGGCCTTCCTGGCGCGCGCGTGATTGTATGCTGCCAGCGACAGGGCGGTAGCCCCACCAGCGTGGCGAGCTTTATTCGCTTTGATAACATGCTGAACTCCGGCGCTGGGACTGTCGTGGCACCACAGTTTCACCAGCTAAAAAGGCCCCCCTCGCGCGGACGGGCGGAAGGACACTCTTTGGTGCGAAATCTAGATTGCTCGCGGCATCCATGGAACTCCGGGGTTTGCCGTTAAAGCCTCTTGCCACAGATGGCAACTCAGTGTGATCTTGAACATTGAGAAAAGCCCCCCGCGCGGTAGCCGGTCCGTAATGAGAAGTCACGTTTGACTGCTGGACGGATGCGCCGCCGAATTTGACGGCAGCCAATGCCGAGCGCATCGCCTGTGGCATCTCCGCGTCTTCCGGCAGCCCGCATGCGAATTCGGCAGCCTCAGGCAGAAGCGCGCTTCGCTTTGCCCGCGAGGAGATCTTCAAGCTCTTGTTTGGGCACTGGCCTGGACAGCAAGAAGCCTTGTAGCTGGTCACAGCCGAGTTTGCGCAGATAGTCGCATTGGCTCTCCGTCTCCACACCTTCGGCCGTGGTGCTGAGGCCCGTTGCCCGGGCCAGGTCGATTATCGCCTGAACGATAGCCTCGTCACCATTTGAGTGGCCAAAGCCCTGCACAAAACTTCGGTCTATCTTGATCCGGTCGACTTCCAGACTCTGCAGGCGTCCAAAGGAGGAAAATCCCGTCCCGAAATCATCAAGAGCAAAGCGCACCCCGATGTCACGCAGCGCTTTGATATTCTGCTGACACTCAGTCCGGTGCTGCGATAGCGTGCTTTCGGTAACTTCCAGTTCGAGCCGTCGGGGGTCCATATGAGTCTCCAACAAGATGCTCGTCACTCTCATGGCGAAGCTCGGATTACTCAGCTGCAATGCCGACACGTTCACCGCCAATGTCTCTATTGGCCAGTGCACGGCATCCTGACACGCCCGCCGGAGAACCAGTTCGCCCAGGTGTTCAATCAGCCCCGTCTCCTCCGCCAAGGGTATGAACAAGTCGGGGGCAATCCAACCGCGCTCAACGTGCGACCAGCGGACAAGGGCTTCAACGCCCGTCATCCTGTTTGTGTCGGCGGTGTATAGCGGCTGATAATGGACCTGGATTTGACCGGGCGCTTGCAGCGCGTTGCGTAGGTCCTGTTCCAGACCCTTGCGCATCGCCAGCGTCTGGTCCATCTCGGTTCCGAAGAATGCATAACCACTCCGGCCCCTGGCTTTGGCGTGATACAGTGCAACGTCGGCTTTGCGCACCAACTCGACCCAGTCCAATCCGTCCCTTGGAGCGAACGCTCCGCCGACACTCACCCCGACAAAAACCTGAGCCCCGGCGACTTGGAAGGGCCGGCGAGCGGACTCGATCAAATGCTCGCACAGGGCCTTGACCTCATCTTCGTCTGCGACCGAACGCTGGATGATGATGAATTCATCTCCACCCAGGCGCGCGACCGTGTCGGCCTCCGTGGTTAGCCGCCTCAGTCGATCTGCGAACTCCCTAAGCAACTCGTCGCCGGCGGGATGACCAAAGGTATCATTAACCTGCTTGAAGCGGTCGAGGTCGAGGTAAAGTATCGCTAGCTGCTCGCCTGTCGATGGCAGCCGCGAAAGCGCATCAGCTAAACGCTCGTTGAATTGGCCGCGATTGGGCAGCGCCGTAAGGAGATCATTGTGGGCGAGGTGAAAGATTCGATCTTCGGATTCAATCAGCTTCAAAGTCCGCCTGCGAAAGGCCCTCAGAGCTACAATGACACCGCCCAGCATCAGCCCGAACAAGGCGAAGAGAATTGGAACCAGTTGAAAAAGGACGAGCGTCCCGGGCCGGTATGGCTGCCAGATGAAGAAGCCGACGGTCGAGCCAGATCGGTCGACAAGGGGATAAGATGCCTCTGCGGAGGCAAGCTTATCGACCCAGGAAAAGCGCGCGCCGTCGAGCAGGTAGTCCTGGCGCAGCGAGGCAAGGAGACTGCCATCGAGATATCGGACGGCAACGTGTAGAAACTCCTGACCCGGAGTTTGCCCGATATGGCCACTGTCGGAAACGACCGGCTTGATACTCACAACGGCAGGATGGCCCAAGATGACAGCCATGTCGGAAGCACCTATCGTGAGCACCTGCTCCGTAACTCCCTCGGTGTCCCCACGTCTCAGTCTTGCCCTGAGAAGAGCCACAAGAGGCGCTGTCGTGGAGTGTACGGATTGGTAGCTGGAGGACACGACAGTCGAGCCCGCCGACGAATGCGTAGACGGGCGCGTCATTCGCATCGAGAATGTAGACCTCGTCGTGGCCAAAATAAGTGTGCATCCAGCTGCCGAGATTTGTATCGAGCCATTGTTCATCGCGGCTCCGCAGCGCTTTGACCGCGTCATCCCAAACCGTGACGCTCTCCTGGTCATGTGCTACTCCGCGCTCCAGTTTGGATACCGGCTCTGCCCATCATCATGGTGACGCTGCTTGTCGCGATCATCACCACAGGCCTTTTGTTTTGGTCGGCGATCAAGACTGACAGTGTTGCCGTGTCGCGACAAAAGAGCCTGGTTGCGCTGATGATCCGATCTCATCGACCGGTGTCGGACCGGAACCTCTCGGCCGTGGGCCTTTTGCAGCAAGGATCAGCGCGCTGAAGCGCCGCGGCGCCTTTTTTGGCTGGTTATCGCCGACCGATCTACGGTGACCACGCCACCGCAGTCGATTCGTACCGTCAACCTATTGGCTTGGCGATCGATGCGAATGATGTCCCCAACAAGGAAAACTCGATCTCCGGCGCGGGTTTTGGGTGGCGGTTCAACCGCATAAGGAGCGTTATACGACGGAATACCTACTCTGGCGCGACCACTCGGGAGGATCGCAATGACCGTAGCGGTGAGCGTGACCTCGTCACCGGTCTCAAAATCCTGAAGCACGCGAACTTGGAGCATGAGTTCCTCCGGTGCTGTGACAAGTTAATGCCGACAAACTCAGTTGGTTGCGTGAAATCGTCACGACTGGCGAGCACGCCTTCTTCGTCGGCTTGCGCAGCGTGGGATCTCCTTTCCTTGAGCGATGCGAGCGGCTCCGGTTCGTCCCTCGACTGCCTGACCCACTGCTTGATGGTTCTCGATCTCCTTGTCTGGAGGACCCGCAACCTTCGTCGTCCTGAATCATTTAGGCGCCTGCATAGTGCTGCGTGGGCCCCGGTCGGGTGCGTTGTGCGATGATCATTCAAGTGAGACAACGGCACTCGACACGCGCAGATCAGTCCCGGCGTCTCCCAATTTCAATGTGGCGCGGGCGGCTACCGTCCCGAACCCTCGCTCGAGCGGGGCGGCCGCCTGCCGTGAATGGGGCGTCGGGATCTGTTCGCATAGCTGCCCACATACTCAGGCTTTATCTGAACGGCTTGACTGGGGAGGTTGAACTGCTCGACGCTCAGAGGAACAGGGCTCGGCGGCCTGACCTGCCGCTACATCTAATTCCTGTCAGCCACGCGGCGCCAACAGCATGATGGGGCAGCTGAGCGACCTTTGGAGCGGACACTTGCAATTGACAATGATGAACTTCGCCACCTCCTCCGGACCCCTGGCGTCAACCTCGCGTATGGCTCGAGACGCTGCAGAGGAGTTGGCTTTGCGCCTAGATGGAAAGTATCGCTAATGACGGTCGGCCATCAGCGGGCGTGTCACGGTGAACCGTGCCATTTCTTGGGCGAACCGATGCGGGCCAATTAAAGAACGTGGAGTAGATATTTTTTCGATGAATGAGCTTGTTCTCGGAATAGCTGTGGATCCTATTCCTCGCCCGTTTCCTCTACGGCAGGTCCACCACGGGGTTTCGATGTCTTTGGAGCCTCTTTCGGAGGATCATGTTCACGATCTCTGGACCGCTGCTCGAGACGCGGAATTACAGGAATGAGCTCTTGCTGAGGATGTACCCAGCAGACCTGGCACTGCTGCGGCCTCATCTACAAAGCGTGTCCCTCCCGCTGAGAACCCAGCTTGAGACAGCGGGGGGCAAAGATCCAGGCGGTATATTTCTTCGAGAGCGGGGTTGGGTCGGTGGTGGCCGAACTGAGTTCGGCGATCGAAGCCGAGGTGGGCATCATCGGCTTTGAAGGGATGACCGGATCGGCCCTCATCATGGGTGACGATCAGTCCATGCATGACTGCTACGTTCAAGTGGACGCCGATGCTCTGAGCATCGATGCTGGCCCGTTCGCCGCAGCGCTTGCAAAGAGCCCGACCTTGCGGCCTTTCCTCCTCCGGCACGTCCATTATTTTCACCTGCAGGCCAGCTACACCGGGCTGATCAGTGCCCGGCTGAACATCCTCGGGCGACTGGCCAGATGGCTGCTGATGTGTGCTGACCGCGTCGAACGCGAGCGTCTGGCAATAACGCATGAATCTTGTCGGTGATGCTCGGTACGAGACGTCCGGGCGTGACGATCGCGCTCCAGACGCTGGAGGGCCAGGGTTTAATCCGCTCAACGCGTGGGGAGGTCGTCATCCGCGACCGGGCCGGTCTCATCAAGATCGCGGCCGGCTCATACGGAAAGCCCGAAGCCGAGTACGCGCGCTTGATCGGGCAGCTTCACTGATACCGAGGTGGACTATCAATCTCCCGGTGAAAGGCTGCGCCACCGAGGGTCGACAGAGATTGAACGTGACGTCAGGGCTAAATCTCGCGCCACCAACATTCCCTACAGGCGCGGACCCTGCACATCTGGGTCAATTTGCTGTAGCCGGCCCGGATTGCCGCCTGTGTGGCGTTCAGGTCGATCATGAATTCGTCGACGAAGCACGCTTGCTTCGGGGGTTAACTCGTTTGCGGGCATGGATGGTCTCCTTCGTCTGAGCGGGTGCGGGAATTTGGTATGTTTCGAACATTGCTAGCGGCGGCCCGCTATGGTTGTTTTTTATTGTTACGTCTGTGGAGGAGTGCGGGTGGTGGACGACCAACCAAAGAACAGTGTTTCGATTGAGCAATTAGACGGGCAGTGGGCGGTTCAGATCGTCGAGGACGGCGTGATCACGCAGCAGCTTTTCGAGACGGAGGAATTCGCAAGGAATTTCGCAGCCGGTCAGTGGCAACGGTTAAACCCGAAGCCTGTTCCCCCATTGCGCCGGCAACGGCGGTAGACTGCTAAGCTTCAAAATTGCTCAATTCTCGGATGCTGCACTGGGGCGGAACTTTGATGCAATAGCGAAGTTCGAGAGGAGATATGTTCGCAGCAGGCACGCAGATGAACGGGATCGTAAACCACATCCTGGCCGAGGTGGCAGAGATACTTCCTTCGCTATCACCGGACGAAAAAGATTCGCTGCCGAAACTGCCAGTCGACGCACCCAACTTTTCCAACGACCTGGAACCGGTGATCCGAGCTGAGACGCCACCCCCGCAGCAGAAAGCAGAAACCGTAGACCGTCAGTGCGACGGGAAGCCGCCTCAAGGCGAAGCCTGATGTCGGACAATGGGCGGAACCGAGCTCGGGAAGGCGCGTTGCTCCCCAGCGCCACTCCACGAAAGGCCGGATCAATGGTGGACAACCTATCTCGCAGGGAAGAACAACGCGGCACGCGACGACTCATGGCGTGGGGCGTGGCGGTTATTGCCGTCATTTTTCTAGGCCTGATGGCATTCTTTGTACTCACACCTTTATCGAACGGCTCTTGGCAAACGGCACCGTTCAAGCGTGCTCCTGAGCAAAATCAGGGCGGTAATGCGCCAGCAGACACGTCACCCAGCCCAGGCGTGAAAAAAGACCCTCAGGAAAATACTGAAATGCCCGAGCAGCAGTAGTGGGGTTGTCAACAATTCCGCACCAGCTGGAAACTTTTCCGGGGCTGCCGGGCGATTTTAACAAAGAACCCGCCTGACTTGGGCGGCTTCCGGCGCATCTCCGAGCATGAATGTGCCGTGAGCATCACGTAAGGGAAGACCAGAACGGGAACGAGCCAAGAACCCGCTAGGTTTTGCGATCCAGTTGCCGAGCATCGATCGTTATGATCGAACTCGCCGCCTTGTCCTCAGCCAAACCGATGAGGCAATCGATCTCGAACATCGCCTCCATATGGCCTCGACGACTTACCGACCGGCGTAGGGTGTGGAGCGCGTCTCGCACCTCACATAGAGTGGTACGAAGGGTAAGTGGCATGGGGGAGCCCGCCTTATCGCATTCAACCACCAGCAGGTCTGTCCGGTTCCGTACAACTGAAAATAATGGCTGGCAGCCCTCAGATCATTCTCTTCAGCGCGCCGACAATATCCGCAGGGCAGAATTGTACATTTAAACGCTTTGTCTGTTCTCGTTGACTTGCCGGATTGGCAGGAGTTGAGTTCGCCATCAGCAAACGGTCCGATCGTGGCCTCCTTTATCCGAGCGACCTCGCCCTTTGCCAACGCGTATTTGAACAAGCTCGGATCGAGCGCGGCTGGGCCGCCAAGGCGGTGTGCGATACGGCGGCAGCAGCATTTATTGCGGCACTTGTAGTGAGAATGAAGCAGTGGACACGAGAGCCTACGGCAGGTCAGTCTCGTGGGCGGCACCCGGTTCGAAGGCCCCAGTACTCACTGATTGCTCGCTGCGGGGTAGTCCCCTGCAACATCGCAACTAGAAGGACGGTCGTCAGATCCTCAGTTGGCGAGCCTACCTAAGAGTCTCCGCAGGCGCTAAATTTCTCGTAAGGTTGGAACCTGTTCGTGAAATCGAAGTTTGGTTTGCAGCTTGGCTTCCGGGCCAGGTCTCAAAGCAAAGGCCCGTCGCTGTTTCAGTGTCCCTCAGCGGCGGGCCTAGTTCGTCAGCCGTTCGACTGTCTCGATGATGGCTTTCGCCAGAGCTCCGCACGCCAATTACCGGCAAGCCGCACGGGAATTTCACAGGCGCGTCGCTTAGGCATTATCGGTAGTAGTCGACACGATCAAGCAGCCAAAGCATGAGTTGAGTGACCGTGCCGACCAAAGCTGGACACGAGGGTGGGCCTAATGACCAGGTCCAATGATACTAGACAACGGCATTTCTACAATTAAGCCTGATGGCCTATGTCGGATAAGGTGTCCGCCGCCTCGCCCCAATAGGCGGCGGACTCTAATGGCGCTCCTTTAAAAATCGGGCTTCACGAAGTAGCGAATTCCAGTCGGTGCCGATAAGCTTGATCAGACCGCGCGCGTCCGGCTCTGAAATGCCGACTTCTTCAGACAAACGTCGGGCAAGCAGTTGCTGGTTGTCTTTGTCCACACGTCCATCGCCATCCTTTTTCATTGGCTCCTCCTTTGAACCAACTGCCGGACTGCGCTTTCGTTCACGGAAAACGAAAAAGCCAGCCGTCCGGCAAGTCAGCAGCCTTCGGTGGTCTTTTTCATCTGGCCAGGAGCAGCCGAGTTGGCATCGGTATCCTGTTGACCTGGCGCTGCCTGCTTGGCGCTGCCAGTTTGTTGACCCGGAGCGCAGTCCTTGGCGGATTTCGAGTTTGTTCCACTCGTGGTGGTCGAATCCGTCCGCTGATTGGTCGTAGTGCTCGGCATTGTCTTTGTTGTCGAGTTCGACGACCCGCCTGTGGTCGTGGTGGTCGATTGCGCAAAGGCGAGGCCAGTTAACAGTGCCATAATGGCTGAAGCGAAAAGAACCTGTTTCATGATCAACTCCATATCGGAACGTCCCTTCGGTACCGAACTTCGCTGCGAAATGACGGTTCCTAGAAAAATGCGCAATCGCATATCCGGAGCCCATCGCGCGCAATGGCGACGGGCTCGTAGTCATGCTTCGGTATAGTACTCGAGGTCCATTGCCTCTTCAGAGCTAACCATAAACCACCCCGGGAACTGAACTGACCCCCGAAAGTTGGACATCAACCTTCGGGGGTTTTCATGTCCAAACACAGCGAGAGTTTGAAGCGCACTGTTGTTGATCGTTATTTGAGTGGTGAAGAGAGCTATGCGAGCGCCGGGATGCGCGTAACTGGCTTACTGTGAATGCGAGCACGCTAGCTCAGCTAGGAACAGCGGATATGAAGCTTTCCCATTGAAGAAAGCACATTTGCAAGGTGGTCACTTCGCGCAACTCCACGAGAGGCCGGCGCCTACGCGATCCGCGGGCCTAATCGAGCCGGTGGCACTCTGGGTGACCGTGGTCGGCCCGACCGACGCACGGCCCGCATGGCGGTCGACTTCGTTGTCGAGTCCGATCGTCCAGCGGACGGACGATTGGGGACGACATCGGCAACACCTTCATGTCGACGATGACGTTTCCGCCTTCACCGACGAGCGCGGAACCGATCAACCGCGTTCGTCCGTGTGCGACACGCGCCGAGCGGTGCGCGCGGCCGGCCGGCGCTATTCAGATCGACTGCCGCAGGTCGATTGACGCAAGGAACGCCAAGGACCGTATCTGATTTCATGTTCCCTTCACGATTCTGGGTTTGGTCGGTCGCCGGGATTGAGCCGCGCTCTCGATGGCCAAGGTCAACCGCTTCTCGTCCTCTATGGCGCGGTCGACTGCCTCAATTTCCTCTTGGAGCGCCTTCAGCTCGGCTCCGTAGCTGGAGCCGTCGCTATCCCCAATTTGAAAGCCACTTGCCCGCATCGCGTCGCGAGTATGGTGCACATTACGGATTCCTTCGCGTCGAGCCGCGACCAGAATTTCCCTAAACTCATCAAGACGTTCAACGTGACTGCGGGTCATTGCGTTCTCCTATTTCGTCGTTAGCGTCGCCGACGGCCAGTCAAGAACGGTGGAACCTCACCGCGCAGAAGGCTTAAGTGATTTACATCAGATACCCTCGCTAAAGCATTAGTACGGAAGCTCAAATTTGAACGGCTTGCAATAACGTGTAGAGCGAGCACAGCTACATTAGGCTTCGGCCAAATCATTGCCTATCGGGGTTGTTGGTTAAGGGGGGCCAAGGATCAGGCGCTGGGGCGTTCCCGAGGTGGACTGACCACCAAGATCCACATGCTCTGTGGCACGCTCGGCCGTCCCTTGCGGTTTCTGATCACACCTGGCCAAGCCAATGACATCACCGCTGCTCCTGATCTTCTGAAGGGCCAGGAGGCCTGTGCCGTGCTGGCCGACAAGCCTGTGACAGCAACGACTTACGCCAACGCATCGCCGGCATGGAGGCCAAGGCGGTGATCCCATCCAAGCGCAACCGCAAGCCGCCCTCCCTCACGACACCGACATCTACAAGCACCGAAACCGCAATCGAACGATGCTTCAATCGCCTCAAACACTTCCGTAGATTCGCCACGCGCTACGACCGACGCACAGTTCACTTACAGGTTTCGTACACCTCGCCGCCGCAATGATCTGGCTACGCTGAATATCGATCCGGCTAGCGAAGCGCGGCGCACCCTTGCCGCAATCGGCATGTTCACAGAAATGCTTCGGATCCGCGCCCGCTCGTGAGGGGCCGGCGTCATGCCTTCCGCAAACCTCAGCGGTTCGTCGCTCAGATCGGTTTGGTCGGCGCCACCAAGGCATGGTGATCGAGGGAAGCTTGTTGGCAACCGTCGCGTTGATCTCCCGGCCGACGCGATTGCACTGCAATTGACCCTTCATATCGTGGCTGAGGATGTCCTTCCTTCGGAGTCGCCGGGCCCACCCAAGCATCATAGTAAACCTGATCGAGAATGACCGGTCGCCGATCGGGCAGGTTCTCATCGGCTGTCCGCCGGCTCGGTGACAGTAGAGCAACTGGTGATGTCGAGATTGGAATTGTGGGCCACAGGCTGGCAGATGGAACGTCCCATGGCCGGCAGGTAGATGTTGCCAAGGGTCGTCGGCCATAATCAGACAGCGCCTGGACTGGAACGCGTCGCGAAAGGCCGGCACTGTGTCGACCCCTCTGTTTCGGCGTTGAAATGGCGGCTTGGGCAACTCCTTCGCCCAGACGCCGCAGGGCAGCGTTTAGCGAGCCACGACGGCTAAAAGGCCAGCCACTCGATCGGCGGGCGCGCAATCATCAGCCAGAAGATGGCGAGCACAGCCGCAAAGGCTGGAAAGCCGAAGGCGAACCAGAGCCTGAACAACTGATTGTAGCGCTCAGGCGGGGGTTGGTTGGACGTCGCGGCGTTGATGGCGAGATCGCGCATCTTGATCTGCATCCAAACCACAGGCAGCCAGAACAGGCCGGTGGCAATGTAGAGCAGGATCGAAAGAACGATCCATCCTTCAGCAAGCGAATAGCCCGCGTACTGGGCGAGAGCGATTCCGGTCACAGGTTGCGCAACAACGGCCGTAGCCGTGAACAGAAAATCGGCGAGGACGACGATGCGGGCGACAGCCGCGATGGTCGCGGCATTTCCGGTTCGGTGTGCCAGAAGCATGAAGAAGGCGATGCCGGCGCCAGTTCCCAACAGCACAGCCGCACCGATGACATGCAGGTATTTGAGCACGAAATAGACCATCAGCGTTCCTCCAGCACCGCCAGCGCGACAAAATGCAGAACCAGGATCGGCAGGATCTTCATCAGCGGGCCGAGCGGCTCGTTCCAGAGCTCCGGCCGCAGAATGCTCCCAGCGATCGCATAGAAAAGCGACAGCGCGATTGCACCGAAGAGACCAAGCCGGCCGGTCGGGCGCCAGGCGATCAGCGCGCCGACAATCATGTCGGCCAGCGCCCCGGCGACGACGGCCGGTCCGGCCAGCGCGCCGACCGCTGTGTCGATGAGCAACTCAACACCGCTGCGCCAGCCGGTGGTGAGGGAAATGATGCCGGTCATGATCCAGAAGAAGGGTAGCACGGCGAAGATCGCCGGCTTGACGAAGTAGAGACCGGCGAACCATCGTTCCTGCACCGTGGCAGGGTTAAGGCTGAGTGCGGTTGCAAGACTTGACGGTTGAATGCCGGTCTCCGCTATCCACGGCTGGGGATCACCGACCGCGCCCCGCTCGATCTCCTTTGCGGCATTGCTGCGCATCGGCGGACGCCAGCCGAGCTGAGCCGCCGCATCCCCAACCCGGTATAGGATTGCTGCGGCCCAATTGGGCAGGATGAATTCCCGGGCGCTGTTCCATCCGAACCAGTGGCGGTAGCAGGCAACGACCTTGTTCATGGAAAGGGCTTCAGGCCCAGCCAGTTCCAGAGCGAGGCGCGATGGGCTGTCGGGCCTAAGAAAGAAGAGAACGGTGGAGATCACGTCGTCGAGCTGTACGACCTGAAGACGACCCGTGTCGGGCATCACAGGCAACAGTGGCAAAGCAGCGAGACCACGAAAAAGCGCGCTTGCGCCGAACGCCGGCCTCCCCAGCACAACCGAGGGGCGCAGGATCACCCAGTTGAGATCGCGCGCCATCAATGCCTCATCGCCAGCAAGCTTGCTGGCGGAGAAAGCGGACGGCTGCTGGCGATCGACGCCGATAGCCGAGAAGTGGATGACCTTTTTCACATTTGCCTGTTCACACGCGGCAAAGAGTGCCGAGGCGCCGCCTGTATGGACATGCTGGGTATTCTCGCGAACGCTGTCCTGCAGAACGCCGGCGCAATTCACAACGGCATCGGCACCGGCAAGATGAGGGATCCAGTCCTGCGCCCGCAGCGCATTTGCCATGTCGAGCAAGATGGGAGGAGGCCCGGTGAACGGGGCAACACTGGGGCGATGGAGCACACGAACGACGTCATGTCCCCCGGCTGCCAGCCGCGCGCAAAGCGCGGTCCCGATCAAACCCGACGCGCCGGTGACGAGAACTCTCATTTAGCGTGCCCGGCATTCGGCGACGCTCGCGGCTCGAGCGGTCTCGTCGCGGGGCCGGAAAGAACCTCACCAGCTTCATCGAAGCGGGATCCATGGCATGAGCAGTCCCACGTCCGGTCGACCGAATTCCATCCAACAACGCAGCCAAGATGGGTGCAAATCGCGGAGCGGGCGGTTACCGTACCGTCGTGCGCCTTCCTGATAGCCAGTTGCTCTCCGTCGTGCTCGATCACCCCCCCTTCTCCTGGGCGGATCTTGCTGATTTCCATAGTTCTTGAACCCAGGAGCCGTTCGGCCACCAAATGAGTAGCCGTCTTGACGTTCTCAGATATGAACGTCGGGCCGCCTGCGAGCGGCTTGATACGAGTCGCGTCGAAGATCTCCGCCGCAGGGTGGGATTTGCCGAGAAGCTGCGACGCGAGGATCTCTCCTGCAACGGCACCTTGTGTGATGCCCCATGCGTCGAAACCGGTAGCAACAAGAAGGTCTGGTTTGGAAGAACTCGCCAAGCCGACAAAGGCCATTCCGTCCATTGATCGGAAATCTTCGTTTATCCAAAGGTGCGACGGTTGGTTGATAGCGAACGTTGCCTTGAGGAAGGCCAGCATGTCGGCGACGGCGCGATCCGCACCCTCGCGGTCTCCGGTCTTGAATTCGCCGCCGGCGGCCACCAGAAAGCGCTTGCCGTCACGGTTCGTCGTGCGAAAGGAATGAGACGGCCGGCCGGCACTGATGAACATGCCGTCCACTCTTGCTTGTTCCGGCAGTGGCGCTGCCGCGACCGGATGCGCGAATGGGAAAGCCTTGGCAAAGAAGAGTCCGTCTCCGATGATGGGCATCTGCGTGGCGACGACGACCTTACCGGCGGTCACAATGCCGCCAGCCAGAGTCAACTGATAAGGCCCCTCGCCTGCAATCTCAAGAACGCGGCTATTTTCGAAAACGGAGATGGTGCTCTCGCTCACCAGACGGGCCAGCCCGCAAAGATAAAGATACGGATCGAACTGGTACTGGCCGGAAAAGCGGAGCGCCGCGGTCGCCGTAACGGGCAGCTCCGGATCGGACAGGAATTCGGCGGGCAATCCAAGCGATGCGGCGGCGTCGGCCTCACGGCGTAACGTGTCCGCCTGTTGTTCGTCTTCAGCATAGATGAAGGCAGGTTTGGCTTCCAGCTTGGCCTTATCCACCATAAGCAAGCACTGTGCAGCGATCTCTTCCTTGGCCTTTTCATTCGCGTCCGCGTAAAGTTTCGCGCCTTCGCGGCCGAAATTGCGAATGAGGGAAGCGAATTTGAGCCCATGCTGGGATGTGACCTTGGCGGTGGAGCGGCCGGTGGCCTGCTGGCCGATCTGACGTGCCTCGAGGAGCGCGACCCTCAGACCCGAGCTGCGTAGCAGATAGGCAGTGTGCAGGCCCACGATGCCCGCGCCGACGATTACGACTTCGAAGTCACGGTTGCCTTGGAAGGCACCGAAAGAAATCTCGGGCTCTCGATCGAGCCAAAACGGGATCGGCTTCATCGGCCAGTTCCTCTCTCGCGCCTTTCCAAGACTGACAGTTCGGCGTCGGCAGGCCTGCCGAATGCCTCGGCTTCGGCGGCTTCCAACTCGCTGAGCGATTTCGCGAGCACGGTACCCCACACGATGTGCACGGCGATCATCAGCAGATTCCTTTCTGCAGGATGACGCCATGCGGGAGCAAGAATTCGCGCTGCAGGAATCCAACCCAGGTAACTGGCTGTCCACACGCCGAGCCCATAGAGTATGCCGCTGCCGCGATGCCGAGGCAAAAGGGCAAAAACGGCGCCAGTGATGGCGCCGAAGCCAAAATGTGCGAACAGAGTATTTGTTCGCGCCTGCCTTTCATCGCGCCCGGAGTTCAGGCGATCGACAATTTCACGCGGCGGCAAAGGGTAGCAATTCGTCCCGTTTAGCAATCCATGGAACCGGCGCATGGCACTGGTCATCGCCATCGTTGCCGCAAGGCCGGCCAGAGCTCCCAACATGACGTGTCGCATAGCATTCTCCTGACGCGATCCTGCCCAACGAGGGTGCGGGTTGATTGTTCCTTGAGGTGTATCTCGATCGCATTGCAAGGTTGCTGCACGGTGGCCGCGGAAGTTCAAACGCTATCGAGGCGCCGGGCAGGGTCTCAAGGCTGATTGTCAAGGAAATGATCGTCAACACGTTCCCGAGCCGGACTGACAACCAAATCCACGCTCTTGTCGACGCCCAAGGCAGGCCGCTCACGGCAGGCCAGGCGAGCGACATCGCCTCCGCAGCGGGCTTGACTAAGGGTTTAGCTCAATGCTGCTCGCCGACGGGGGCTACGATGCCGAAGCATTGCTAGGGCCAATATCCCTCGCCCAACTGTAGCCCAGATAGGAACTCCATCCACGCCCAGCCAATTCGACCTTGACAATTATGTTCCGTTTTTGTTCACTGCGCACAATCTTTTGGAGCGATCTCATGGACCACATTGCGACGCTCACAGCCGCCAGGAAGCTGTTTTGCAGGCAATCGCTGACAAGTTCATTGCTCAGAAATGATTATCCTCAATTGCCATTTGCAGAACGGCTTGACTCGCTCTCCGCACCGCGCCGGGCAAGTCGCTAGATCTAGGAGACCGAAATGGCGACAATGCATCTGCACGCCGACGCCGAAGCCGAATTGCACTCGGAGGCGGAGGAGCTCATCGCTCGCTACGAAAGCCCGCTTGAGGCCGTGAAGGCGCTCATGGCCTACAACTGCGAGCTTGAGACCCAAGTCCTCGCTCTCGCCAACAGGTACCCTGGCTTCGTGGCGATCAGCTACGATCCCACGCCGCCTGTGCTGGCATGACTTAGGCGGCTCTCGATGCACGACCTTATCGCTTTCATTGGCAATAACACCGAACTGGTCATCGCCCAGCCGACAGCCTTCGCCACATTCGCCGTGCTGTTCGGAGGCGGTGGATTTGCAGTTGGGCGCTATTTCTTAGCAGAGCGCATTGCCAATCTGGAAAGCCGAATTGCCAGACGAGATGACGAAATCATTGAGTTGAGAGCTAAACAGGCATGGCCAGAGCGGGAGGCATCGATGATACCGATCATAGGCACGTCTGAGTTTCTTCCCAGCGAGCCGGTCAAGTCACGCCAGCCGGTTGGCCAGCGGAGGGAGAGCCTCCATGTCAGATAGCTTGCTGCCGCAACAGAAGGCCCGGAGAATCATCGTCGTCACAGCATTGACCGCGATGAGAGCGGCGACCTTCAGCTCGTCTTTGGGTCAGCCGAGCAGCAGACCGAGGACCGCGCCATAAGGACCGCGAGGGGTCTGGCGTAAACACGCTGGCGTCATTGCGTGGTCGCGCGATGCCAATCCTTCGCTTGGCGAATATGGGGAGCCCACAACCCTCTTTGTCGGCGGCGACGTGCCAGACCTGGAATGACCACCGTTGCCGCAAGAGTGTATACGGACCGCCGCTAGACCTTGGCCTTCTGCCTTGTTGGCGCTTTCTTTGCTCGCGTTTTCGCAACTGCCTTGCGGCCAAGACCGGAAGATTTGGCGAGCTCCGACCGTTGAGCCGCGTAGCTCGGCGCCACCATCGGATAGTCTCGTGCGAGGCCCCATTTGGCCCTGTACTCGTCGGGTGTCATTCCCAGCAAACCAAGGTGGCGCTTCATAGACTTGAACTTGCGTCCGTCCTCAAGGCTGACGATGTAATCGCGAAACACCGACTTCTTTGGATTAACTGCCGGAACAAGCGCGGGCGGCAGCGCTTCCACCGGCTGACTCAATCCCGACAAGGCAGAATTCACACTGGCGATCAACTCGGGGAGACCGGCCGCCGGGATCGCGTTCTTCTGAACATACGCCGCCACTATGTCGGCAGTGAGCTGCAATAACTGGACCTGCTGAGCTTCAGCGTCATTCTGCATGGTTCAAGGCTTTCCCATCTGATGTGCCTGTGTCTCTATTAAGGAGGTGCACAAAGTGCAACGGCCCGCGGATAATGAATGGATCTCACGCGAAGAAACTTGTAAATACCGGTCCCGACTTAAGCTGTGATAAGTGTGGCACTGCTCTGCTGGCTGATCTGTCCAAATTGCAGGGCTTCGGTGGCCGACCGGTGCAGCGCACTAGAAGGGTGGCCTGCTTGTCGGCGATATTGTCCAAATCCGGATGTCACAGTCAAACCACTCAAGTGGGTCGACATCCTCTCGGGACCAACAGGAGATCGCCATCGGTGCACGTCGTGTCGCCTTCGTCTGCATAGTGGCGTCTGAGGAGGTTCGCTCCGCAACTCCAGAGCTTCGGAGCCTCGATCGCCGGCTCCTCCCGGCCCTGAACCTTTCAGCCTGGCACACCGGGGAGGCGGAAGTGGGTTTTTCGGGAAATACTTATCGGGTCCCGCTAGACAGGAAGCCTGGCCCGAAGAACAGTGGCGCACGTCGCACGTCGCACGTCCGCACGTCGCACGGCGGTGGCCGCCGTGGCGGCGCACTCCACCGACCCCAAGGACCGGGGCTGCCGCGGCCATGGTCGAAATGCTGGTTACCATGACCGCAAACGTATCAGGCGCGAGTTGATCAAGACGCACGGGAACAGCCGCAACACGCCGAGCGCGAGGCGAAGGCACTAAGCCACAATCGGAGTTTTTATGGGCGCCTGTTTTCGAGCGGGGCTGGATTGCTCGGGCGTCGAATCAATGAGAATCGTTAAATTCGGTTCTTGCGTCAGATTGCGAGTCGCTTGGTGCTTGTTCCGCTGTCGCTAGCGGCGTGAAATCAGTGTCAGGCCGGATTCGGCGACAAAACTCGCAGACCAGTTCGATGGTGGCTTGGATGTCATCGAGACACAGCACTTCCGACGGCGTGTGCATATAGCGAAGTGGCACGGAGATGACCCCTGTCGCGACACCGCCTCGGCTTTCCTGCACGACACGAGCATCAGTGGGGCTCTTCCCACCCGTGGCCTGCTGCTGAAACGGAATCTGCCTATCTCTGGCGGCTGACGTTAAGATCCCGAGAACAACAGGATTCGTATTGGCACCTTGGGAAATGCCCGGGCCTTTGCCTAGATCGAGCCTGCCTTGCTCCTCCGGTCTGGCACGGGGATAATCCATGGCGACACCCATATCCACCGCGAGCGCTGTTTGCGGAGCGATGTTGAACGCCGCGGTCTGGGCGCCGCGCGACCCGATCTCCTCCTGCACTGTGCCGAGGACGTAGATTCCCACGTCTGGGTGGAGGCCGCCATTTTGTGCCAGGGAACGCACCACCTCGGCTCCGATCAGCAAGCCAACCTTATTATCGAAGGCTCGGCCGACAACATAGTTGCCGCGAAGGACCGCGAACGCAGACTCTATGGTTACAGGGTTGCCGACCTGAACAACCGTTTCAGCTTCCTCGCGCGAGGTCGCTCCGATGTCGATCCACAAATCCTTCAAGGAAGGTGTCTGAGTGCTATCGGACAACTGGAAGGTTTGAATCGCCTTCCGTCCGACAACTCCGAGCACGTGTTCTTTTCCATGCACCCGAACCCGCTGCCCTATCTCGGTGGCCACGTCGGTCCCGCCGATAGTGCTGAAGAATAAAAAGCCGTTCTCGTCGATATGGTGGACTATGAACCCCACCTCGTCCATGTGACCAGCGTACATAATTCGCATAGAAGCGCCGGGATTTATGACGGAAATGACATTGCCCATCACATCGGTGGTCACCTTGTCTGCGAATGGCTCGACGTATTCGCGGTACAGCTTCGCGACGGGTTGCTCGAACCCGCTAGGAGATGGAGTGGCGACGATCATCTTCAAGAAATCGAATGCCTGGTGCCGCATCGGGGGTATCCTGCAACATTTCTAATTTCTGAATTACAAGCAATGTTCCTGCCGGTCTTTAGGCTGCAACGGCGCTGTCGGGAGAGGACTTTACGCACATTCGGCCGCTACGACGCTGAAAGCTGCCACGCGCCCGGATTCAATCCGCGCATCCGCTCAAAGCGAGCTGTCCGCAGAAACCGGCCGAGCTCTCCCATGCATTTTGCTAACCAGAGTATTTGCCAGCCCTTCGCCGCAGTGGCTCTGCGGCAAGTGCCATTTACCCATTGGGCTAAGATCGCTTGCTGCGCTTCTTGGCCGCGGATTCAGCCATGGCGGGGGCTTCTTGGATATTAGCCGCACCACCCATATCGCCATTCTTGGTCCGTCCGGCGCCGGGGCCCGCGCCAAGATCTGCGCCGGTCATAGGATTGGCTGCCGGGTCCGAGAGTGTCCGCTCGGCCATTTTGACCACAACTTTCATGTCCTTGGCCCTGAGCTCGACGGTCGCAGTTCCATCTCCGCCATCAGCTGGCATGACCTCTTCGAGATCGTCGATACGGTCCCATTCTTGCCCAGAGTTCCACGGGCCGTTAGCGTCGCCCTCCCCTTGCGAGGTGTTCACATACATGCTGGCATACTTCTCGACCCCAGGGAGCTTGCCCGACGGGAAGTTGTTCTCGATGGCGTAAAGCGCTTTTTCGAACGACTTCTGGTGGGCGACTTCGCGTGTCATGAGGAAGCCGAGCGCGTCCTTGATACCTGGATCGTCGGTAATGTTGATTAGCCGCTCGTAAACAATCTTGGCGCGCGCTTCGGCCGCTATGTTCGATCGCAAATCCACGGTCGGCTCGCCGCGCGAATCCACATAGGAGGCGGTCCAAGGAACCCCGGCCGAGTCGCAAAGTGCCGGCGCGCCGCCAAACAGGATCGACTCCTTGACCGATGTTCCGCTGCTCCCGATCATCAGATAAAGATCAGCTTCTTTCATCTGGCCTTCGGCAAGTTGCGCCTTAAGACCTTTATTGAGCATGGTGATGATAGAGCCGACCACTTCGAGGTGGCTGAGCTCTTCGGTGGCGATGTCCAGCAGCATGTCTTTACGGCCAAGGTCGTCTTCGCCCAGCCCCTGAGTGAAATAGCGCATGGCTGCTGCAAGCTCGCCATCGGCGCCACCGAACTGCTCCATGATCATACACGCCAGGCGAGGGTTCGGTTCAGAGACACGTACCGTATATTGCAGTCGCTTGTTGTGCATGAACATCAATGAATCCTCCGAGATTTGTCTGCCCCAACATCCTGGTATGAGGAATGTTCCTCCTCGATTTAATTTTGGCGTTTTCGAAACGGCATCGCTCAAACGCTGCTTCGGGTGTGTCTAGCCGATCCCAACGTGGCTGGCCCGCAAAAAACTGCTGGCTCTCACTGAGCTTTGATGCCGATTCCCTGGGAACCCCCAAGATAAACAAATGTTATTTCGAACTTTTGTTTCGATCTTCTGCAAAAATAAATTCACCCAATAAGCCGGAACTTACCGATCATACGCTGGTTGCGGGTGGACTGGCCGGCATTCATCCGGGCCGCGTCGGCGATTCTCCGCTGCCCGGCTGCGGCTACTATGCGGACAATCATTTGGGAGCAGTGGCGTTCTCCGGAGATGGCGAGCATATCGCGCGAAAAACCCTCGCGGCGCGGGTCATGCATGCACTTGCCGACGGACCTGAGCAAGCTCTCGAGACTTCAATCAAGGAGCTCGAAACGATCGGTGGCGAAGCGGGCGGCATAGTGCTTACTGCCGCTGGACTATCTGGCTGGGCTCACAACAGCCGCGAGTTCGCAGTTGCGTTCATGACCAGTGACGACAAGAATGCACATGTCTTCCTGCGCAAGGAGGACAAAGAAATTGAGCACTAAGAAGAAGAGGTCCCTGTCAAAGGCGAAAACCGGAACCTTGGTAATAATCGGTGGGCATGAGGACCACGACGGCGATCGCGTCATCCTGAAGGAGGTCGCGAATCTGATCCCGGACGGGCGCCTGGTCCTTGCGACCATCGCGTCGCATGAGCCGGAAGGCTATTTGGAAAAATATCAGCGCTCCTTTGGGGAGCTCGGGATCGACGATGTTATCGAACTTTACGTCAACGACCGCGTTGAGGCAGCGCACGACGAGAAAATAAAGGCGCTGGAGAACGTGAGCGCCGTGTTTTTTTCAGGTGGCGACCAACTCCGGATTACCAGTCAGATCGGTGATACGCCCATCGATGATCGGGTGCATGAAATTTTCCAAGGCGGGGGCATTATCGCCGGCACCTCCGCAGGTGCATCCATGATGAGCGACACGATGATGGTGAAAGGGCCAAACGCGGCGTCCTTTCGCATAGGCCATATCCGAATGGCTCCCGGGTTGGGCCTCCTGCCGAACGTAATTATCGATCAGCATTTTGCAGAACGGGGCCGGATTGGCAGGCTCATTGGAGCGGTGTCGCTGAATCCACGGGTCCTTGGCATCGGCATCGACGAAGATACGGCAATCGTCGTGCAGGGCAATACATTCAAGGTCATCGGCAGCGGCGCTGTCTACCTAGTTGACGCCACGGGCGTTACTCATTCGAACATTGCTGAAGGTCAACCTGATGCTGCTCTTTCAATCTATGACCTCAAGATTCACGTGCTGAGTTCGGGCGATGCGTTCGACCTCAAGACACGCCGTCCAAGGGAGAGCCCGGAACAGCGGGACGAAAACCGCTGAAGTCCGACGCCGAGCTCCTTACCATTCGCCTGATGAGCTTCTCCCAAGAGGGAGTCCGACGCTGATCGAGGCGCTTCGCGAGCGTTGCTGAACGCCACTCCACAATTCGAGCCAGCAACGCGCAACGCGGGAACATTGTGCTTGGCCGTCATCGAGGCTCCACCACCTACCCGCCAGCCCAGAGGAGTACTCCCGAGCCGTTTGCCGTTCGAACCGAAGTAGCGGCCGCGGCGACACTGGCTGTGAACGGGAAACGGCTGTTGCGGCATTAACAGAGGTCATCGTCATGTGCCCGGATATTCCAGGTGCAGGTGCTTCTGCCGCAACTAATAGGTTCATTGCGCGGATGGTTTCGCCTCCAGGGCGGCCGAACAGCGTCAAGGCTGTCATCCTCCGCACCGGCGGCGGCTATTAACCCGCAGCGGCATAGTCACCCCCCGACCCACCACCAGCGTGTCCGCCGGCGAACCATGGGCGGGATATCTCGCGGGAGACCAGAATACCACATCCGAACGCGTTCACCATAACCATGCCCCTGTGAGGGTGATATGCCGCAACAAGAACTCTTCCGGTTCGGGACCTCTTGAAGTCGTCAAGAACCTCGGCAGCAAAGCCGCCTCTTTTGGGCCGGCGCTTCAAATGCGATCAAGTGGGTGGTTGCCAACTGCTCCTCGCGCGCTACCTGCTTCGCCCAAGCCGAGCGCGAAGGGTGGGAGCGTGCCTTCGGCGAACAAACAAATCCCTTGCATCGCGACGGAGTGAAGGTTGATCGCTCAATTCACCACATCGGGCGACGGACTTGCCTACGATATCTGCATCGTCGGAGGTGGCACTGTCGGCTTGGCCATTGCCGCGGCTCTCGAAAATGCAAAGCTACGCGTCTGCGTTCTTGAAGCGGGCGGCAAATGGCAGACCAAGAGGTCTCAGGAGCTCTACCACGCCATTGTCGCAGATCCCCTCGTTCACGCGTCGCTCCAGAATTTCCGGATACGAGCGTTGGGAGGATCGAGCCGAGCATGGGGTGGCCGTTGCGTGCCGTTCGATAGCATCGACTTCCAGAAGCGCGAATGGGAGTGCAATTCGGGCTGGCCGATCACCTATGAAACACTGCTGCCCTACTACCGTCGTGCGCACGAGGTGATCGAGGCTGGGTCCTACGACTACGATCCAACAAGCGCGTTGCCTGGTTCTCCCGTTGAACTCGTAGAGGGCGTCGACGACGATTTGTTCAGGACCCGCCTGGAGCGGTTTAGTCCACCTACCAACGTGTGGAAACGGTTTTCCGGGTTGCTGCGGTCTTCGCGCCATATCCACATCTGGTTAAACGCTGCGGCGACGGGAATTCGCCTGGCGCCAAATGGGCGTTGTGTTCACCACATCGACAGTGTTGACCTGAAGGGCACAAAGCGTGAGGTCACGGCTTGCCATTACATAGTAGCCGCAGGCGGCTTTGAGACCACCCGACTGCTACTTGCCTCGAATGATGTGATGCCGGCTGGTATCGGCAACGCCCGGGATCAGCTTGGTCGTTTCTATATGGCCCATCTGGGAGGCACAGTCGGAGCACTAAAGTTGCCGAACGCCCAGCAGGCAGTTGCTTTTGGCTACGAGCGGGACGCGGCCGGCATCTACTGCCGAAGGCGGCTAGCGCTCACGGAGCAAGCGCAGCGGGAGCATAGCTTGCTCAACCAGATCTTCCGCACCCATCTGCCAAATCCAGCCGATCCCAGCCACAACGACCCGATCCTCTCGGCGATGTATCTCGTCAAAAAGACATTTCTCCCCAAACACCTCAGAGGTCGGCAGCAACATTCAGTGACACTGAACCAAAAGCTCGCGCACGTTCAGAACGTCGTATCGTCGCCATTGCGTCTCGGGCGCTTCGGTGTGGGCTGGATGGCGAAAAGAACTTTCGCACGGCGAAAGCTGCCCTCCATCGTGGGCGAGCCGTGCGCCAATGTGGTCAATCTTGAGTTTCATTCGGAACAGGAGCCGAACCCCGCAAGCAGGCTGACCTTGGTGACCGAACGCGACCGATTGGGTATGCCGAAGCTGCGCGTCGATTGGAAAATCACGAACAACGGTCTCCAGAGCATCGCTCGCGCTTATCGGCTGCTCGGTTGGAAGTTGGAGAAGCTCGGAGCTACCATTTCAGGATTTGAACCTGACCATGTGATGGAAATGGCAAGCAAATCAGGCGCCATGGATGGTCATCATCTCGGTACCACGCGGATGTCTGCGACCCCGGCGGACGGGGTTGTTGACGCTGAATGCCGAGTTCATGGACTGATGAACCTGCACATCGCAGGTGGCTCGGTTCTGGCCACCTCCAGCCAGGCGAATCCCACCTTGACGATCTTGGCCCTTGGGCTCCGTCTCGCCGACAGGCTCCGCCAGTGATGATCACACCGGCAGCTGCTGAGTGACTGTCGCCAAATGCGCGCCTGAAAGTCGGTACCGGGCGGGATCTGAGTCAAGCGGGTCCGGGGCCGAGAACCCTTTGTCCGACCTGGCTCGCCAGTTCTATGCAATCAGGTCACATTCGGGAGGCGGCTTTCCCGTGTCGGGGGCCCGTGAGCACTTATCGCGGCGGGGTCTCTTAGTTCCATGCGAATGTGGGCAGGCTCGCAAGCGGATCCAAGTGCAGTCGGCCCTTGTAGAGGGGGAGAGGAGATATCTCAGCTGGAGGACGCCCGCATTCTCGATATCTCGCGCAGTAGATGCTTTCGGAATTTTAGAAAATGACCGAGCCAACCCCAGCCTCGACTTACCCCTGCAAGGTGGGTTCTCGGCCGGACGCCGTTCGAAGGCAACTATTTGCCGGACCGTGCGGCCGTGATCGTTGCTGACAGATGACTGTTCGGCCATGCTCAGCAAGCACCCAGGCGGCGTCTCGGCAATCAAGGCCTCGCCACCATCAATGCGCCGAAGCAAGATGTCCATCTTTGCCCATGGCAATTGCAAATGTGCCGTTCACGTCATTTCCGATCGCCGCAGTTCTTTAAAATCGCGGATCGCCATCGACACGAACGCCGAACAGCACCGAGCCGGCGGCCTTTTCTGCCGCGTCTTCCACTCGATCAGAAAACCGGCGATTCCTACCGCCTGGTGTTGACAGCGACTGTTCAAACAAGACGAGTTCCCGACCAGTGACCCGCCAGTTGTCCGGGTGTGCTGGAGTGGTCGCTTGGCCTTTCCACAGCCCTTCGCGCAAGCCGGTGGCCGTCAGCGTGCAGCCGGCGAGAGCGCATCGCGGGGGTTTCCGCCTGTTGGTGGGCGAGACATACAGGTGACCTTGTCGATCATTCCGAGCACCGTTTGGGGGGCACTGTGGTGAGCCATGTGCCCGGCATTCGGGACTATTTCAATCAGTGATCCTGAGATCTCGGCATGCAAGCGTTCCGCGTTGCGCCGAGCGTCGAACAACCTGTCCCGTGCTCCAGCGACAATACCGGTCGGCACGCCGATGTCTCGATAGCTGGGTTTCGTCAACAGCGCCGCGCCGAGCATCAGGGCTGTCTCCACGCAGACGGAGCGCAACTGAGATGGGCGGGTGGCAACCTCCCTTGTGCTCACCGAAAAAGCATCGGAGACCGGCCCGGGCCGGAATATTGTTCGCATGGCCGATGGCCAGCCGAATCTTACTCCGAGCGGCAGCAAGGTGTGACAGAATGCCGTGCCGATCAGCGGTATGGCCGGTAGCGCTGCGAGAGCGAGATCCAGCCTCGGTGGCGGATAGTAATAACCCGAGACGAGGACCAGGCCGGCCACCGAGGGAGCATGCCTGCGGGCCATCTCCAGCGCGATCCAAGCGCCCCAGGAATGTCCGAGCACGAGGTATCTGTGAATGCCGAGGCTGGCGGCGGCCTCATGGAAGAGATCGGCTTGCTCGCGCGCCGACCAGCGCTTTCCAGCCGGTCGCGAGCTGCCGCCGAAGCCGGGTCGGTCGAAAGCGAGGACCCGGTGCTTGGCACTCGCCAGGTCGAGCGTGCCGCTGATCGCAAAATCCTCCGCCACCGAGCCATTGCCATGCAACAGGAGCAAGGGAAGCCCGCTGCCTTTCTCGATGACGCGCAGTTCCACCCCATCGATCCTAACAGTGCGTCCAAAAAATCCGGGAACCCGAGCCGTCCTGGCGCGCGCGTGATTGTATGCCGCCAGCGACAGGCCGGTAGCCGCAAATAGCGTGGCGAGCTTTATTAGGTTTGATAACATGCTCAGCTCCGGCGCTGGGACGACATGGTGGCACCACGGTTCGGTTGTGCGGCGCCGACTGCATCGACCAGATTAACAGCGCCGCTGCCGATCACCCTCAACGTCTCGCCCTTCACCACGATGGCCGTATCCTCATAAAGGCCGATGCACAGAAAGCATGGGGTCCGACGACCCGGCTGTTTTGCCTCGGCAGTAGGCCTCGTCAACTCTCGCCGTGCTGGTGATCAGCTTCCGATAGCGGAGGTTCTCCCTTCGAGGTTCACGGCGAGCGCGTTGCGCGGCATTCAACTCAGCGCCGATCCGGCCGTCTGTCGCGCTCGGCAGCCGGATTCATCTGATTTTCGGCAGCCGGTCCCATTGATGGAAAGGAGGCGGAGAGGTCAATTCCCATTCCAATGTGGTGGCCCCTGGCCCCCACGGGTTCGTGCCGGCGGCCCTTCGCCGGTGGAAAGCCTCCACGATGCCGGCGATAAAAATCGAGACACTCGCGGCCGACAAATACGATCCAAAGGAGGAGACCATGTTCCAACCGGCAAAAGCGTCGGGATAGTCGATATAGCGACGCGGCATGCCAGCCATCCCGAGAAAGTGGTGGGGGAAGAAGACGAGGTTCACACCGACGAAGGTCGTCCAGAAATGGATTCCAGCCAGGAGCGGGTTGTACAGATATCCCGTCATCTTCGGAAACCAGTAATACCAGCCCGCGAAGATGCCGAAGATGGCCCCCAGCGAAAGAATGTAGTGGAAGTGTGCGACGACATAGTAGGTGTCGTGCAATTGACGGTCGAGGCTGGCATTTGCAAGTTGAACGCCGGTCACCCCGCCGACAGTGAACAGGAATATGAAGCCGAGCGCCCACAGCATCGGGGTGCGCAGGCTGACCGAACCACCCCACATGGTTGCAATCCAGGAGAACACTTTTATCCCGGTCGGCACCGCGATTACCATCGTGGCGAATGTGAAGTAGCGCTGCGTGTCCAGCCCTATTCCGCTGGTGTACATATGGTGTGCCCAAACAACGAAACCGATCGCCCCGATCGCAACGATCGCGTAGACCATCCCCAGATAGCCGAAGATCGGCTTTCGCGAGAATGTCGAGATCACCTGGCTGACGATGCCGAAGGCCGGCAAGATCATGATGTAGACTTCCGGATGGCCGAAAAACCAGAAGAGATGCTGGTACAGGATAGGATCGCCGCCGCCGTCCGGCGCGAAGAATGTGGTGCCGAAGTTCCGATCCGTCAGGAGCATGGTGATGGCGCCGGCCAGGACAGGCAGGGCCAGCAGCAAAAGGAAGCCGGTGATCAGGATCGACCACACGAAAAGGGGCATTTTATGCAACGTCATCCCTGGCGCGCGCATATTGAAGATCGTGGTGATGAAATTGATGGCGCCTAGTATAGAAGAGGCTCCCGCGATGTGCAGAGAAAGAATGACCAGATCGACGGCAGGACCGGGATGGCCGGAGGTCGACAGGGGCGGGTAGAGGAACCAGCCGGTCCCGGGACCGTAGCCGCCGGGGACGCTGGGCATGAAGATTGATAACAAAAGCAGCATCAATGCCGGCGGCAGCAGCCAGAACGAGATGTTGTTCATGCGTGGGAAGGCCATGTCCGGGGCGCCGATCATGATCGGAACCATCCAGTTCGCGAACCCACCGATTAGTGCGGGCATGACGGTGAAGAAGATCATGATCAGCGCGTGCGCCGTGGTGAACACGTTATAAAGTTGCTTGCCGGCATCTATGGCCGCGTCGCCCTGGTAGCCGTAGATCATCGATGCCAACCCGGGGAAAATCTGGATTCCGGGTTGCTGCAGCTCCATTCGCATGCCCACCGATAAGAGCATGCCAATGACCCCCGCTATAAAGGCGAAGATCAGGTAGAGCGTGCCGATATCCTTGTGGTTAGTCGAAAAAAGCCAGCGGGTGGTGCCACTCGGCTTGTGGTCGTCGCGGCTGCTCGGAGCCGCCGCCGAATATTCACTCATGAGCGTTCTCCGCCTCAGCCATCCCTCAACAGGGCATCCGAACCGTGATGTCAGTTGATTGTTCCCTCCCCAGAACGCCCGACGCGAGGGAACATACGGCAGAAGCCGAGGTTCGGGTCGGGCGCGGCGTGACCCTGCGCGGTTGAAGGATCAACGTCCATGCTGGCAATCATTGCTGCGACATTGGTTCTGACGACAGTGGTCGGCGGGCTGATTACCGCCTTCTGGATCGGCGGTCTTCGTCTCCACGACCCGACGTCGGACAGGGCAATGCACCTGGAGCTGCTAATCAGACTTGGCTCTCCTGTTTGGACGGAGTCGTCCTGATATGGACACCATCACCGCGAAACTCGACCCGAGAACGCGAGTCGGCTGGCTGCTGCTCGGCTTCGCGCTGGGCGGCTTCTTCGATGGCATCGTCCTGCATCAGATTCTGCAATGGCATCATCTTCTCTCGGGTCTCACCGACCCTGCGGGTGACGACCTGCGCTTTCAGATCATGGCCGACGGCCTCTTCCACCTGTTCATGTACGTGTTGGCCGTTGCCGGCACGGTGCTGCTGGTGGCGGCGAGGGCATCAGGCGGGCGGGCCGGAACGACGACCGAGATTCTTCAGCTCGCCTTCACCGGGTTCGGCGTCTGGCATCTGGTGGACGCCATTGTGTTCCATTGGCTGCTCGGCCTGCATCGGATCAAGATGAACAGCGACATGCCGCTCGCCTGGGACATTGCGTGGCTGGTCATCTTCGGAATCGTGCCGCTGCTGTTGGTGCTGGTGCTGCCTAACCGCGGTGGACCGGCACGCGGTGCCTCGGCGGCTCTGACCAGCATCGTCCTGCTTGCAGGACTGGCTGCGGGCGTCGGCCCACTCTTCAACGGTGCCGCCACTTCCGTCATCGTCTTTCGAGCTGGGATGGAACCCGCCGCAATGATGCGGGCGATTCAAGCCGCCGACGCCGACCTCAGGTGGGCTGACATCAGCGGCACCATCTGGGCGGTCGATAGGGTCTCGTGGCGCGGGTTGATGATCCTGCACGCGCGCGGCGCCCTGGTCGTCAGCACAATGCCTATCATTGCCGGATGCCTCGCCTGGACCGATGCCGCCCGGAGGGACAACAGCCCCAACGCGCGAAAAGACATTGCTGCCGCGCTTTGAGTTCGGAATCGGACAGGGGGCATGAAGCTCGCCATCGAGAGCAGCCAGCCGGAGCACCGCGGATCCTTGTCTTGCGCGAACGCTTTTCCGGTCTGGAGGGTGGGCAAGTCCCACTTTTGGCTTGTTTGATTCAAGCTCTGGATGCAACGATTTGTGCGACTGACGCCCAATGGACCAAGATGTCCGCATTGCCTGGGCAAGGCAATGGAACAAGGTCGAAGCGGCGGTGATAACCGCCGCTTTATCGAGGCCGTGCTGTGGATCGTGCGCACGGCAAGCCCATGGCGTGACCTTCCAGCCTTTTTTCGGAGTTGGAACACCGCCTTCAAGAGATGCCGCGATTGGGCCAAAGCCGATGCTTCCGTTGGTGTCGCAGGGTAGCCCGAACTCGATTTACGCGGGTGGTTCCCAGCTTTTATCCGGTGCCGGCCAGATGGATCCGGATGGTACCAGCGAAGTTGCGTCCCTATATGACAAGTGAACACAGGCTCCTCGAAACCGGAGCTGTTGGGCCCCTCCCCTTCCAGAGCCAGATTGTCATGACGTCACCTGCGACCGCTGAACAACCCAAAGCGATTCAGATTGGGCTTCCCGCCCTCAGCAACAGCTATGCGCAACTGCCGGAGCGCTTCTTCGCGCAGACAGATCCGAAGCCGGTGTCCGAACCCCGACTGATTCGGTTTAACAGGCCCCTTGCCAAGGAACTCGGGCTCGATGCCGACCAGCTTACCAGCCCGGACGGAGTGGAAATGCTCGCCGGCAACAGATTTCCGGCAGGCTTGCAAGCCATAGCCCTGGCCTATGCAGGTCACCAGTTCGGAAACTTCGTGCCTCAGCTCGGCGACGGGCGCGCTCTGCTGCTTGGCGAAGTGGTGGACGTCAACGGCATTCGCCGTGACATCCAGCTGAAGGGATCGGGACTGACGCGGTTCTCGCGCAACGGCGACGGCCGCGCAGCCCTCGGCCCCGTCCTGCGCGAGTACGTCGTCAGCGAAGCAATGGCCGCGCTGGGCATTCCGACGACGCGAGGCCTGGCGGCTGTGCTCACCGGGGACCCGGTCTATCGCGAGGTCCGGCTGCCCGGCGCAGTCCTTACAAGAGTGGCGACCAGCCATATCCGGATAGGCACCTTCCAATATTTCGCTGCGCGCCGCGACACCGCGGGGCTCAAGATCCTCGCCGACTATGCCATTCAGCGCCACTTCCCACTGCTGGCGCGGCAAGCGCGGCCTTACCGTGCTTTGCTGGAGGCCGTTGTCGCTGCACAGGCCGATCTGGTGGCGCGCTGGATGCTGGTCGGCTTCATCCATGGCGTCATGAACACCGACAACATGGCGATCTCGGGCGAAACGATCGACTATGGCCCGTGCGCCTTCATGGACGCCTATGACCCGAGCGCGGTGTTTAGTTCGATCGACCGCGTCGGCCGCTATGCCTATGCCAACCAGCCTCATGTCGCGACATGGAACCTTGCACGGTTTGCCGAGACGCTGCTGCCGCTCATGAGCACGGACGAGAATGAAGCCGTCTCTGAAGCTGAAGAGGTGCTTGTGTCTTTCCAGTCCTCCTATGAGACTGTGTTGCAGCGCGGCTTCCGCAGAAAACTCGGATTGCGGACCGAGGCGGAAGGCGACTTGCAACTCGCTGCCGATTTTCTGGATGTGCTGGCTGTCGGCGAAGCGGACTTCACGCTCGGCTTCCGGCGTCTGGGCGATGACCTCGACGCTGCGGACGGCCAAGGCACGGCGCGGCAGTTGTTTCAGGATCCAGGCGCATTCGATGTCTGGTCGGCGCGGTGGCGCGAGCGCATCGCAAGCGAAGCAGCCGACACGGCCACGCGCCGGGCCGGCATGCATGCCGCCAATCCCAAATTCATCCCTCGCAACCATCGCATCGAGGCGATGATCAAGGCGGCGCTGGGTGGCGACTTCGAACCTTTCGAGGAGATTCTCAGGGTCATCAGCCGGCCCTTCGACGAGCAGCCGGGGATGGAGCGCTACGCGGACCCGCCCCGACCGGATGAGCGGGTTCTGCAGACCTTCTGCGGGACATGAGAGATCGTTGCGCGAGGAAGCAGGATCTGACCAGGCATGCGACCGCCTCTAAATCTCGCTGCGAGCACGATGTTCCTTCGGCCGGCGCACTGCTCGGGCCGAGGTGCAAACATACACCGGGTGTATTCCTAACTGCGTTTCAGTTCGTGCGGAACCGATATCGCCCTCAGCAGCCGTACTCGGAGGCGAAATTCGGGCGGACCGGGCAGTTGACTTCATGCTCTGCGCAATGAGAGGCACGAACGGCGCTCCGAGGCAAATCTGGCCGTCGTCGGAGATCTCGCCTCGTTCCGCCTTTCGGGCGCGCTATTCCTCAAAGCCGGCTAGTTTCTGCCAGTCGAAAACAACGCCCACGCCGGGCTCGTCGGGTGCTATCGCAGCACCATTCTGAAGCCTAAGCGGCTGAGTGGTATAATGGTCTATATCGAAGCTGTGCGCCTCCACCCAGCCGCCATTTGTCTGGCCTGCGACGAGGCTGACATGAAGTTCCTGCATTCCATGGCTGCACACGGGAATGCCGGCGTTGCGTGAAAGCGCTGCCACGCGCAGCCAGCCCGTGACCCCGCCGCAGTTGGACGCGTCGGGTTGGATGTAGGCGAGCTTGGACCAGGCGAAGGCATGCTCGAACTCCTCGATGACATGCAGGTTTTCTCCCATTGCCAGCGGCATGCCCGTTGCCTTGGCAATGCTGGCGTAGCCTTCATAGTCGTCGGGTATGATGGGCTCCTCGAACCACAGCAGATCGTACGGCGCAAATGCTGTGGCCGCTTCGATCGCCCGCGGGACGTTCAGCGCGTAGTTGGCGTCAACCATAAAGGTAGCGTCGGGCCCGATGCGCCCGCGGACTGCCTTCACCCGGGCCACATCCACCGCAAGATCGTCCTTGCCGACTTTGATCTTAACCGCCGTGAAGCCGGCCTTCAAATAGGAATCGGTGCTGGCCAGGAGCTGATCAAGGGTAAAATTCAGGTCGATGCCGCCGCGATAGGCCTTGGCGGTCTTCCCTGTGGCGCCAGCCATCTGCCACAGCGGCAGGCCACTGCGCCGGCCCTTGAGATCCCATAGCGCGATGTCGATTGCCGATATCGCGAAGGATGCGATACCGCCTCGCCCGACATAGTGGATGTGCCAGAGCATGCCGTCGTAGAGCGTCTCGATCCCGGTCGCGTCGCGTCCCCGGACGAAAGGCGCGAGGTCGTGCTCGATCATTGCCTTGATGGCATGGCCGCCCTTGCCGCCGGTGTAAGTGTAGCCGGTGCCCTCGCTGCCATCGGCAAGCCTAAGCGTGACAGTCACCAACTCGAAATGCGTGTGCGCGCCGTGCTTGGCATCGGTCATCACCTCACGCAGCGGGACCCGGAACAGCCGGGTCTCGACATCCCTGATTTCGGTGCGGCTCATGCGGCATCTCGTCCAGATTTTTTCATCGGACCATAATTGCACCAACTTCCCTGGCTCGCAACGGTCTGCCTGGAATTTCGGTGCCATTGGGAACTTTTGGTCCTACGATGGTCTCGGCACGCTTGTACTTTGGTCCGAATTGCTTTCTAATATGATCGCTGATTGGGAGGAAGAAGGCTTGCTGCATACGGGAGAGCCTGAGATGCCCGCAGTGATCGTTGCCGCCCGCGCGGCCGACGCGATGGTGGCTGGGATCGAGGCCGACATCACATCCGGAAGGCTTGGCGATGGCAGCTACCTGCCGGCCGAGCGCGAATTGATGATCGAGTATGGCGTGGGCCGGGGCGTTGTGCGTGAGGCGATTGCACGTCTGGCCAGCCGCGGTCTGGTGGAAGCGCGTCCACGCTTCCGGCCAGTTGCACGCAGGCCCGGCCTGGATGCTGCGCTCGGCGCCCTCAATGGCATTGTCGGCCATCTGCTGAGCGACCAAGCAGGCGTGAAGAACCTTTACGACATGCGCGTCTTCCTCGAGGCCTCCTTGGCGCGTAATGCGGCCATGCATGCCCGCAAGGAAGACATCGCAGCGCTCAGGGCCGCACTGGCGATGAACGAGGCGGCTATTCCGGACTCGCAGAAATTCTACGCAACCGACGTGGCTTTCCACGCAGCGCTTTATGATATCGCCCGGAACCCGGTGCTACCTGTGGTGCACAAGGCATTCACCGCTTGGCTGTCGCCGCAGTGGATGCGCATGCCCCGATCGCCCGAGCGCAACCGCGTGAATTTCCTAAGCCATCGGGAAATCTGCACGGCCATCATCGAGCGAGATCCCGACGGCGCCGAGCGGGCGCTCCTCAATCACCTTTCGGCGGCCTGGGAGTATGTGCGCGGTACTTTCGAAAGCCGTGAGGCGCCTGAGGCATGACGCAGTCCTACGACCATATCGTAGTGGGCGGCGGCGCAGCCGGATGCGTTGCGGCGGCAAGGCTGGTGAAAGCAGGAAGGCGAACCCTGCTAATGGAGGCCGGCCATTCCCATCATCACCCTCTGCTCGACATGCCGCCCGGCATCTTCAAGATGATCAACGGCTCGAAATTCATGCGCTATCACCGCACCGAGCCGCAAGCCCACCTCGACGGCCGCATTCACGAAATCTCGCAAGGCAACGTGTTGGGTGGCGGCACCTCGGTCAACGCCCAGGTCTATATGCGGGGCCGCTCGGCCGATTACGACGAGTGGGACGACATGATGCGCGGCAACAATGCCGGGGTACGCTGGAACTGGCAGGCAGTGCTGCCGCACTTCACCGGCATGGAGGGAAACAATCGACTCGCCGGCGAACTGCATGGCAGCGAAGGTCCGCTGCTGGTCTCGGATCCCGGCCACATCGACGATGTTTCGCGTTGGTTCGTCCAGGCGGTCCAAGGGCTGGGACTGCCGTACAACCATGATTTTAACGGGCCGTCGCAGCGCGGCGTCGGCTTTTACCAGTTCATGAACCGGCGCGGAAAGCGCAGCAGCGCCGCCTACGCTTTCATCGAGCCGCTGACGAATGACCCGAAGCTGACGGTGAAGCTCAATTGCACTGTCAGCCGGCTGCTGATCGAGAACGGGCGGGTCACCGGCGTCGTCTACTCCGACGCATCGGGCGCCGAGCATATCGCCTATGCGGATGCCGACGTCATTGTCTCGTCGGGTGCCCTCATCTCGCCGAAACTGCTCATGCTGTCCGGCATCGGCCCGGCCGACGCGCTCGCCAGGTATGGCATTGCCTGCGTCGCCGACCTTCCCGGGGTCGGCGAGAATCTGATCGACCATCCGGAGGTCCCGATCATTGCCACGGCGAACGGCCCTTACGGCTATTTCAGGCAAGGCCAAGGCTGGCGGATGATAAGGAATGGCCTGCATTTCAAACTCTTCGGCACCGGCACGATCCTCTCGGCAGGGGTCGAGGCCGGCGCCTTCGTCAACCCAGCTGATCCCGACGGCGAACCGACGATCCAGGCCTTCTGCGTTCCGCACGTCTATCTGGATCGCGATATTCTGACGTTGGTCGAGAACACCTATGGGCTTACCGTCACGACGGTGGTTGTGAAGCCGAAGTCGCGCGGTTTCGTGAGGCTGCGTTCGGCGAATCCGAAGGACATGCCGGTCGTTTCGCCCAATCTGCTTAAGCATCCAGACGACATGCGGGAGATGATCTCCGGCCAGCGTTATTTCCTGCAGGCATTCCAGACCAGGCCGCTCGCCGATCGGGTAAAGGCCATTGCCGTGCCAAGTCGGGATGATCTCAGCGACGAGGCGCTAGCAAGACATTGCAAGCGCTTCGTCAAGACCAATTACCATCCGGCCGGCACTTGCCGGATGGGCTCCGACAGCGACCGGATGGCGGTGCTGGACGCCGCGATGCGCGTGCGCGGAGTGGACAATCTGCGGGTTGCCGACATGTCGGCCTGCCCGAACATCAATGCCGGCAACACGGCTGCGCCGGCGATGATGCTGGGCGACCGCTGCGCCGATTTCATCCTGGAGGCGGCATAGAGCCTGATCCAGTTTGCCAATGTGGCATGCAGAGGCCGTCAGGGCCGAAATCGTGAGGAAGTCCACAGTCGCAGAAAGCGACAATCAAGGAGGAAAGAGCATGATCATTACCCGTCGAAAATTACTGGTTGGCTCGGCCGCCGGCGCGGTCGCGCTGACGCTCGGCTCACGCGCCTTCGCGGCGCTGCCGCCGCTCGCCAAGAAGGACAAGTACAAGGTCGGTTTCGCCCAGACGGAAAGCAACAATCCGTGGCGCCTTGCCGAGACCAAGAGCATGCAGGGCGAGGCCGCCAAGCTCGGCCATCAGTTGGTCTACACGGATGCGGCCGGTTCGTCGGCCAAGCAGGCCTCCGACGTGAACTCGATGATCGCGCAGGGCGTCGACGCCATCTTCCTGCCCCCACGTGAGGACAAGCCCCTGGTGCCGGTCATCCTGGCGGCGCGCGATGCCGGCATACCAGTGTTCCTGGTCGACCGCGACGTCGACCACACGATGGCCAAGCCGGGCGAGGATTACGTCTGCTTCATCGGTTCGGATTTCATCGAGGAGGCGACCCGTATCGGCGAGTGGCTGGTCAAGAATGCCAACGGCAAGTCGAAGATCATCGAATTGGAGGGCACGACCGGCGCCTCGGCGGCCACAGACCGCAAGAAAGGCTTCAACGATTTCATCGCCAAGCATTCGGAGTTCACCATCCTGGCGTCCCAGTCCGGCGACTTCGCTCGCGACAAGGGCCGGCAGGTCGCAGAGACGCTGCTTCAGGCGCATCCTGACGCGGACATCATCTACGCGCATAATGACGAGATGGCGCTGGGTGCAATTGCCGCCTTGGAAGCCGCCGGCAAGACCCCGGGCAAGGATGTGCTGATCTTGTCCATCGACGGCGAGAAGGAAGGCGTTCAGGCGATCATCGACGGCAAGATCGGGGCGATCTGCGCCTGCAGCCCGCTGTTCGGGCCGAAGGCATTCGCCACGATGGCCGACTATGCGGCCGGCAAGAAGATCCCGCCGTTCATAAAGAACGAGGATGCCTTCTTCGACGCCACGAACGCGAAGAAAGACTTCGATATTGCGTTCTGATATCCACTCTGTTTCCAGCTGCCCTGCCCGCTTCGGCGGGTAGGGTTTCGGAGTTTGCCGATGACCGCCCAACCGGACCAAGCCGCGCTGCTCCTGGACATGCATGACATCCAGAAGCGTTTTGGGGGCATCCCTGCCTTGGTCGGTGCCTCGCTCCAGGTTCTTGCGGGTGAGGTCCACGCACTCATCGGCCAGAACGGTGCGGGCAAATCGACGCTTATCAAGGTGCTCACCGGCTACTACCGCCGCGATGGGGGCCAGATGCTGTTCGAGGAGAAGCCGTTCGAGGTCGGGTCTCCGCATCAGGCGCAGGTCAGCGGCATCAGCACCATCTACCAGGAAATCAATCTCGTGCCGCTCCGCTCTGTGACCGAGAACATCTGCCTCGGACACGAGAAGCGCCGCCGAGGCCTGCTCGACTGGAGCGCGATGCATGCTGAAGCCGAACGGCTGCTCAGCCGATTCTCGATCAGCATTGATGTGCGCCGCCCGCTCGGCGATTTCAACACCGCCACGCAGCAGATGGTAGCAATCGCCCGCGCCATCGGCTTTTCCGCCCGCCTCGTGATCATGGATGAGCCGACCTCCTCGCTCGACGAACGTGAAGTCTCGGTTCTATTCAGCGTCATCCGGCAGCTCAAGGCCGAGGGCGTCTCCGTTCTATTCGTCAGCCACAAGCTCGACGAGCTCTACGAGGTCTGCGACCGGGTCACGATCATGCGCGACGGCCGCACAGTGCGCAACGCCGCTATGAGCGACATCGGCAAGCTGGAACTGGTCTCGGCCATGCTCGGCCGCGATGTCGCAGCGAATGATGGGCATGCGACCGCATTCGGCGAGCGCGATCGCTCCGGGATTGGCGAGGTGCTGTTTAACGCGCAAGGGCTGTCCGCCGGCCAGTCGGTCCGCGATGTGAGCTTCGACGTGCGCCGCGGCGAGATCGCCGGCTTCGCCGGCCTGCTCGGCGCCGGCCGCACCGAAACAGCCCGGCTTGTATTCGGCGCCGACCGGCTGAAGGCCGGCGAGATGACGATGGAAGGCGCATCCTACCATCCCGCGCGAGCCGCCGACGCAATCGCCGCCGGAATGGGCTTCTGCACAGAGGACCGCAAAGCCGAGGGCATCGTGCCGGAGATGACGGTCGCCGAAAACATAACGCTGGCACTGCTGCCAAAGATCAGCCGCAGCGGCATCCTGAACGAGGCCCGGCAACGGGAGATCGTCGAGCGCTTCATTCGCGAACTCGGCATCAAATGCTCTGGCCCCAACCAGAAGGTCCGGGAACTCTCCGGCGGCAACCAGCAAAAGGTGCTGCTTGCCCGATGGCTGGCGATGAACCCGAAGCTGCTTATCCTCGACGAGCCGACACGCGGCATCGATGTCGGGGCAAAGGGCGAGATCCAGCGCCTTGTCCGCAAGCTTGCCGATGGCGGGCTCGGCGTGCTGATGATCTCCTCGGAACTCGAGGAAGTGATGGAAGGGGCCGACCGCATATTCGTTCTGCGCGAGGGAGTGAGCGTCGCCGAACTGGAAGGTCAGGCAGCCAACGAGGAGGAGTTGCTCGCGGCGATGGCGCATGGCGGTTCGGTGGAGGAGGCGGCGTGAGCGATCTGGCCAGACCATCCCATGACGCCGGAACCCTCGGCTTCAATCTGTTCGGCTTCCTGGCGCGCTACGGCACGGTGATCGCGCTGGTGCTGCTGATTGCCTTCAATCTTGCTTATACGCGCAATTTTGCGACGCTGCAGACCCTCAACGTCAACCTGACCCAGGTCTGCACGATCGTGATCGTCGCGGTCGGGATGACGCTGGTGATCGCCACGGGCGGCATCGACCTGTCGGTTGGGTCACTGATGGCGATCTCCGGCGCGCTGGCACCGATGATCTTCATGGGCACGATCTTCCCCGTCGGCAACATCTATTTGGCGGTGACCCTCGCGATGATCACGTCGATCCTCGTTGCCGGCCTGTTCGGACTGTTCAATGGCTGGCTGGTCTCCCGCTTCCGCATCCAGCCGATTGTCGCAACGCTCGTGCTGTTCATCGCCGGGCGCGGGATCGCGCAGGTCATGACCAACGGCAATCTGCAGACCTTCCGCGTGCCTCAATTCCAATGGATCGGGCTTGCCCGCCCCCTCGGCATCCCGGCGCAGGTGATCATTATGGCCGTGCTGGTCGCGGCGGCGGCTTGGGCTCTTCACCGCACGGTGTTCGGGCGAAGCATCCTGGCGGTCGGCGGCAATGAAAAGGCCTCCGAACTCGCCGGCATTGCAGTATCGAAGATCAAGCTCGCGGTTTACGCGATCAGCGGCCTATGCGCGGGGCTGGCCGGCCTCGTTGTCATCGCGATCAACTCCTCCAGTGACGCAAATCTTGTCGGGCTGGGGATGGAACTCGACGCCATCGCCGCCGTTGCGGTGGGAGGCACGCTGCTCAGCGGCGGCAAGGCGACGATCATTGGTACCCTGCTCGGCGCCCTGACCATCCAGTTGGTGCGCTACACCCTGCTCGCCAACGGCGTGCCCGACGCCGCTGCGCTCGTGGTCAAGGCCGGCATGATCGCATTCGCCGTTTGGCTGCAGCAGCAACACAAGGTGTAATCCATGAACAGCGCCCGACTGGTCCGCATCATCGGCACCTACGGTGTCGTTGTCGCGCTTGCAGCCTTGGTCCTGTTTGGATTTCTGCGCTACGACCGGTTCCTGGGCTTCTTCAACGTGATGAGTGTTCTGCGCTATAACTCAATGTTCGCGCTCGTGGCTCTTGGCATGTGCTTCGTCATTATGACGGGCGGCATCGACCTGTCGGTCGGCTCCGTCGCCGCCTTGGGCAGCGTCGCTTCCGCCCTGGCGAGCCCGCACGGCATCGCGGCCGGCCTTGCTGCGGGCGTGGGCGCCGGCCTGGCGGCCGGACTGATCAACGCGCTCCTCGTTACGCGCGGAAACCTGATGCCCTTCATCGCCACGCTTGCAACCATGCTTGCCGCAAGCGGTTCGGCGCTCCTTCTTGCCGGCAACCAGACGGTTTCGGTGTCCTACGATTCAGGTTTCACCGCCATCGGCCAAGGCAATTTCTGGGTCTTCCCGATTCCTGCGGTCATCGCCCTGGTTACTTATGTGATCGGATCGGTCGTCCTGAACTACACCAGCACGGGACGGACTGTGCTGGCCATCGGTGGCGGCGAGGATGCGTCGCGTCTGATGGGACTGCGCACAGACCGCGTCAAATTTCTCGTCTATGTCGCAAGCGGGTGCCTGGCCGGGCTCGCCGGCGTCGTTCTCGCTTCGCAGTTCGGCGCTGGCCAGCCAATCGAGGGCGTCGGCTGGGAGCTGTTTGCTATCGCTGCCGTGGTCGTGGGCGGGACGCTGCTTACCGGCGGCTCGGGCTCGGTATTGACTACGCTGGCCGGGGTGCTGCTCCTCGGCATCCTTTTCAACATCCTGAACTTTGAAAACGGGATGGGTTGGATTTCCCTCTCGGCCTACTGGCAGTCAGTGATCCGAGGGCTGTTTTTGCTCGTCGTCGTTCTTCTCCAGGCACGGCTGACGACAAGGCGCGAAACCGCCTAAGTACCCTGGTTGACCCGCCCAGGCCCGATGAGCCGTCCTGCAGACCCCCCGTTGCACCTGGCTCCGGCACCTTTTGGAGCCGGATCCGACAGCTGACTGTAGTGCAGTCACATGGCCGTCCCGGAGACGGTCATTTCCCGGCGACTGCCACGAACACGGACTGCCACTGCCTTTCCATTCGAAACAGGATGGGCTTGCTCTGCCGGCGAGACTTCGCCCGCTCCTCGGACGATGTCCGAAGGCTGAAGCGCTTCGCCATTTGCTGTCCGCAAGCAGCCCCGGCGGCTGAACGCCGGGACAAGCTGCGTGGCACGTTCGACAATTGCCGAATCCGGTTCGCGCTGAAAAAGTCTTCCTTCTCGCGTCAGCCTCAACGGAAAGCCAAGCCGATCCACCGGTGCGCCGTTCGCACGTTTCGAACATAGCGTTCAAGGAGTTCTTAAAATGATCTCCCGCCCTTTCTCCACCCAGTTCACATGCATGTAGGGGTGGGAGTTTCCGCACGAGGTCGGTCCGTTCTCAAGGCCTGTTGCCTGATTTAGAAGCGCCGTCGAGATTGTCGCACGGGCCGCGGCATTCTCTCACCGGACATGGCGGCCGCGCGTCTGCGGAAGATTGGCTCGGGGTCTGAAAGCTTAACTGTTCAAGCAACAGCTTTGGCTACAACCCGACGCTCATCGACATACCGGCATCGACAAACAACAGCGCTATTTTCTAGCGATGGATCTGGCAAAGCCTCAAGCCACGGAGCCGTCCAGCCGACTTTTCCCTCGCGCCTGCTGCGCCCGTACTTTTTGTCATCCAGAGAGGAACAACGGTAGCTCGGCCGCGTTCGGCGGCCAGTCGAGTGCATCGACGGAGACCAACATGCAAACGAACAGGAGTACCTGACATGCCAAGCAGAAACGGGTCCCCGTATCCGAGGCGAAGCGACTTCGCCAATGATGAACCCATTCGGCCGGAGGATGCCGCCGTATTGGACAGCCCCGCGGCTCATGAGGACAGGCATGGGGCGGACCCCGGTTTTGTGGGAGCCGACGATGTCGACCGGTCGATCGACGCGATGCCCCGCAGCGAAATTACCGGTCGTCATGATGAAGGGGCAGGCGCCAATGAGACTATCGACGGCTTAAGCGAAACCGAGGAGCTGACCCGCAGCTACGCCGAGGACATACCGGCCGGTGACAATGAGGAGGACGAGGAAAACATCCCTGTTTTCGAAAGAGGACGAAGCAGCACCGAACTGTGAGCGGCGCGACCTCTTTGTGGCTCTAATCGCTGAGCCATCTTTTCTGGCTATGAGCGGGACGCGGCCGGAATATCCCGCCGACGGCGGCTCGCGCTCCGGCAAGCGATACTGCAGCAAAAGTTCAGATGCAGATCGCGCTTTATTCGCCGTTGCGTCTGGGGTGTGTCTTTCCTGCAGTCCTCAGGCAGAGCCGCGTTCGGGCAGCTCGGTCTCTTTCGCGACCTCTTTTCCTGGGTTTCGGCGGGAGCGTTTCGCTTCATCAGAATTATTCTCGTCGTCTGTCCGCTCGAGTTCCTGATCGATTGTCTCGCGCGGCCCCTCTACCGGATCCTGTTGCGGAGATGTGTTCGGGCCGGCTTCGATCCTGTCTTCGCCGGGAACGGCGCGGTCGGGGGACTTTGACATTTTCCAGATTCCCTTTCGTCTGTCATCTGGCTAGGGTTTTTTGCGGCGAATTGACTTTCGGGCGCCTACCTGCCGAACCGAATCGTCGACGCTTTGTTCCGGAAGGACCCGCAGGTCGTTTTGGCCTGCTGGAACATTCGCGACGATGGAAATCGGCCGAAGACCTACGCAGATCGGCGCTCTTATCCCCCACCTCACCCTCGGAACTTGGCCAGCAGTGCCGACCCACATTGAAAACCGCTATACATCAGGATGTTTTCCTTTTTGAAGCGCCCCAATTGGGTTATTGCGTGTTCTAGAGCGTTTCATATTTTGACGGAAGCGTAGCCTGCGTTTTCGAAGTAGTTCTTGCATTCGGCTGCCTCGATGGTTTCGACGA
>NZ_JAMYSG010000026.1:0-106009 GCF_040321815.1 Mesorhizobium sp. M0239
AAGGGCTGGCCCCTGTGCAATACAGGAACCAGCCCTTAAACCTACCAACTCAATGAACCGTCCAACTTTATGGGGTCAGTTCATTCATCCCGGCCTTTTTCATGCCAATCCTGCCTCGATCAGCACGAAGCGCAGCCGCTCCTCGACCGTCGCCAAAGGCAGCGGGACGGTTTCATAGCCCAGTTCCGTGTAGACGCCGACCAGCGCATGGTGGGTACGCTCGGCCTCGTCGAGCGTCTGCTTGCGCTCTTCATCCTGCGCGAAGATCTCCGGCCATAGCGGGGCGACGAAGACACGCTGATGATAGCGGAAGCGCTCGGCGGCAGCGGTGGCGTGTTCGGATACCGGCAGGCCGCTCAGCCTGAGATAGCCGAGCGTGTCCGGAACGCCACGATCGAAAAAAACAGGACGCCCGGTCTGTTCTTGCGCAATTTGATACGAGCGCATCTCCCATGACAGCATCAACTCGGCGAACAGGGCGCGATCACGCCAGGGCAAAGCGGGTCCGCCAATGTCGGACTGGTCGCGGATGATGCCGCGCCCGGCTTCCGCCGAGGTGGCAAAGCCTGCGTGCGCAGGGCTTCGATCAAGGTGGTCTTGCCGGAACCAGGACCGCCGGTCAGCACAAAGAAGCGATCGGAATCGTTTTGCATGTTTTGTCCATGGAGGGAGCACGCGGCCGGCGCCTTCGCGGCGAAGCTGCCACTGCGCATGCTGCATATCGGAGGAGGGGAGAAGTGGAGGTTTCTGTTGCCAGGTACCTCCGAACCCCGCCTAGAAGTGCGAACCTCTAGGGCTTGATTTGAAGCTATCGCACCGCTTACGCGGCGAGACGTGCTTCCGCATAGTTGTCATTTGCAACTACAGGTTTAGCCCGATGACGGTGGTACCATGCCGGGCAAAAGTACGATCTTTACACCTTCGTCGATCCTATTTCGCCCCCAGCAAAAACCGCTCTGTCATCAGCAGCGGCTTTTGGTGGAGGCGCCGGGTACCGCCCCCGGGTCCGAACGGCTTATTTCATCGCCCATTTATCGCCATAGTCGGTCAAGCCGACAAACTGAATATAGGGGGCCATCGCAAGAAATGGAAGGCCGCAATGGCACTTTGTCCCCCTGACAAAACCGCAAGTCCAAAGGGTTGACTTGGGCGCGGTCTCAACCGAAGCTTTGCCCCGGTGAGGAGTTACCGACCTAGCGCACATGTTGCAGCAGCGCGCCACAGCCCTCATCGATCGGATCCGTGGCGCCGACGAGGGGAATTTTGATGGCCGACTATCTTGCAGACGTGAAGAAATACGATGCCGGCGCCAGTGCTGATGCGGTTGAAAAGATCGTCAAGCACCTGGGCATCGCGCTCAGGAACCGCGATTCCTCGCTGGTATCCTGCACCGACCCGAAGGAACTCGGGCGTGTCAGGGACAACTGGGTCGCCAAGAAGCTCGGCATCAGCGATGCAGCGAAGGCCGATGCATCCATCGAGAAGACTTGCAAGGCAATGGCTGCCGACAACACCAAGAGCCGGGTGACTTTCTACTACCTCGTCGCGAAGGACCTGGGCAAGCTCGGCTCCCTCTGACGACCGCGCTTCAATTCGCAGGGCTGGCGCGGTCCATGCGCCAGCCCTGATGTTGTTGGGGACTGGCTGGCTTCGGGCAGGGCTTGCGCTGCTTTGTGGTGTTCGATTGCCTGTCCGTAAGCTATGATGGCTGGACAACCGAATCGAGCCGGAACCAATGCGCCAGTATCTCGACCTCCTGCAGCACGTGCTGGACAACGGCGCCGATCGCGGCGACCGCACCGGCACCGGAACCCGCTCCGTCTTCGGCTACCAGATGCGTTTCGACCTGGCGCGCGGCTTTCCCGTCACCACCACCAAGAAGCTGCATCTCAAGTCGATCATCCATGAGCTTCTGTGGTTCCTGGCCGGCGACACCAACATCAAATACCTCACCGATAACGGTGTTTCGATCTGGGACGAATGGGCCGACGAGAATGGCGATCTCGGCCCGGTCTACGGCAAGCAGTGGCGTTCCTGGCCGGATGGCCATGGCGGCTCGATCGATCAGATCGCGAATCTCCTCAAGGAGATACGCAAAAACCCTCAATCGCGGCGGCTGATCGTTTCGGCATGGAATCCAGCCGAGGTGGAAGCGATGGCGCTGCCACCCTGCCACTGCCTTTTCCAGTTCTATGTTTCGGAAGGGCGGCTCTCCTGTCAGCTTTACCAGCGGTCGGCCGATATCTTTCTCGGCGTGCCGTTCAACATCGCGTCCTATGCCCTGCTGACCCTGATGGTGGCGCAGGTCACCGGGCTGAAACCCGGCGATTTCGTCCACACACTTGGCGATGCGCATCTCTACTCGAACCATTTCGAGCAGGCGCGGGAGCAACTGCGGCGCACGCCGAGGACGCTGCCGACGATGTGGATCAATCCGGAGGTGAAGGACCTCTTCGCCTTCCGCTTCGAGGATTTCCGGCTGGAAAACTACGTCGCAGACGCGTCGATCAAAGCGCCGATCGCGGTCTAAGGCCGCAAATTTCAGTCGATGCCTACCATCACGTCCGAGGCCTTGACCACGGCCTAGGCCTGCTTGCCCTTTTCGAGCTTGAGATCGGCGACGGCCTCGTTGGTGAGCGAGGCGGTGACGATGGCCGCCGCCAACGCCGATCATGACATGCGAGGTGGTGGCTCCTTGACGATCTCGGCGATCGTTCCCCGGAGGGGATGTTGCGGGCACTGATCTTTCCAGGGTTTCTTTGCCGGTCTTTCCAGGACAATTGGTGTCGTACGGACGCTTTCATGGGGCGCCGGGCCTTCCCTTGTTATATTCATGCGGATATATCGGTCGGAGACTTAGGGTTGACTAGCTTTCAAACCGAGGAGAGTTCCCATGCTGCGCAAAGGTTTTGGATCGAGGGCGATCGCCATTGGTGGCTTCGCTGCGGCGCTGATGGCAGTCGTGCCGGCAGCACATGCGGAAGACAAGGTGGTGGTGTTTGCCGCGGCCAGCCTCAAGGATGCGCTCGACGCCGTGAACAAGGCCTGTGAGGCCGATGTCGGCGAGGTGGCGACTGTCTCTTATGCCGCGAGCTCGGCGCTGGCCAAACAGATCGAGGGCGGGGCGCCTGCCGACGTCTTCATCTCGGCCGATCTCGACTGGATGAAATATCTCTCCGACAAGAAGCTGACCAAGCCGGACACCGAAGTGAAGCTGCTCGGCAATCAGATCGTGCTGGTGGCGCCGAAGGACTCGGGGGTCGACACCAGGATCGAGAAGGGCTTCGACCTCGCCAAGCTGATCGGCGACGGCAAGCTCGCCATGGGCGATTTCAAGGCGGTGCCGGCCGGCAAATACGGCAAGGCCGCACTTGAATCGCTCGGCGTCTGGTCTTCGGTCGAGGGCAAGGTGGCGCAGGCCGAGAACGTGCGCGCGGCGCTGAAGCTGGTTTCGACGGGCGAAGCCGCCCTTGGCATCGTCTATGCCACCGACGCGCATGCCGAAAAGGGCGTCAAGGTGGTCGGCACCTTCCCGGAGGATTCGCACCCGCCGATCATCTATCCGGTTGCCCAGACCGCCGATTCGAAGGACAAGGATACGCCGGCTTTCCTGAAATGCCTGCAGTCGGCCAAGGCGGCCGCGCTGTTCAAGGATCAGGGATTTACCGTGCTCGCTCCGAGCAACTGAGTTCCAAGGGGCACTATGAACTGGCTGCTGGACCTCACTCCCGACGAATGGAATGCGGTTCGGCTGTCCATCAAGGTGGCAACGGTGGCGATGCTCGCCAGCCTGCCGCCAGGCATCTTGATTGCGCTGCTGCTTGCCCGGGGACAGTTCTGGGGCAAGACCGTTCTCAACGGGCTGGTGCATCTGCCGCTGATCCTGCCGCCCGTGGTGACCGGCTACCTGCTGCTGCTCACCTTCGGCCGGCGCGGCCCGGCCGGCGCCTTCCTGGCAGAGCATTTCGGCATTGTCTTCTCCTTCCGCTGGACAGGCGCGGCGCTGGCCTGCGGCGTCATGGGCTTTCCGCTGATGGTGCGGGCGATCCGGTTGTCGATCGAGGCGGTGGACCGCAAGATGGAAGCGGCGGCGGGAACGCTCGGCGCCAATTCGCTCTGGGTTTTTGCCACCATCACGCTGCCGTTGATCCTGCCCGGGCTGATCGCCGGCGCCATCCTCGCCTTCGCCAAGGCGATGGGCGAGTTCGGCGCCACCATCACCTTCGTCTCCAACATTCCCAATGAGACGCAGACATTGCCGTCGGCGATCTACACATTCACGCAGGTGCCGGGGGGCGATGAAGGGGCGCTCCGCCTGACGCTGATCTCCATCGTCATCTCCATGGCCGCGCTGGTGGCTTCGGAGGTGCTGGCGCGGCGTGTCGGCCGGCGACTGGACATCGAATGAGCGTTCTCGTCGACATCAGTCATCGGCTCGGCGGTTTCGCCATCGACGCCCGCTTCGAAAGCGCCGGGCGGCTGACGGCGCTGTTCGGAGCGTCGGGGTCGGGCAAGACGACGCTGATCGACATGATTGCCGGGCTGATCCGGCCCGACAAGGGACGCATCGAGGTCGACGGCCGTGTGCTGGTCGATACCGGTGCCGGCATTTTCGTGCCGAAGCACAAGCGCCGCATCGGCATGGTGTTCCAGGACGCACGGCTGTTTCCGCATATGAGCGTTGCCGGCAATCTGCGCTACGGCCGCTGGTTCACGCCGCCGGCGGAGCGCTACGCCGATATCGATGCCGTCGTCGACCTGCTCGGCATCGGGCCGCTCATGAACAGGCGGCCGGCAAAGCTCTCGGGCGGCGAGAAACAGCGCGTGGCGATCGGCCGGGCATTGCTTGCCAGCCCCAGACTGCTGCTCATGGACGAACCGCTGGCCTCGCTCGACGAAGCGCGCAAGGCCGAAATCCTGCCCTATGTCGAAAGGCTGCGCGACGAGACGAAAATCCCGATCGTCTATGTCAGTCATTCGGTCGCCGAAGTGGCGAGGCTGGCCAGCGACGTGGTGATGCTGGCGCAGGGCAATGTCGTTGCCAGCGGGCCGACCCAGGTGGTGATGCAAAGGCTCGACCTGTTGCCGGCGGAGGAGCGCGGCGAGGGGGGCGCCGTGCTGGACACCAAGGTGCTGCGTCACGACGAGACTTTCGGTATGACCGTGCTCGGCTCGGCCGCGGGCGAGCTCCGGGTGCCACAGCTGGCGATGAAAACAGGTACGCCGGTGCGCATCCGTATCCGCGCCCGCGATGTGATGATCGCCACCGAAAAGCCGAGGGGTCTCAGCGCGCTCAACATCCTGCCGGGGACCATTACCGCGATGAGCCCCGGCGAAGGGCCCGCGGTCGAGGTCGGTATCGACTGCAATGGTGCAACCGTGCTTGCCCGCATCACTGAACAGTCGCGGCAGGCGCTGAAGCTCCATCTTGGCGGCAAGGTTTTCGCGGTGATCAAGACGGTGAGCTTCGATCGGGCGAACACCGGCGCCGGCCTGCCCGCCGAGGTGGATGGGTGATCCCGCTATGTCTTTTTGGAATAGCGGTTTCGCCAGGGAGCTTCTAGTATGAGGTTGGACCGCGGAGAGTAATGATGCCGTCGCTGAGCTTGCGGATAAATCTCGACCCCGACGGGCGCGTCGGGCCGGGCAAGATCGAACTCCTGGAACAGATCGCCGCCTTCGGCTCCATTTCGGCCGCCGCGCGCGGCATGGAGATGTCCTACAAGCACGCCTGGGACCTGGTCGAGGACATGAACCGGGTATTCGGCAAGCCGCTGGTGGCGGCACAGACCGGCGGCCGCAAGGGCGGCGGCGCACAGTTGACGGCGGTCGGCCTGGCGGTGGTCAGCCGTTTTCGCGCCATCGAGCGGGCGGCGGCTTCGGCGGCAGCGACGCATATGGAGGCATTGCAGGCGGAGATTGATGCTGGGTGAGGGGGAAGGGAGTAGGGGAGTAGGGGAGTAGGGGAGTAGGACTTATTGCTCTTCACCGGGCTTGCGCAGCAAATAGCTGTCCATGATCCAGCCCTTCTGCCGACGAGCTTCCTCTCGAACCTTTTCGATCTTTGCGCCGATGTCACCGATCCTGCCGGAGAGAGTGATCTCGTCTTCCGTTCCGAGATAGGCGCCCCAATGGATGACGACATCCTTGTCGGCCAGCGTATTGAAGGCGCATTTGCCGTCCAGCAGGATGACCGCGCTGCCGGCATTGTCCGGCATGCCTTCTTCGGTCAGGCGGCGGCCTGTGGTGATGAGAACGGAATCGCCGATGCGGTTCAGCGCCATCTTGTGGCTGGCGGCAAGCGCCTGGACGGCGGTGATGCCGGGGATCACCTCAAGCTCGAACGCCACATTGCCTCGCAGGCGCACGCGCTCGAGGATACGTAACGCGCTGTCATAGAGCGAAGGATCGCCCCAGATCAGGAAGGCGCCGCAGCCGTCGCCTGCAATCTCGTCGCGGATCAGGCCTTCGTAAATGGTGGCGATGGCTTCATGCCAGTCATCGACGGTCGAGCGGTAGGAGGGGGCCGGCCCATCTTCTACTGGCCCATCTTCCATTGGCAGGTCGCGCAACGGCACGTCGAATTCGACACGGCGTGATTTCGGGTTGGTGACGAAGCGGTCGCATATCCGGCGGCGCAGTTCGGCCAGTTCATTTTTTTTCGCGCCCTTGTCGGGAATGAACAGCACATCCGCCTGGTTCAGGCCTGATATGGCCTGAACGGTCATGTGGTCGGGATTGCCGGCGCCGATGCCGATGACGAGAAGCTTGCGCATGGGCGAACTCCTGCCCGATCGGAACCCGTTAGTCCAGACCGCGCTGGCGCGTGTCCAGACCGCGCTGGCGCGTGTCCAGATCGCGCTGGGTGTCCAGACTGCTTGCTCCAGACCCTTTTTGGTGCGCTAGCGGATGCGGAAGGGCTTTGAAACGCCACATTGAAACGGCTAGGGTCCTGCAAGCATTCTAGCCGAGGGGGCTTCCATGTTGCGATATGTTCTGACCGCCGTGCTGGCCCTGTCGGCTGCGCCCGTATTTGCCAATGATTCGGTTGCCGAACTTGGCACTGGCGGCCTGATCCTGTCGCGCAGCGATGCCGTGGCGATGCAAAGCGAGGACCTTTTCATCTCGCCTGAAAAGGTCACGGTCGACTATGTCTTCCACAACAACACCGATCGCGATGTCGAGGCCATCGTCGCCTTCCCGATGCCCGAAATATCGGGCAATCCCGAAGAAATCCCGGCGATTCCCGAAAACCAGAGCGACAATTTCCTCGGCTTCGAGGTGACGATCGACGGTGCCGCCGTCAAGCCGCAGCTCGAGCAGAAGGTGTTGGCGCTAGGCATCGACATCAGCGCAGAGCTGAAGGCGCAAAACGTGCCGTTCTATCCATTCGGCGATGCGGCGAAGGCGGCGCTGGCCAAGTTGCCGCAAGCGGTTGTCGATGACTGGGTCAGCCGCGGCATCATCATCGAGGACACCGGCAGCGACGGCACCGAGACGACCAAGGTCTACACGCCGTTCTGGCAATTGCGTTCGACCTACTGGTGGCGCTCGACCTTTCCGGCCAACAAGGACGTCCATGTTTCCCACCACTACAAGCCGAGCGTCGGCGGCACGTCTTCAGTCAGCTTCTTCTACGACGGCAAATTCCAGGGTCAGTATGCGGCCTACAAGGCCCGCTATTGCATGGACGACACATTCGAAAATGCGGTGCGCAAGGCGGCCAAGGACGACCCTGACGGCTACCCCAAATATGTCGAGAACCGCATCGCCTATATCCTGACCACCGGCGGCAACTGGGCCACCGGCACGATCGGCAAGTTCAAGCTGACGATCGACAAGGGCAATCCGAAAGCCCTGGTCTCGTTCTGCGGCGACAATGTCAAAAAGACCGGACCGACGACCTTCGAGATGACGGCGGGTGATTTCTACCCTGAGCGCGACATCGACATCCTGATCCTCGAGCCAACGGACGACAATTGATGCATGTCGCAATTTACGTTGCCATCGCCGAGAACGGCGTGATCGGGCGGGACGGCGGGCTCCCGTGGCGGCTCTCCACCGATCTCAAGCGCTTCAAGGCCGATACGATGGGCAAGCCCATCATCATGGGCCGCAAGACCTATGAGGGCATCGGCCGGCCGCTGCCGGGCAGGTTGAACATCATCGTCACCCGCGACAAGACCTGGCGCGCCGAGGGCGTAGAGGTGGCACATTCGCTCGAAGCCGCGATCCAACTGGCGACGGAGCGCGGGCGCCGCATGGTCGGTGTGGACGAGGTGTGCGTCATCGGTGGCGGCGAAATCTATGCCCAGGCCATGCTTCTGGCCGATCGGCTGCATGTCACCCATGTGCTGGCAGCGGTCGACGGCGACGCGCATTTCCCGCCGATCGATCCCGATTCCTGGCGTATTGTCAGCTCGCACGACGTCCCGGCCGGGGAAAAGGACAGCCACCCGACGCGCTATTCGGTTTACGAGCGGCGTCGAGAGAGACATTGACTGAAAAAAGGGGCATTGAAGGGGCATTGAAGGAAGACAAAGGGTCGCGACCGGACAAATCGGACGAAGTCGGCAGCGCATCGCGTTGAAAGCGCCTCGTGGCGTCCCTATAGAAGAACAATACTGGATTTTGCGCCGTAATACCGGCGCTTGAGGGAATTCCAAGCGAAAGGACATTCATGCCCTGGAACGACAAAAGCGGCGGTGGCGGCGGCCCATGGGGTGGCGGCGGCAACAATCAGGGACCCTGGGGGCAGGGTCCAAAGGGACCCAGCGGGCCACAGGGCTCGCCTCCAGATCTCGAAGACATCATCCGCCGCGGCCAGGACCGGCTGCGGCGCGCTCTTCCGGGTGGCGGCGGCGCGAGCCCGGCTATCTTCGCCCTGATCGCGGCTGCACTTGTGGTGCTGTGGGCGTTCAAGGCGGTTTATACCGTGCAGCCCGACGAGGTCGCGGTCGAATTGCGCTTCGGCAAGCCGAAGACCGAACTGTCGCAGCCTGGCCTGCATTTCCATTGGTGGCCGCTCGAAACCGTCGAGACGGCCAAGATTTCCGAGCAGCTCGTCGATATCGGCGGCGGCGGCGCGACAAGTGGCAACACGTCCGGGCTGATGCTTACCGGCGACCAGAACATCGTCAACGTCCAGTTCTCGGTGGCCTATCAGGTCTCCGACCCGAGCGCGTATCTCTTCGATGTGTCCGATCCCGACGGCATGCTGCGGCAGGTTGCCGAAAGCGCCATGCGTGAAGCGGTCGGCCGCCGTCCGGCGCAGGACATCTTCCGCGACGACCGCCAGGGCATCGCCGCCTCGGTGCGTGAAATCATCCAGACGACGCTGGACGGCTACAAGGCCGGTCTCAACGTCAACGCCGTCTCGATCGAGGATGCGGCACCGCCACGTGAAGTGGCCGATGCGTTCGACGAAGTGCAGCGCGCCGAGCAGGACGAGGACAAGTTCGTCGAGCAGGCCAACCAGTACTCCAACCAGAAGCTCGGGCAGGCGCGCGGCGAGGCCGCACAGATCCGCGAAGACGCGGCCGCCTACAAGAACCGGGTCGTGCAGGAAGCCGAGGGTGAGGCGCAGCGCTTCATCTCGGTCTATGACGAATATGCCAAGGCGCCCGATGTAACGCGCAAGCGCCTCTACCTGGAAACCATGGAGAAGGTTCTGAAGGATTCGAGCAAGGTCATCGTCGAGCAGGGCAACGGGCAAGGGGTCGTTCCCTATCTGCCGCTGCCGGCATTGCAACCGAAAGCGCCGGCACCCGCTGCGCCCAGTGGCGTTACGGGAGGTAACCAGTGATGGCCAACCGTCTTCCCATCATCGTCGTCGCAGCAGCGGTTATCCTGTTCCTGCTCTATTCGTCGGTCTTCGTGGTCAATGCGCGTCAGCAGGCGCTGGTGCTCAGGTTCGGCGAGATCGTCGACGTCAAGAGCGAACCCGGCATCTACTTCAAGGCGCCGTTCTCGTTCTTCGACGCCGACACCGTGCAGCTGATCGAGAACCGGGTGCTGCGCTTCGACCTCGACAACATTCGCGTCCAGGTCTCGGGCGGCAAGTTCTATGAGGTCGATGCCTTCATCGCCTATCGGATCTCGGATCCGCGGGTCTTCCGCTCCGCCGTGTCCGGTCAGATCGAACTGGCCGAGGCCCGGCTCAGGACGCGTCTCGACGCTGCCTTGCGCCGTGTCTACGGTCTGCGCGATTTCGAGGCCGCACTTTCCGAAGAGCGCGGCGTGATGATGCGCGAAGTCCGCGACCAGCTCAGGCCCGACGCCACCTCGCTCGGCCTGCAGATCGAGGATGTCCGCATTCGCCGCACGGATCTCACGGCCGAAGTCTCGCAGCAGACCTTCGACCGCATGAAGGCGGAACGCCTGGCGGAGGCTGCCCGGCTGAGGGCGCGCGGCAATGAAGCGGCACAGCGCATCACCGCCCGCGCCGATCGCGAAGTGGTCGAGATCGTCGCCGAAGCACAAAAAGAGTCGGAAATCCTGCGCGGCGAGGGCGAAGCCCAGCGCAGCGCCACCTTCGCGGGAGCCTATCAGCGCGATCCGGCCTTCTTCGACTTCTACCGGTCGATGAATGCCTATGGCACGGCGCTGGACAACACCGGAACGACGATGGTGCTGTCGCCGAACTCGGAGTTCTTCCGCTTCTTCCGCAATCCCGACGGCAGCGAGGGGCCGGCAAAGCCGGCTTCGCCTGCGCCAAACGCTCCGGCGACGGCACCCGCCGCGCCGGCGGCACAGCCCAGCACCGGCCAGTAGCGGCCGGTGCAGGATTTTCTTGCCGCCATGGGCCTGGTCCTTGTCATAGAGGGTCTGGTCTATGGCGGTTTTCCCGGCCTGGCCAGGAAACTTGCCACCGAAGTGCTGTCGCTGCCCGAGAACGCGCTGCGGATCGCCGGGCTGGCGGCGATCGTGATCGGCGTCGGCATCGTCTGGCTGGTACGAGGCGCATGACGGCTGCGATGATTTATCCTCTGCCGATAGTCATAGCCGCAAACGTGCCGTATTTTTTGCCAACATGGCGTGACGCGGCGTTTTCGTCGAAGCGCTTTTCTTTTCAAGGATACCGGGAGGCTTCTCGATGACATCCAATACAATTCTGTGCGCGGCTCGGCGGACATTCATCGCCGGCGCGGCGGCACTTCTTGTCAGCGCCGTCGCTGTCCCGTCCTTCGTGACGCCGACATTTGCCGCCGATGGGCCCGCTTCGGTCGCCGATCTGGCGCAAGGCCTGCTCGGCGCGGTGGTCAACATATCGACTTCGCAGACGGTCAAGGGTACCGAAGGCCCGGGCGCGGTGCCGATGCCGCAATTGCCCGAGGGTTCGCCCTTCCAGGATTTCTTCGACGATTTCTTCAAGAACCGCGGCGGCGACAAGGACAACGGCTCGCAGAAGGTGCAGTCGCTGGGCTCCGGCTTCGTCATCGATGCCGAGCAAGGCATCGTCGTCACCAACAACCATGTCATTGCCGATGCCGACGACATCGAGGTCAATTTCTCCGATGGTGTCACCTTGAAGGCGACGCTGGTCGGCACCGACACCAAGACCGATGTCGCCGTGCTCAAGGTCGATCCGAAAGGCCACAAGCTGACGGCGGTGAAGTTCGGCGATTCCACCAAGATGCGCGTCGGCGACTGGGTGATGGCGATCGGCAATCCGTTCGGCCTCGGCGGCACGGTGACGGTCGGCATCGTCTCTGCCCGCAACCGCGACATCAATTCCGGCCCCTATGATGACTTCATCCAGACCGATGCCGCGATTAACCGTGGCAATTCCGGCGGACCGCTGTTCAACAGCGCCGGCGAAGTCATCGGCATCAACACGGCGATCATTTCGCCTTCCGGCGGTTCGATCGGCATCGGCTTCTCCATCCCCTCGCAGCTCGCGTCCGGCGTCGTCGACCAGTTGCGCCAGTTCGGCGAGACGCGGCGCGGCTGGCTGGGCGTGCGCATCCAGCCGGTGACCGACGACATCGCCGAAAGCCTCGGCATGGCGACCGCCAAGGGCGCGCTGGTCGCCGGCGTGATCAAGGGCGGCCCGGTCGACAATGGCACCATCCAGGCGGGCGATGTCGTCATCAAGTTCGACGGCAAGGACATCCATGAGATGCGCGATCTGCCGCGCGTCGTCGCCGAAAGCCCGGTTGGCAAGGCGGTCGATGTGCTCATCGTGCGCAAGGGTGTCGAGCAGACCGTGAAAGTAACGCTCGGCCGGCTCGAGGACGGTGAAAAACTCGCCAGCGGCGAGGAGGGCAGCAACACCGATCAGGACAAGGGTGACAAGGCTCCAGCCGTTTCCACTGCTTCGGTGCTCGGCATGACGGTCGGCGAACTGAACGACGAGACACGCAAGAAGTTCAGCATCGCGGCCGATGTTTCGGGCGTCGTCATCACCGACGTCACCAAGGACTCGGCAGCCGCCGAACGCGGCATCCAGCCCGGCGAGGTGATCACCGAGATCGCACAGGAATCGGTTGCCACCCCCAAGGATGTCATGGACCGCATCGGCGCCTTGAAGGAACAGGGGCGCAAGAATGCGCTGCTGATGCTGGCCTCGAAGACCGGCGAGCTCAGGTTCGTGACGATCCGAATGGACTGAGATCCGGAAGATCCGGCGAAATCCTCATCTTGAATGGAAAGGGCGGCTAGCAAGCCGCCCTTTCTCCTTGTTCCCAATCGGCGCGGGAGAGCCGGTAGAACACATGGCGCTTGAGCGCGGGGTGGCTGTCGGGAATGCCGGGATGATCGAAGTCGGCCGGTGGATCGGCTCTCATGCCGAGGCGCTCCATGACGGCGGTGGAGCGGCGGTTGTCCGCGACGGCGAAGGAGACGATTTCGTCAAGGCCGAGTGTTTCGAAGCCGTAGGCAAGCCATGCCTGAGCCGCCTCGGTGACGTAACCTCTGCCCCAGAATTCAGGCGCCAATCGCCAGCCGATCTCGATCATGCTGGCTGGCAGGAAGTCCATGTGATCGGTTCCGGTTATACCGACAAAACCGATACATTCCCCCGATCCGGCGATTTCTGCGGCCGCAAAGCCAATGCCGTCGCGATCGATGGCGGCGCGGAACTGATCCATCTTGGCATCCGCCTCGGCGCGGCCACGGCGGAACGGAAAGAACTCCATCACCCGGTCGTCGGAGTTGATGCGGTGGAACAGGTCGCGGTCGCGATCTTCCCAGTTGCGCAGGATCAGGCGCTCGGTACGCATTGGTTTCATTGCACAAACTCCTCCTGCCTGTAGCCTTGCACATAAAGCAGCGCGGTCAGGTCGGCATGATCGATGCGGACCTTGGCCTGTGCCGCCACCGTCGGCTTGGCGTGGAGCGCGACACCGGTACCGGCCAGGCGGATCATGTCGAGATCATTGGCGCCGTCGCCGACGGCGATGGCGTCGGCGGGCGTCAGGCCGAGGCGCGCTGAAATTTCGATCAGCGCGTCGGCCTTGGCGGCGCGGCCGAGGATCGGTTCGCCGACCAGCCCGATGAAGCGGCCGTCCTGCTCGAGCAGGCGATTGGCGCGGTTCTCCTGGAAGCCGAGCATGGCGGCGATGCGCGTCGTGAAGACCTCGAACCCGCCAGACACGAGTGCCGTCCAGGCGCCGTTGGCGCGCATGGTCCGGACCAGAACACGGCCGCCCGCGGCCAGCGTCAGGCGATTGGCGACGATGCGATCAACCACGGCGGCGTCGAGGCCCTTGAGCAACGCCACCCGTTCACGCAAAGCCGGTTCGAAGGCGATCTCACCATTCATGGATCGCGCGGTAATCGTGGCAACCCGATCCTTGACGCCAATCTCATCGGCCAGCTCGTCGATGCATTCCTGGTCGATCATGGTCGAATCCATGTCGGCGATCAGGATTTTCTTGCGGCGGGTTTCTGCCTCTTGGACGATCACGTCGACGGCCTCGCCGGCGAGTGCCGTGCGCAAGACGGCACTCGTGACGGCGGCGTCGGCTGCCTCAGGCAGGACGAGATCGCAGGCAATAGCTTCAGCCAGCCAGACAACAGCGCTTGCGCCGACCGACCGTGAGGCCATATTCGCAAGCGACAGCGACAAAGCGCGCTCAGTGGGACGGGAAACAAGCGTGGCGATGAGCGGCATGGAACATTCCGGCGGGCAGGCGGGCAAGGGCCGCGTGAAGAACGCGATCCTGATAGCCGGGCCGACCGCCAGCGGCAAGTCGGCGCTTGCGCTCGATCTGGCGGAGCGCAGGGGCGGCGTGATCGTCAACACCGATTCCATGCAGGGCTATTCGGTGCTCGACGTGCTGACCGCCCGGCCGGAGGCGGCCGACCTAGCCCGCGCACCGCATTTCCTCTACGGCCATGTCCACCCGGCGACACCCTATTCCACCGGCGCCTGGCTGCGCGACGTGAGGAAGTTGATCGACGACGGCACATTCTCCGAACGGCCAGTGAATTTCGTCGGCGGCACCGGGCTCTACTTTCGCGCACTGGCCGAGGGCATTTCGGAAATGCCCGACATTCCGCAGCGGGTCCGCGACCGCTGGCGCTATGAGTTGAAGGAGCAGGGCGCCGTCAAGCTGCACAGCCTGCTGCTGCGCGAGGATTCGGCGGCCGCCATGATGCTCAAGCCAACCGATAGCCAGCGCATCGTGCGGGCATTGGAGGTTCTCGATGCGTCTGGCCGTTCGATCCTGGAATGGCAGGCGGAACGCGGCCAGCCGCTCATCGACCGGGAAAGCGCACGTTTCCTGGTGATCGAGCCGGATCGGGCGGCGTTGGTCGCTCGCATCGACAAACGCTTCGACCAGATGCTGGACAAGGGCGCGCTGGACGAGGTCAAGCGGCTTGCAGCACTTGGTCTCGATCCCGAATTGCCGGCGATGAAAGCGATCGGCGTTCGCGAACTGCAGGCAGCGATGGCCGGAGAGATTGGCTTTCCCGAGGCAATCGAACGCGCCAAGATCGCGACCAGGCAATATTCCAAGCGGCAAACCACCTGGTTCAGGCATCAATTGGGGCCGGAATGGCTGAGGTTGCGCCCCGGTGATGATCTGGAAACCACGATCTCAGCGCTTGCTTCCGATGCAACCTGAAAAGTTTACCTGCAAGGAAAGGTTCCCGTTGTGGTTGTCCAAATTAACCCTCCGTAAGCCCGCCCATGCCATAAGATCAGTGGGCACTTTTCCAACGGGGAGCAGATGCGTTTCCACAAGGCGGAATCAGCATTTTTCGTCTTTATATTCGTGATCCTGGCCGCCGGCCTGGTGACGCTGCATGCTTACGGACTTCTGCAGTCCTTCGCCGACGAGTTGCATACGGCTTCGGGTCTGGACAAGGTCATCTATCTCAACAAGCTCTTGTTCGCGACCGGCGTGCTCCTGGCCACCGCGCTGTTCTTCGGCATTTTCTTCATCTATCCGCTGATCCGCAAACAGGCGACGGAGGAAGGCAAGCTGCGCGCCATGACGGTCTCGCTCAGCGCGCGCTCGGAAACACTCGAGCATGCGGCGTTGACCGACGGCCTGACCGGCATGCAGAACCGGCGCTATTTCGATGATGCGCTGAAGGAGTATCTTGAGGAGTTCCAGCGCATCGAAAAGCCCGTCGGTCTGATGATCCTCGATCTCGACCATTTCAAGCAGGTCAACGACACCCACGGCCATGACGTCGGCGACGAAGTGCTCAAGGCCGTCGCGAACTGTCTCAAGGACATGACGCGCTACCACGATGTGGTAGCGCGATTGGGCGGCGAGGAGTTCGCCGTGGTCACGCCCAATATGGACGCCGAGCTTCTGGGCAAGTTTGCCGAGCGCATCCGCAAGGCGATCGCCAACATGTCGGTGCTGTCAGGCAATGTCCGCCTCAAGATCACCACCAGCGTCGGGCTCGCCGTCTGGGACCGCAAGGAAACAGCGGAAGAGTTCTATCGCCGCGCCGACCGCCAGCTTTACGAAGCGAAGAGGCAAGGCCGCAACCGCGTCTGCGCCTGAAAATCCCATCACTGAATTCGTGAGGCTGGCCGTCTGGCGCCGTTTTCTGCGCTTCCGATGCTCACGGACTCAAATGTCCGCTCCGCTTCGGTTCTCGAAAACAGCACCACCCGACTCAGCCTGACGAATTCCCTGACGGGATTTACCCAGGCTTTTCCAAACGGATCTCGGAAGCCCTGACTTGGGTGCACAGACCCATCCGCCGATGTGCGTGACGCCCAAACTCAATCGTGTTGCGGGCGCAGGCCGAAGGTTGCGGGCTTGAGGCCGTAGCGCATGTCGAAATCGTCGTCCGATGGCGCGCGTGCGGCGGGTGGCTTGCGGTAGTCGGGATCGCCGGCCTGGCGGCCTGAATCGACGACCTCGGCGAAGGCCATCGCCTGCTGCGTTGATTTCGGCACGTTGCGCAGTCGTTCCACGATCGCCACCAGATCGACATCGTCGCCGGCTTTCGACGAGGCGGCCTCTTCGCGCTTGGCGGTGCCAGGAAGCAGGTGGCTCGGCAGTTTTTCGAACTTCAGCCGCATGGTCGTCGCCACGCCTTCGCCAAAGGCGATGGCTTCGCGCTGGCCCATGGAGGACAGGAAGGCAAGCGTCGAGGCGGAAGAATCGGCAATCGCCGAGCGGATGATCGCCTGGTCCTGCTCATTGGCAAGCCGCATGGCGAAAAAAGTCGAGCATTGCGACAGGATGGTCGGGTCGAGCTCGCCAGGGCGCTGGGTGACGACGCCGAGATAGCAGCCATATTTGCGGCCTTCCTTGGCGATGCGCGACAGCGCGTGCCTTGTCGGCGCGAAGCCGAGGCGCGGGTCGGCCGGCATATAGCGGTGCGCTTCTTCGCACAAAAACAGAAGCTGCAGCTTGCCCTCGCTCCACAGAGCGAGGTCGAAGGCCAGGCGCGCCAGCACCGAGCAGACCGAATTGACCACTTCCGACGGCATGCCGGCCATTTCGAAGCAGGTTACCGGGCGGCCATGATGCGGCACGCGGAAGATGTTGCCGATCGTCTCGTGGATGGTGTCCTCGATCAGGCGCGAGTTGAACATGAAGCGATAACGTGGATCGGCCGCCGCCGATTCGATGCGCGTCTTCAGCGATTTGAGCGTCGGGCGATCGGTCTTGCTTTCGAGCATGCCCATGCGCTCATCGATCTGCTTGAGCAGGTCGGCGATGCGGTAAGGCACCGGCGTATCGGCGGTCAGCGCATCGCTGCCGCGCCTGATATAGGAGCCCGAATTCGGGTTGCGGTAGAGATTCTTGGCGGCCGGAATGAGGTCGCGCAAGGCGTCGATTTCTTCCGGCTCGGTCTCGCGGCCCCGGAACAGCACCTCGGCGAATTCCTCCAGCGTGAACATCCAGAACGGAAGATCCAGGGTTTTGGAATCGACCCTGACGCAGTATTCGGGCAGCGATGCAGCGAACTCGTTGTGCGGATCGAGGATCAGGATGCGCAGATCCGGCCTTGCCGCGATCGACTTGCGCAGCAGCAGCGAGACGGCGGTGGATTTGCCGACGCCGGTCGTGCCGACAATGGCGAAGTGACGCGCCAGCGTATCGTCGATGGCGATGTTGGCGGCGATCGTCTCGTCCTGCGCTAGCGTGCCGATCGTGATCGAATGACGCCCCGCGAGGTCATAGACCGCCTGCAGGTCGCGGGTGCGGATGCGATGCGCAACGGCGCCGATATGCGGATAGGTGGTGATGCCGCGGTCGAAGACCGGTTTGGCGCCGGGCTCTGCTCCGTCACGGACTTCGCCGATCAGCTCGATGCTGACCTCGATGGCGTTCTGGCCCTCATTGCTCCACGCGCGGTCCGACTTGCCGATTGCGTAGACCAGGCCGACGGTTCGCGTCGATCCGAGATTGATGGAAATCATCTTGCCGACCGTCCACAGGCCGGTCACCGCGCCGTCGGCGTCGTTCGCGTAGGCGCTGATGGTGGCGCGCGCGCCATCGCATTGCACGACATTGCCGAGGATGCGCTTGTCGTTCTGCTCTGCGTCGCGGCGCTCCTGCGATGTCGGTTCTCCAACGGAGGCTTCGCGTTCGACATACATGGACAGGCCAATCCCCATTTCCCTGGAGCATCGATGCTACCCGAATGGGGTTAAGGCCCGATGAGGTCGGATGGTGTAGAGAGCATTAAGGGGCTCGTGAAAATTGTCGCAAGGCGGCTCTTCTCCGGCGTCTATATTTCGCTATAATAGACATATGGATGATATAGCGAACGACATTTCCTCGACGATCGGCCGCAGGATACACGCCGAAAGAATCGCGCGCGACTGGTCCCTGGCCGAACTCGCGGAGCGTTCCGGCGTCTCGAAGGCGATGCTCAGCACGATCGAGCGGGGCAAGACCAGCCCGACGGCGGCGCTTCTGGTGCGCATCGCGTCGGCCTTCGGCATGACGCTGTCGACCTTGATCGCGCGCGCGGAATTGCAGGGCGGCGGGCTGTTGCGCGAAGCCGACCAGCCGGTGTGGCGCGATCCCGACACCGGCTATGTTAGGCGGCATCTTTCGCCGGCTGGCGATATGCCGCTGGAACTGATCAAGGTGCATCTGCCGGCGGGCGCCAAGGTCAGTTTTCCGGCCGCTTCATACGCCTTCATCAAGCAGCAGATATGGCTGATTTCCGGGCGGCTCGAATTCATCGAAGGTGAGGCGGTGCACAAGCTTGTATCAGGCGACTGCCTGGCGCTCGGGGCGCCGTCGGACTGCACCTTCCATGCCCTGGAGCCCGGCGCCGACTATCTCGTCGCGCTGGTCAGGGGCTGACACAATGGCAAGAAGACCAAGGCGCTCCCATAATGGGGGGCCGCCTCTCGATGAGTACAAGGGCCCGCCATGGGGCAAGGGCGATCCCTACATCTTTCTTGCCTGGCAGGCCGCCCATGCCAAGGCGTGGAAGGCGCCGAGCCACGAGGTGATGCTGTTGCGCATGGACAGAGCCGAGCGGCTTGGCCTGACCTATGAGGAGTACACGCTCGAGATCCTCGAGCGCGGGCGGCATCTCGGGCACGAAGACGCCGACCGCATCAGCGCCATCAAGGCGGCGCGAAAGCGACGCCGCGCGCGCCATCTGGACTGACAGCAATACGCCCGCTTCTATGGCAATCACAGGATATCCTGCACATGAACTCGATCGAGATCGCAACCCTGAACCCGGCTGCCGAGACGCAGGACATGCTGGCCGAATTGCTGGTCGCAACGGTGGCGGCCGGCGGTTCGGTCAGCTTCATGCATCCGTTGGCGCCGCAGGCGGCAAGGACGTTCTGGGAAAAATCGCTGGCCGCGGCGGCAAGGGGCGAAAGATCGGTGCTTGGCGCCTGGGATGGCAAAAACCTGGTCGGCACCGTGACCTTGCTGCTCGATTGTCCGCCCAACCAGCCGCACCGGGCCGAGATCGCCAAGCTGATGACATCAGTCGATTACCGGGGCAGGGGTGTGGGAACGCGCCTGATGCGGGCCGCCGAGAGCCTTGCCATCGAGAGGGGCCGCACGCTGCTGGTTCTGGACACGGCGACCGAGGAGGGCGCCTCAGGCCTCTATGAGCGGCTGGGCTTCACGCTGGCCGGTGAGATACCGGACTATGCCCTGAAGCCGCATGGCGGGCTGACCGGCACGTTGATCTACTGGAAGCGGATCGGGCCAATCTCATAACCAGTCATGCCGGCGCGGAGAGGCGCGACAGCAACCACTGGCGGAAATCCTGTTCGGCTCCGGTCAGGCGTGCTGTCGACGCCTTGGTTAGGAAATGCCCCGATGTGCTGGAAAGTTCATAGTCGGAAAGCCTGACCAGCGTCTTGATGTCGAGCGCCGCATCGACCAGCGGCCGCGAGCCCAAAAGCACGCCGGCGCCGGCGCTCGCCGCCTCCATGGCGGTGACGAAACTGTCGAAGCGGTGCGATCGTCTGAGATGGCCAGCCAGTCCAGCGGCGGCGAACCATTCCGCCCACATCTCGCGCGCGCCGGCGACCAGAAGCAGCGGCAGGGAAGGCCAGTCGTCGTCGCCGGCGAGCGCAGGTGCGGCCACCGGCACGAGCCGCTCGGCGGTCAGTCTGTCGGCTTCGCGGCCGGGGAAGGATCCGTTGCCGAAGCGGATGTCGAGCACCGAGCCCGGCAGATCGTAGTCGGCAGGGCGATGGATCGTCACCAGATCGAGCTGGATGCGCGGCAGTGCCTTCGCGAGATCGGGCAGCGCCGGAACCAGCATGAGCAAGGCAAAGGAGATCGGCGCCCGGATGGTCACGGTCTGGACGGCACGCGGCTCGAACAGTTCCGCGGTGCTGTTGCCGATGGTGGCGAAGGCCGACTGGATGTGAGGCAGGTAGGCTGCTCCCTCCGGCGACAGTGCGACGCCGCGCGCCAGCCGCGAAAACAGGCGTGTCTTCAGCCGCTCCTCGAGAAACCGGATGTGCTGGCTGACGGCTGCCTGGGTGAGACCGAGCTCGGCTGCCGCCGCGGTGAAATTCGACAGCCGCGCCGCCGCCTCGAAACTGCGCAGCCAGTCCAGAGGCGGCACCGGTGTATTTGTACGAGCCATTAGTATTCTGCGGTCATTGGCTAAAAAATGATAATTTGAGTTATGTCTGTCGCGCGATCAACATGCAATCGAAACCCTGCGGATCAGGCTGCGGGGGACGCAATGGACAGGAACGGATCTCCATGCTCACCCAGGCGCGGATCGGCGACGAAGGCAGAACAATCGACCTTGGCTGGCAGGACGGGTCGCGCAGCCGTTTTCACGCCATGTGGCTGCGCGACAATGCGCTGGACGACAAGACGCGCAGCGCCGGCAATGGTCAACGGCTCATCACCATTCTCGACATTCCCGCCGACACCAGGATCGGCGCCGCATCGATCAAAGGCGGCGCCCTGGAAGTCAGCTTCGTGCCCGAGCAGAAGACGGTCAGCTTTCCCGCGGCATGGCTGAGCGCCAATGCCTATGATCGTGACGCAGGCCGCCAGCCCGGCTGGACAGGCGAGGCCACCGTGCGATGGACCAAGGCCTCGATGCAGAATTCGGTGCCGCGCGCCGGCTATGTTGCGGCCAGCCGCGATCGCGCTGTGCTGGGGCAATGGCTGTCGGCGGTGAAAACCTATGGCTTCGCGGTGATGGACGATCTGCCGACCGAATCCGGGGCACTGTGCAAAGTGTCCGATCTTTTCGGCTACATCAGGGAAACCAATTACGGGCGCTGGTTCGAAGTGCGCGCCGAGGTCAATCCGAACAATCTCGCCTACACGAATCTCGGCCTCCAGGCGCACACCGACAATCCCTATCGCGACCCTGTGCCGACGCTGCAGATCCTGTCCTGCATCAAGAATACGGTTGAGGGCGGCGAGTCCAGTGTCGTCGATGGGTTTGCAGTCGCGGCTGCGCTGCAGGCTGAGAACCCGGAAGGCTTCCGGCTGCTGAGCTCATGCCCGGCGCGCTTCGAGTATGCCGGCTCTTCCGGCGTGCGGCTGCAGGCGAAGCGGCCGATGATCGAGCTCGGGCCCGATGGCGAGCTGATTTGCATCCGCTTCAACAACCGCTCGCTGGCGCCGACGGTCGACGTGCCGTTCAGCGATATGGAAGCGTACTACGCCGCCTATCGCCGGTTTGCGGAACTGATCGAGGATCCATCCTTCGAGGTGACGTTCAAGCTCGAAGCGGGGCAAGCGTTCATCGTCGACAACACCCGCGTCATGCATGCCCGCAAGGCGTTTTCCGGTACCGGTAAGCGCTGGCTGCAGGGTTGCTACGCAGACAAGGACGGTCTGCTGTCGACGCTCGCGGCAATCGAGCACGGGTTCAAGGAGGCCGCGGAATGAGCGGCCAGGATTTGAACGCGGACACCATCGTCGAGTTCATCGCCGACATCTTCGAGCGCCGGGGCGCCGAATCCTATCTCGGCGAACCCGTCACCATGTCGGAGCACATGCTGCAGGGTGCCTGGTTCGCTGAAAAGGACGGCGCGCCGGACGAACTGGTGGCGGCGGCGCTGCTGCACGACATCGGCCATTACACCAGCGAGTTCGGCACCTATTCGCCCGAGGATGTCGAGGACAAGCATCATGACGAGGCCGGCGGCGAGGTGCTGGCGCCGTTCTTTCCACCTGTCATCGTCGAATGCGTCAGGCTGCATGTCGCCGCCAAGCGCTATCTCTGCGCCACCGACCCGACCTATTTCGGCAGGCTTTCGCAGGCCTCGGTGCACACGCTGTCGCTGCAGGGCGGGCCGATGAATGCCGAGGAGGTCGCCGAGTTCCGCAAGAACCCCTTCCATGAGGAAGCGGTCCGGGTCCGCATCTGGGACGAGAGCGGCAAGATCGCCAACATGAAGACACGGACATTTCGCGATTACGTGCCGCTGCTGCAGCGGGTGGTGATGCAGTTCGCCGCGGGTAAGCCGGCGTAAATTCCCTAGGGAAGGAGGCAGGGTGCAAGCCGTGCCTCCTTCTTTCTTCCGGCTTCGCCGGAATGGCGCTCGCCTACCCCTTGTGGTGCACCTGCTGCAGCCCGTAGACCGGCGTCGCGATCCCTTCATGCCGCGCCTTCAATTGCAGCGACAGAAATTGCGAATAGTGACGTGACTGGTGCAGATTGCCGCCGTGGAACCACAGCGCTTCCTGTTGCGTCGGCTTCCACATGTTGCGCAGCTCACCTTCCCAGGGGCCGGGATCCTTGGTGGTGTTCGAGCCGAGGCCCCAGCATTTGCCGACCTTGTCGGCGGTTTCGCGAGATATCAGATCGGCGGCCCAACCGTTCATCGAGCCGTACCCGGTGGCGTAGACGATGAGGTCCGCAGGCAGTTCCGACCCGTCGCTGAGCAGAACAGAGTGCTGCTTGATTTCCTCGACGTCGACGCCGCTCTTCAGCTTGATCGAACCATCGATGACCAGCTGCGAGGCGCCAACATCGATATAATAGCCGGAGCCGCGCCGGAGATACTTCATGAACAGGCCGGATTCGTCGTCGCCCCAGTCGAGCATGAAGCCGGCCTTTTCCAGACCCTTGTAGAATGCCGCGTCGCGCTTCTTCATCTCGGCATAGGCCGGGATCTGGAACTCGTGCAGGATCTTGTAGGGCAGCGAAGCGAAGATGAGATCGGCCTTGGCGGTGGTGATGCCATTCTGCAGCGCCTGCTCCGAATAGAGCGAACCCAGTCCAATTTCCATCAACGTGTCGGACCTGGAGATATGGGTACTCGAGCGCTGCACCATGGTGACGTCCGCGCCGGCTTCCCAAAGTGCCGCTGCGATGTCATGGGCGGAATTGTTGGATCCGATGACAACGGCCTTTTTGCCGGCATAGGCGTCGGGACCCGGATGCTTCGACGAGTGGTGCTGGTCGCCCTTGAAGGTCTCCATGCCCTTGAATTTCGGCAGATTGGCCTTGCCGGACTGTCCGGTTGCCAGCACCAACTGCTTGGGCTTCAGCGTGATGTCCTTGCCGTCGCGGTGGACGACAACGGTCCATTCCTTTTTCTTGTCGTCATAGGAAGCGCTTTTGGCCTCGGTCGAGGACCAGTAATTCAGCTCCATCACCTTGGTATACATTTCCAGCCAGTCGCCGATCTTGTCCTTGGGCGAGAAAACCGGCCAGTTCTTCGGGAAATCGATATAGGGCAGATGGTCGTACCAGACCGGGTCATGCAGGCAGAGCGACTTGTAGCGCTTGCGCCAGCTGTCGCCGGCCCGCTCGTTCTTCTCGATGATGATGGTGGGAACGCCAAGCTGCCGCAGCCGCGCGCCGAGCGCGATACCGCCCTGGCCACCACCGATGATCACCGTATAGGGCTGCGTCTTGAAGCCGAGCTCGGCGGTTTCCCTCTCGCGTTCTTCTTTCCATGTCGGACGGTTCTTGCCCGAGCCGTGCCTGGCGCCCATCGGCCGCGCAAAGCCTGCCGGCTCCTCGTGGCCTTTCAGTTCGGCCATGGTGGTCAGCAGCGTCCAGATCTTGCCGTCCTTCAGCCTGACATGGCCGAAGCCGCGTGCCACCTCCGTCTCGAAGCTGATCCAGCCTTCGATCAACCCGTCGCTCTCCGTCGCGTCCTCGCCCTTGGCGATGGCGAAGTGTGACGGCCTGGTCTTCGACAATTGGCTTTTCAGCATGTCGCGGACCTGGTCGCGGCCTTCCATGGTCTTGATGTTCCAGGTGAAGGTGACGAGGTCGCGCCAGTAGCAATCCTCTTGAAAGCAATCGACCGCTTTCTCGATGTCATTGGCGGCAAGCGCGGCGCCGAATCGATCGAGCAGGTCGGACAGTTTCTTGCTAGGGGCCGTGTTCTTGCTAGAGGGCTTGTCGAGCATCAGGTTTCCTCCCGTGAAATCCAGATCGTCATGGTGGTGGCTCCGCCGGGCTCGCCGCCGGACGATCAAGTATCGTCAGAGATGGCGGCCCTCGTCACGCCCCACCATAGTTTCCAGCGATTTCAATGGTCTATCCTATAAGTGAGATCGCCGGACAGTTTCGGAATCGCTCGGGCGCCGGAAACGAACGTTCCATTTGTGAATGCCGCGCCGGTCGCGCAAAATTGATGGTCAAATGCCGCAATGCGGTCACCGAGGCCGATGACAACCGATCGGTGAGAAGCCGGGAAGCGGTGGCGGGCAACAGGACGGTTCCCGGGATTTTTTGGATGCGGAACTCTGGAGCCCGTTATGATCATCGTACCTTTTATCCAAGCGTCTTCATGTCGCTCCCTTGGCCGGCGTGGACGCGCAGCGGCAATGGCCGCGGTCATGGCCTTGAGCGCGACCCTGACCGGCCCGCTGGTGCTGCCCGGAACGCAGGCGCATGCGGCGGAAATTTCCGTCACCGTCCGCGAAAGGCTTTCGAACTATGGCGGATGGCGGACCTCCAGCCGTTTCGGCGATGTCTGGGTTCCCTCGGTCCGTACCGAATGGCGACCCTACACCGAAGGCAGGTGGGTCTGGACCGACGATGGCTGGTACTGGCAGTCCACCGAGCCATTTGGCGATGTCGTCTATCACTATGGCCGCTGGGCCTATGATCCCGATTTTGGCTGGGTGTGGATCGCCGGCGATCAATGGGCGCCAGCCTGGGTGGTCTGGCGCCAGGGCGGCAATGATGTCGGCTGGGCGCCGGCACCACCCGACGTAGATGTCGCCTTCGCCGATTCCTGGTGGTGTTTCGTGCCGGTGGCGGCGATCGGCGCGGTCGATCTGGTCAGAGTGGTACGGCCTGCCACTGAGAACGTCGGCATCGTGCGCAACACGACGATCATCAACCAGACGGTCCTGGTCAACAAGGCGCCGCACGTGCGGCTTGGCAACCAGGTGGTTGCAATCAATGCCGGACCCCGGCTGCAGCAACTCCCGAAGCCCGTCATCGAGTCGATCAAGGCGGCAAAATTGGTTCCTCCGCGCAAAGGCGTGTTTGCCAGTGCACGGCTCGATGCTTCCAGGGGCGCCGAGATCAAGAGACTTGCCGGCAATACAAAGGGGAACGGGCAAATCGTGGCGGGCTCCAAGACTGCGATCGGCGGCAAGGCCATTTCCCCCGGCGCGGTGGCTGCCAGCAATCCGGCCGTCGTGAAGCCTGGCGACGCCGTGAGCAAGCGGATGGCCGCCGGCAACGGCGCGAAGGCCGATGCGCTCAAGCTGCATGCCGACAGGACCGCGGGCGACGGACGCATCGTTGTCAAATCGTCGCCCAAACCGGTTTCGCCCAAGCCGGTTTCGGGGCAGCGTCTTGCACTCGGTGGCGGGCAACAAAAGCCGCATCAGCAAGCGTTGGCAATGCACATGCCCCAGCACCATGGCCCGGCAAGGGTGGCACCCCACCATCCGCCAGAGAAGATGGAGGCCAGGAAGGCGTCCAAATGCGATCCACGCGTTTCCCGCTGCAAGGCGCCGGGCTGACACCGCAGTCGCGCCTGTACGCTGTGCGCGCCGGCGCGATTTTTCCCGTTGACAGGCTGCCTTGCCCGCCCTTAGTGTCCGCCACCATGAAAACGGCACTCATTCTCGTAGGAAAGCGCGTGGGCAAGGCGGTGTAACCGCCGGGCGAAAACCCCCCATGCGCAAGACACAGGCTCCCTCGGGGGCCTTTTTTATTGCCTGAAACACGACTAAACGACCAGCAAACGCCCAATGGCGACAGTACGGGACCAGACCGATGAGCAACGGACAGAACGAGCGGCGCGAGATGACAGGTGCCGAAATGGTGGTGCAGGCGCTGAAGGACAATGGCGTCAAGCATGTCTTCGGCTATCCGGGCGGCGCTGTCCTTCCGATCTATGACGAGATCTTCCAGCAGGACGATGTCGAGCACATACTGGTGCGCCACGAGCAGGGCGCTGGCCATGCAGCCGAAGGCTATGCGCGCTCGACCGGCAAGGCCGGCGTCATGCTGGTGACCTCCGGCCCCGGTGCCACCAATGCCGTGACGCCGCTGCAGGACGCGCTGATGGATTCGATCCCGCTGGTCTGCCTGACGGGGCAGGTGCCGACCTCGCTGATCGGCTCCGACGCTTTTCAGGAATGCGATACGGTTGGCATTACCCGCCCCTGCACCAAGCACAACTGGCTGGTGAAGGACGTCAACGAACTCGCCGCGACCATCCACGAGGCTTTCCATGTCGCGACCACCGGCCGCCCCGGTCCGGTCGTCGTCGATATCCCGAAGGACGTGCAGTTCGCCAGGGGATTCTACGTCCCGCCGCAGATCGCGCCGCGCACCAGCTACCAGCCCAAGGTCCAGGGTGACCTGGAAAAGATCAAGGCGGCGGTCGAGCTGATGGCCAGTGCCAAGAAGCCGATCATCTACAGCGGCGGCGGCGTCATCAACTCCGGCCCGGAAGCGAGCCATCTGCTGCGCGAACTGGTCGATCTCACCGGTTTTCCGATCACCTCGACGCTGATGGGCCTCGGTGCCTATCCGGCATCAGGCAAGAACTGGATGGGCATGCTCGGCATGCACGGCACCTATGAAGCCAACATGGCCATGCATGACTGCGACGTGATGATCTGCATCGGCGCGCGCTTTGACGACCGCATCACCGGGCGGCTGACCGCGTTCTCGCCGAACTCGAAGAAGATCCACATCGACATCGATCCGTCGTCGATCAACAAGAACGTCCACACCGAGGTGCCGATCATCGGCGATGTCGGCCGGGTGCTGGAGGATATGGTGCGTTTGTGGCGTGCGAGCGCCAAGGCCGACAAGAAGGCGCTCTACCCCTGGTGGGAGCAGATCGCCAAATGGCGTGCGCGCGACTCGCTCGCCTACAAGATGAACAACGACGTGATCATGCCGCAATACGCCATCGAGCGGCTCTACGAGCTGACCAAGGGTCTGGACACCTACATCACCACCGAGGTCGGCCAGCACCAGATGTGGGCGGCGCAGCACTATCATTTCGAGAAGCCGAACCGCTGGATGACGTCGGGAGGGCTGGGCACGATGGGTTACGGCCTGCCGGCGGCACTCGGCGTGCAGATCGCGCATCCAGGCGCGCTGGTCATCGACATTGCCGGCGACGCCTCCGTGCAGATGACGATGCAGGAGATGAGCGCGGCCGTGCAGCACGACGCGCCGATCAAGATCTTTATCCTGAACAACCAGTACATGGGCATGGTGCGGCAGTGGCAGCAGCTGCTGCACGGCAACCGGCTGTCGCATTCCTACACCGAGGCGATGCCGGACTTCGTCAAGCTGGCCGAGGCCTATGGCGGCCACGGCATTCGCTGCGAGAAGCCGGACGAGCTGGACGACGCGATCAAGGAGATGATCTCGGTCAGGAAGCCGGTGCTGTTCGACTGCCGCGTGGCGACGCTCGCCAACTGCTTCCCGATGATCCCGTCAGGCAAGGCGCACAACGAGATGCTGTTGCCCGACGAGGCGACCGACGAGGCGGTGGCCAACGCCATCGACGCCAAGGGCAGGGAACTGGTGTAGCCGGCAGAACCAAGGCAGGGCTGTCGCGAGAAAGCCCTGCGCAAACAGAGAATTAGCTCAAGAGCCTGAAAAACGAGATTCATGTCATGAACGCACAGCTACAACCGACCGGCTCCGCCTATTTCATCGCCAAGGAGACGGAAAAGCCGGAAAACCACACGCTTTCCGTGCTGGTCGACAATGAGCCGGGCGTGCTTGCCAGGGTCATCGGCCTGTTTTCCGGGCGCGGCTACAACATCGAGAGCCTGACCGTCTCCGAGACCGAGCATGAAAAACACCTGTCGCGCATCACCATCGTGACGCGCGGCACGCCGCATGTGCTGGAGCAGATCAAGCACCAGCTCGAGCGCATCGTGCCGGTTCACCGCGTCGTCGACCTGACCGTGCGTTCGCATGAATCCGGCCAGGAGCGGCCGCTGGAGCGCGAACTGGCGCTGGTCAAAGTCGCGGGCACCGGCGAGGCCCGCGTCGAGGCGTTGCGGCTGGCCGATGCGTTCCGCGCCAGCGTCATCGACGCCAACACCGAGCATTTCATCTTCGAGATCACCGGCAAAGGCTCCAAGATCGACCAGTTCATCGCCATCATGAAACCGCTCGGCCTGGTCGAAATCTGCCGCACCGGCGTGGCAGCGTTGAACCGCGGCCCGCAGGCAATGTAGGACTTCGGCGGGGCTGGCGTCGAACGCGTCAGCCAGTTTCCATGGTGAGGCCGTCCGTAGCCTTTGCGGGGTCGCCGAGAAGAGACAAGATGCTGACTTGTCAGGGAAGATATCCATGTCGCTCGACGCATTCCTTGCCCTGCTTGTCTACGCCTTCGTGACGTCGATCACGCCGGGGCCAAACAATCTCATGCTTCTGGCATCGGGCGTGAATTTCGGCCTCGTCAGAACCGTTCCGCACATGCTGGGCATCAGCATGGGTTTCCTCGTGCTGCTGCTTGCCGTCGGTCTTGGCCTCGGCGCTGTGTTGACGGCGTTTCCGGCGCTGCATACCGTGCTCAAGATCGCCGGCGGCGCCTATCTTTTGTACCTCGCCTGGAAGATCGCCATGTCGCGCACGCTGACCGGCAAGGGCGAGACGAAAGCGCGGCCCATGCGCTTCATCGAGGCAGCCGCATTCCAGTGGGTCAATCCCAAGGCGTGGGTGATGGCGATCACCGCCATGGCCGTCTATGCCAATGCCGAGCACCCGTTCCTGTCGGTGGTGTTGATCGCCGTGGCTTTCACCATCGTCAATTTGCCGAGCGTCTCGGTGTGGGTTGGGTTCGGCACCGCACTGCGCGGTTTCCTGTCGGACCCGGTGCGGCTGAAATGGTTCAACATCGCCATGGGCGTGCTGCTGGCGGCGACGCTTTGGCCGATGCTGAGGTAGGCCCGGGGCGCATCATCTGATCTTTGAGGGACAGGATCCGGAGTCTCGGGCGTACCGCCCAGATCGGGATTGAGCCCGTGTTGCACATCCGTTGTGCAGTGCACATTAAATCTTCGTAATGCCGCCTTTTGGCCCTTTTCCGACAAAGGCGTGTCCTATCTATTCGGCGAAATCGCGGCAGTGAGCCGTGAGTTGCGCTAGAATACGACCACCTGGTTATGGCGTGTCGGACAGAGAGGGCCTTTTGTCGATGCGTGGAAAAGTCATTCTTTCATTGCTTGCGGTCGCCTGTGTCGGCGCGGCCTGGCTCTATCTGTCTCCGGACACGCTGAGCAGAGTTCAGCAGCTTATCGGCGCAAAGCAGGTCGCGGCCGCGGACAAACCGACCACCGACAAGCCGGCAACGGGGGGCAAGTCGGCAGGTGGCGGCAGCGGCGCCCGCTCGGCCTCCATCCTCTCGGCCGTCGCTTCGACAGCCGATTTCCCGATCCGGCGCTACGCCATCGGCTTCGTCTCCTCTCCAGCCGTCGTCAACATCAACGCGCGGGTGTCCAGCCAGATCGTCTCCATCGATGTCAAGGACGGGCAGATGGTCAGGGTCGGCGACGTTCTGTTTTCGCTCGATGACCGGGCGCTGAAGGCGCAGCTTGCCAAGGATCAGGCGGCGCTCGCCAAGGATCAGGCGATGCTCGCCAGCTCGCAGTCGGATCTTCAGCGCGCGAAGGATCTGGTCGCCAAGCAGGCCGGCACGCAGCAGACCTACGACCAGGCCGTCGCCGCGCAGAAGGCTGCCGCAGCGACTGTCGATGCCGACAAGGCGACAATCGACGCCGACAATGTCCAGCTTGGCTTCGCCACGATCACGGCGCCGATTTCCGGCAGGCTGGGCGCAGTCAGCGTCGCCGTCGGCGATCTCGTCACCGTCAGCAATGGCAACAGCAGCACGGCCACTCCGCTGGTGACCATCACCCAGATGGACCCGCTGCAGGTCAACTTCAATCTTCCCGAGAGCAACCTGGCTTTGCTGCACAAGGCGCTTGCCAACCCGCAGCAGGGCGCGGTGACACTGACCAAGGACGGCGACCCGACGCCGATCGGCAAGGGCACGCTCGATTTCGTCGACTCCAGCGTCGACACCGCGTCGGGCACGATTGCCACGCGGGCAAGCATTCCCAATGCGGACCTTTCGCTATGGCCCGGCCAGTATGTGAATGTCGTGCTCGACGCCGGCATCATGCCGCAGATGACATCGGTTCCGACCGTCGCGGTGCAGCCAAGCCAGAAGGGGCAGTTCGTCTATGTGGTCAAGCCGGACAACACGGTCGAGATGCGGCCGGTGCAGGTGGCGCTGACCGAAGGCGACAACAGCGCCATCAGCCAGGGGCTGAAAAGCGGTGAGAAGGTCGTCACCGAAGGCCAGACGAGGCTGAAGGACGGCGCGGCGGTGCATGAGGGCAAGGCCACGGCGAATGCTGCTCCCAAGGTGGCCGAGGCGACCAACGCCGGCGAGGCGGCCCAATGATCTCCGAATTCTGCATACGCCGACCCGTCGCCACCCTTCTGATGTCGTTCGCCCTTGTGCTGGGCGGGCTGTTCGCCTACAAGTTCCTCCCGGTGGCCGCACTGCCCAGCGCCGAATTCCCGGTGGTCAATGTCTCGGCTTCGCTGCCCGGCGCCTCGCCGGAAACCATGGCGACATCGGTGGCGACGCCGCTGATCAAGCAGTTTGCCACCATCGCCGGCATCGATTCGATCTCGACCACGAACTCGCTTGGCCAGACCTCGATCGCCATCCAGTTCGTGCTCAACCGCGACATCGATGCGGCGGCGGCCGATGTGCAGGCGGCGATCGCGCGCACGCAGAAATCATTGCCGCCGCAGATGACGGCGCCGCCGAGCTATCGCAAGGTCAATCCGGCCGACGCGCCGATCCTTTTGATGTCGCTGGTCAGCGACACGGTTCCGCTGACCGATCTCGATGCTTTCGCGGAAAATGTCATCTCGCCGTCGCTGTCGACCATCGACGGCGTGGCGCAGGTCTCGATCTTCGGCCAACAGAAATACGCGGTGCGCATCCAGATCGACCCGACCGCGCTTGCCGCGCGCGGCATCTCGATCGATCAGCTGCAGGCGGCGGTCGCCTCGGCCAACAGCAACACGCCGCTGGGCGTGCTGCAGAACGACAAGCAGCAGCTCACCATCACCGCCAACACGCAGCTGACCGACGCCGCCGGCTTCTCCAACATCATCATCGCCACCAAAAACGGTCATCCCGTGCGGCTGGGCGAGGTGACCCGCGTGGTCGATTCGGTGCAGACCACCACCACCGCAAGTTGGTACGATGGCACCCGCGCGATCATCATGGCCGTGCAGCGCCAGCCCGATGCCAACACTGTCGACGTCGTCGACAAGGTCAAGGCGATGCTGCCGTCCTTCAAGGACCAGATGCCGGCCGCCGCCGACATCAAGCTGCTTAACGACCGCTCCAGTTCGATCCGGCAGGCGGTCAGCGACGTGCAGTTCACGCTGTTGCTCACCATTGCCCTGGTGATCATGGTGATCTTCGTGTTCCTACGCCGGGTGACGGCGACCATCATCCCGGCCGTGGCTGTGCCGATCTCGCTGATCGCCACGCTCGGCGCGATGTTCCTGTTCGGCTTTTCCATCGACAACATATCGCTGATGGGCCTGACGCTGGCGGTCGGCCTCGTCGTCGACGACGCCATCGTGATGCTTGAAAACATCTTCCGCCATATGGAGGAGGACGGGCTGTCGGCCTTCGACGCATCGCTGAAGGGCGCGCGCGAAATCGGCTTCACCATCATCTCGATCTCGATCTCGCTGGTGGCGGTGTTCATCCCCGTGCTGCTGATGGGTGGCGTCATCGGGCGCATCTTCAACGAGTTCGCCGTCGTGGTGACGGTCGCCATCCTGGCGTCGATGTTCGTGTCGCTGACGCTGACGCCGATGCTGTGCTCGCGGCTGCTGTCGGTGACCAAAGCCGACCGTGACAAGCATGGCCCCGGTCATAAGCAGGACCTCGTCACCCGCGGCTACGACAGGGTCTTGAGCTTCTGCCTGCGCCACACCTTCCTGGTGTTCCTCGTCTTCGTCGGCACCGCGGCAGCGTCGGTGTGGCTGATCCAGACTTCGCCGAAGGGTTTCTTCCCGCAGGAGGACATCGGCCAGATATCGGTGACCACCATCGCACGTCAGGACATCTCTTTCGATGCCATGTCCAGGCTGCAAGGACAGGTCGCCAGCGTCTTCTCGCATTCGCCCTATGTCGCCCATGTGGCGTGGTCGGCGGGCAGCGGCAACAATGCGCTCAATCAGGGGCAGCTTTTCGTCCAGCTCAAGGGCAAGGACCAGCGCCCCGATATCGAGAAGGTGCTTTCGGATCTGCGCAAGCAACTGGCCGGCGTGGCGGGCATCGAGACCTACATGCAGCCGGTGCAGAATTTGAGGCTGGGCTCGCGGTCGTCGGCAAGCGCCTACCAGCTCGTGGTTCAGGGCCTTGATACCGGCCTGACCGATATTTGGGCGCAGAAACTGAACGACGCGATGGCGGCCGACCATGCGAACTTCACCGACGTCACCAGCGACCTGCAGAACAATGCGTTGCAGGCGACGCTGGTGGTGGATCGCGACAAGGCCGCCCAGCTCGGTATCGATACCGACACGTTGCGCTCCGCCCTCTATGGCGGGTTCGGCACCGACCAGGTTTCGACAATCTTCGGTTCGGCCGACAGCTACGAAGTCATCACCGAGCTCGATCCAAAGATCGAGTGGTCGCCCGAGCGGATGCTGGCCATCCAGATGAGGACGGCGAGCGGCAGTCTGGTTCCGCTCGGCGCCTTCGCCCGGGTCGATCGCACGGCCGGCGCCCTGACTGTCAACCAGCTCGGCCAGCTTCCAGCCGTGACCATCTCCTACAATCTGCCGCAGGGCGTGGCGCTGGGCGACAGCGTGACGCGCATCAATGCGCTGAAGGAGCAGATCGGCATGCCGACGGTGATCTCGACCACCTTCGCCGGGACGGCCAAGACCTTCCAGGATTCTCTTGCCAACCAGGGTTTTCTGGTCGGCGGCGCAATCCTGACCATCTACATCGTGCTCGGCATCCTCTACGAGAGCTTCATCCACCCGCTGACAATCCTCACCGGCCTGCCGTCGGCTGTGCTCGGGGCGGTTGTTGCCTTGCGCTTCGCCGGTATGGATCTGTCTGTCATCGCGGTGATCGGCATCCTGATGCTGATCGGCATCGTCAAGAAGAACGGCATCATGATGGTCGACGTCGCGCTTGAACTGCGACGAGACGGCATGTCCGCGACCGAGTCGATCCACAAGGCCTGCCTGATGCGGTTCAGGCCGATCATGATGACGACGCTGGCGGCACTGATGGGCACATTCCCGATTGCGCTCGGCACCGGCGCCAGCGCCGAACTGCGCCAGCCGCTGGGCGTTGCCGTTGTCGGTGGTCTGCTTGCCTCGCAGGCGCTGACCCTGTTCGTGACGCCGGTGATCTATGTCTACATGGAGAATTTCTCTGGCTGGCTGGTCGGGCTTTGGTCGAAGCGCAAGGGCGAGCCAGGCCCGGTCGAAGCGGGGGATCAGCCGTCGCTATTCGAAGCCAGGGAAGACATGCTGCCCGAACCGCAGCGGGCGGCGGCCGAATGATGTGACAGGGCCAGCGCCATGTGCCGTTGGCCCAAGCCGTTGCGCTTGCGGCGGCATCACTGGAAACGTAGTTTGCGGCCATGTCACACGATCATGACCACGACAACGAACTCGATCCGTTTGCCGCCCGCGTCCGCGCGCTGGAAACCATCCTCACCCAAAAGGGGCTGATCGATCCGGCGGCGATCGACGTCATCGTCGATACCTACGAGACGAAAATCGGCCCGCGCAACGGCGCCAGGGTGGTGGCGAAGGCCTGGAGCGATCCCGCCTATGCCGAATGGCTGAAACGCGATGCGACGGCGGCGATCGAATCGCTGAGCTATACCGGGCGGCAGGGCGAGCACATGCAGGCGGTGTTCAACACCGAGGAGACGCACAATCTCGTCGTCTGCACGCTGTGCTCCTGCTATCCGTGGTCGGTGCTCGGCCTGCCGCCGGTCTGGTACAAGGCGCCGCCCTATCGTTCGCGTGCCGTCATCGATCCGCGCGGCGTGCTGGAGGAGTTCGGGCTGACGCTGCCGGCGGACAAGAAAATCCGCGTCTGGGATTCGACCGCCGAGCTGCGCTATCTCGTCGTGCCGATGCGGCCCGAAAATACCGAAGGCTGGAGCGAGGAGCGGCTGGCGGAGTTGGTCAGCCGTGATGCGATGATCGGGACCGGCTTGGCCCAAAGACCTGAAATAGAGGGGCAGCCGGCATGAACGGGCCGCAGGATCTCGGCGGACAAATGGGGTTCGGTCCCGTCGCGCCCGAACAGGACGAGCCGTATTTTCATGCCGCATGGGAGAGGCGGGCGCTCGGCGTGACGCTGACTGCCGGCGCCATGGGAGCCTGGAACATCGACGAGAGCCGGCATGCGCGGGAATCATTGCATCCGGCCGACTATTATGCCTCCAGCTACTACGAGATCTGGATCAAGGCGCTGGAGGTGCTGCTCAAGCGCCATGGGTTTGTCAGCGAGCGCGACTTGGCTGAGGGCCGAGCGATTGATCCGGCTGCGACACCGAAAAGGGTGCTGAAGGCGGAAAACGTGCCTGCCGTGCTGGCCAAGGGTGGGCCTTGCGACCGGCCGGTGGCACAGCCAGCGCGGTTCAAGGCCGGCGATCCTGTACGGACCAAGAACTTCAACCCGAGCGGCCACACGCGGCTGCCGCGCTATGCGCGCGCCAAGCAGGGGGTGATTGAGGCGGTGCACGACGGTTTCGTGTTCCCCGACAGCAACGCGCATGGACACGGCGAAAATCCGCAATGGGTCTACACCGTGGTTTTCGAAGGGCCGGAAATCTGGGGCGAGGGCGCCGACCCGACGCTAAGCGTGTCGATAGACGCCTGGGAGAGCTATCTTGAGCCGGCGTGATACGGATCTGTCCGAGCTGCCGCCGGGCGTCGATGCGCGGGTGTTTGCCGAGCCATGGCAGGCCGAGGCTTTCGCCATGACGGTGGCGTTGCACGACAAGGGCCTGTTTTCGTGGAGCGAGTGGGCGCAGGCACTGTCGGAAAAAGTGAAGAGACCGGGCGCCGCAGCGGACGGCCATGATTATTACGAACATTGGCTGGCGGCGCTGGAAAGCCTGCTTGCCATCAAAGGGCTGGCCGCGAAGTCGGATGTCGACGCTATGGCTGAAGCCTGGGAGCGCGCCGCGCATGCCACGCCGCACGGCAAGCCGATCCTGCTGGAAAACGATCCCCAGCCGATTCGATAAGGTGTGGGGCGAGCTTGTATGTTCCCTTTACGTTCTTGTCTGCGCCTGATAGCCTGACCCGTCGGCGGCATTGAAGCGTCCCGGCGCATCGATGATGGTGGCCGCTGTCTTGTCTTTCCCTTGCGAATCCGGTCTCTCGCGCTGATGGAATTCTCTCCCCAACAGGACGACGCGCTGAAGGCGGTCGCCCAATGGCTGAAGACCGGCCAGCCGCAGCTGTTCCGGCTGTTCGGCTATGCCGGCACCGGCAAGACGACCTTGGCGCGGTATTTCGCCGAACATGTCGACGGCCAGGTGCAGTTCGCCGCCTTTACCGGCAAGGCGGCGCAGGTGCTGCGCTCCAAGGGTGCAGTCAATGCGCGCACCATCCATTCGCTGATCTATCGGCCGAAGGGCGAGGAATCGGTATCGGACGAGGTCACCGGCAAGACGTCGATGTCGCCGACCTTCTCGCTCAACCGCCAGAGCCCGATTACGCGGGCGAAACTGGTCGTCATCGACGAATGCTCGATGGTCGACGAGCAGCTCGGCCGCGACCTGATGAGTTTCGGCACGCCGATCCTGGTGCTGGGCGACCCCGGCCAGCTGCCGCCGATCTCGGGCGGCGGCTTCTTCACCGACCACGAGCCGGATTTTTTGCTGACCGAAATCCACCGGCAGGCGCGCGACAACCCGATCCTGCGGCTGGCGCTCGATGTGCGCGAGGGCCGTGAATTCATGCGTGGCGACTATGGCACGGCGCAGGTGATCGGCAAGGAAGACGTCACCCAGGAGCTGGTGCTGAAGGCGGACCAGGTGCTGGTCGGCACCAACCGCACGCGTCGCCGCTACAATCAGCGGCTGCGCGAGCTCAAGGGCTTCAACGCCGATTATCCGCAAGCCGGCGACAAGCTGGTCTGCCTGCGCAACGATCCGGCCAAGGGCCTGCTCAATGGCTCGCTGTGGAAGGTGATGACCTCGTCGCGCGAGACGGTGAAGCCCGGCATCAACCTTCTGGTGTCGCCGGAAGAGGACGATCCGGATCGTGGCGTCGCCAAGATCAAGCTGCTCAAGGCGGCGTTCGAGGATCCCGATGCCGATATCCCCTGGCAGCAGAAGAAGCGCTTCGACGATTTCGACTATGGCTACGCGCTGACCGTGCACAAGGCGCAGGGCTCGCAGTGGAACGAGATTGTGCTGTTCGATGAAAGCTGGGCCTTCAAGGAAACCCGCCAGCGCTGGCTCTACACCGCCATCACGCGGGCGGCCGAACGGCTGACGATCGTCAGGTAGGGGCTCCGGATGCTGTTGCCCCGATAGGCTGTGCGGCAAGCCATTGCCAGGCGGCAGCCTCGTCCTCCGCCCTGAAATGCCTGATTTCGATGGGCGGTGAGGACGGCAGAAAGCGTTGTGCGTCCGCTATCCAGTCCGGTTCGCCGATGGTTGCGCAACGGCCGACATGTTCCAATGCATGAATGGCACCCTGCTTCAGGGTCTCGTCCGCGATGTCGGCCCAGTCGACGCCATCGTGGTCGACGAGGCGCACCAGCACATCGATGCGCGGGTGCAGGGCATAGGCTGCCTCCAGCAGCCCGAAAAGATTTTCACCGTCGGCCGCGGAAACGTGCCCGACGACATCGATGGCGAAAAGGTCGTCGCGGCTGGTCTCGATACGGCGGATTGCCGGAACCTCATCGAGAAAATTCATCGGTGCGTCCTTTCCCGGGTTCGCTCATCAGGCTTGGAACACGCGAAACCCCCAGTCTGTTCCCACCAAAGGCATTACTGTTCCCGTCAAAGGCATTATAGGTGGGCGCGTTGAATGATTTCCGAGGCCACCCGCATGCCTGCAAAGCTCTCCGTCAACCTCAATGCCATCGCCATGCTGCGCAACCGGCGCGACCTGCCGTGGCCAAGCGTGACCGGCCTCGGCCGCATTGCGCTGGCGGCCGGAGCGCATGGGCTGACGGTGCATCCACGCCCCGACGAGCGGCACACAAGACACTCCGATCTGCCTGAGATTCGGTCGCTGATCGACGACGAGTTTCCGCGCGCGGAATTCAACATCGAGGGCTATCCGACCGAGGATTTCCTGGTGCTTGTGGAAAAGCACCAGCCCGAACAGGTGACTTTGGTGCCGGACGATCCGGCCCAGGCGACATCGGACCATGGCTGGAACTTCGCCACCCGGGCCGCGTTCCTCACACCGATCGTCAAGCGTCTGAAAAAGGGGGGCTTTCGCGTGTCGCTGTTTTCCGATCCGGACCCCGATTGGGTGGCGGCCGCCCGCGATGTCGGCGCCGACCGTATCGAACTCTATACGGGTCCATATGGTAGCTATCACACAGATTCCGCCAAAGCGGCCAAGGAGCTGGAAAGACTGGGAAAAACCGCCGACGCCGCGCTTGCTGCCGGGCTTCAGGTCAATGCCGGGCACGATCTGGTGGTCAGCAATCTGCCCGCACTTGCCAAGCGCATTCCGGCATTGGCCGAAGTGTCGATCGGACATGGGTTGACAGCCGACGCGTTGGAGTATGGCATGGCCGGCACGGTGGGTCGGTTCCTCAAGGCCTGCGGATGGTAGCGATGGCAGCCTCGCGTGGCAGGCATGGCAGCCATTACGCGACGGCACTTGATATTGCATTGCAGCAAGCGTAGAGCACCGCGCGCTTATCGGAGTGTCGTCCATGGCCCTTACCAATACTGGTAGTGAGGCAGAACCCGTCGAACAATCGAGCCATTCGGAAGTCGAGCAGCACAGCACCAAGGTTCTGATGCTGGGCGCGCTCGGTGTCGTCTATGGGGATATCGGCACCAGCCCGATCTACGCCTTTCGCGAGGCGCTGGTGGCGTCGTCGGGCGGACAAGTCGCCCAGCGCGGCGATATTCTGGGCGTTTTGTCGCTGATCATCTGGTCGCTGACGATCATCGTCACCATCAAATACATCATGTTCGTGCTGCGGGCGAACAACCGCGGCGAGGGCGGCGTGCTGTCGCTGATGGCGCTGGCGCGCGGCAGTTTCCCCAAGCGCTCGGCGCTGATGCTCGGCATCGGCATTGTCGGGGCATCGCTTTTCTTCGGTGATGCCGTCATCACGCCGGCGATATCGGTGCTGTCGGCGGTTGAGGGCATGAATGTCGTCACGCCGACCTTCCAGCCCTATGTCGTGCCGCTGACATTGGTCATCCTTGCCATGGTGTTTGCGGTGCAACGTTTCGGCACGGGGGGTGTGGGGCTGGTCTTCGGTCCCGTGACGGCGGTGTGGTTCCTGGCGATCGGCCTTTCCGGCCTCAACCACATCATCGCCGATCCGGAAATCCTGTGGGCGATCAGCCCGCACTACATCGTCGCGTTTCTGATCAATTCGCCCGACGTCGCTTTCGTGACCATCGGCGCCATCTTCCTCGCCGTCACCGGTGCGGAAGCACTCTATGCCGATCTCGGGCATTTCGGCCGCAAGCCGATCGTGCTCGCCTGGCTGTGGGTCGTGTTCCCGTGCCTGCTGCTGAACTATGCCGGGCAGGGTGCCTTCGTGCTGGCCAAGAACGGCGTCGTCGGCCATCCTTTCTTTGAGATGAACGAAGGCTGGACGCTGATCCCGATGGTCGTGCTGGCGACCGCCGCGACGGTCATCGCCAGCCAGGCGGTGATCTCGGGCGCCTTCTCGCTGACCAGGCAGGCGGTGCAGCTCAACATGCTGCCGCGCCTTGAAATCCTGCACACCTCGGAGAAACAGTCCGGCCAGATCTACATGCCGCGCGTCAACCTGCTGCTGGCGCTGGTGGTGATGATGCTGGTCGTCGGCTTCGGCGAATCCAGCAGGCTGGCGTCGGCATACGGCATCTCGGTGACCGGCAACATGCTGGTGACCACAGTGCTCTTGTTTGTGGTCATGACGCGGATTTGGAAATGGCGGCTGTGGGTGGCGGTCGCCATGACGGCGCTGTTCGGCTTCATCGACGTCGGCTTTTTTGCCTCCAACATCGTCAAAGTGTTCGAGGGCGGCTGGGCCTCGCTGGCCGTGGCCTTCACCATCGTGCTGGCCATGTGGACCTGGGTGCGCGGCAGCCGCTATCTGTTCGACAAGACCCGCCGCAACGAAATCCCGCTCGATTTCCTCGCCGGCAATCTCCTGAAGAAAAAGCCGCAGCTGGTGTCCGGCACCGCGGTGTTCCTGACGAGCGATCCACTCAGCGCGCCAACCGCGCTGATGCACAGCCTGAAGCACTACAAGGTGCTGCACGAGCAGAACGTCATCCTTTCGGTGGTGACCGCGCCGCAACCGGTGGTGCCCGACAGCGACCGGGTCAAGATGGAGACGGTCAACGAGCTGTTCATGCGGGTGACGCTGACCTTCGGCTACATGGAGCAGCCGAACATCCCGCGCGCGCTGGCGATCTGCCGCAAGCAGGGCTGGAAGTTCGACATCATGACGACCTCGTTCTTCCTGTCACGGCGTTCGCTCAAGGCCTCGCCCAATTCCGGCATGCCGGTGTGGCAGGATCGGCTGTTCATCGGCCTGGCGCGCACGGCGGCCGATGCGACGGAGTATTTCCAAATCCCGACCGGGCGCGTGGTCGAGATCGGCACGCAGGTGGCGATCTAGGACATGTCCTGGCGGATCGGCGAATGGACTGTGCTTCACGGCACAGTCCATGTCACTCCGCTTCAACCGGCCAGCGCGGCCTTGTTTGCCTCGAGGAACTGCTTCAGCGTCTTCGACTTTCGGCCGGAAAGCGTCTCGACCGCGTCCGTCACCATGGCGATGCGGCCGGAACGCGTGTTGGCGTCGAACGACACGATGATGCGGGCAAAGTCCTCGGGAACGCCAGCCGCCTTCACGCCCTCGGTCAGGGCTTCATCCGGAACCTGCACGACATCTAGCGGCTTGCCGGTGACCTCGCTTACCAGGGCGGCAATCTCGGCCGTCGTGTAGGCCTGCGGGCCGGTCAAGGTGTAGGTCTCGCTTTCGCTTGATGCGGCGGCGAGGCCGGCGGCGATCGCTGCCGCCATGTCGTCGCGCGCACCGTGCGCCATGCGGCCGTCGCCGGCGGACGTGTACCATTTTCCCGAAGCGATCGCGTGCGGCAGGGCCATGAACAGGTTCTCCTGGTACCAGCCGTTGCGGAAGATCGTGTAGGGGATGCCGCTCGCCTTGATCGCCTGCTCGGTGCCGTAGTGATCATTGGCAAACAGCACCGGCGAAACCGGTTCTGGATTAGGCATCGAGGTGTAGAGAAGGTGGGAAACACCGGCCTTCTTCCCGGCGGCAACCGCGTTCTCGTGCTGCCTCAGGCGCTTGCCGTGAAGCAGGTCGATCTCGCCGGTCGAGATGATCAGCACCCTGTCGGCGCCCTTGAACGCAGCCTCCAACGATAGTGTGTCGTCGAAGTCAGCCGCCCTTGTGATGACGCCTCGCGCCGCCAGGCCGGCGAGGTTTTCCGGATTGCGGGTGGCGGCGATGATCCGTGCCGCTGGAACCTTGAACGTGTCCAGCAGATGGTTGATGACGCCGCGGCCGAGCTGGCCGGAAGCGCCGGTGATGAGAAGGGTTTCGGTCATGGAAGATCCTGACATTGCGCCGCTAAGGCGGTTCGAGTGGCAGTCTCAAAAAGAGACCAGCACTAAAATAGGAATTGACCCATGGCCGTAAAGAAGGCAGTTTTTCGGGAGGTAGGCAGGCGCAGGGATCCAGCGGTGGACAGCAAGATCGTCAATCTGAGATCGAAGATGGAGGTCTACAAGGCGATCTCCGGCGGCGGCAATTTTGCAAATTGTCCAGTCCGCGATGTCATCCAGGGGGTGAGCGGGAAATGGAGCTCGCTGCTGATGATGGCGCTGGCCGAAAAGCCCTATCGGTTTGGCGAATTGCGGCGGCTGGTGCCCGATATCTCACAGCGCATGCTGACGCAGACGCTCCATGATTTGCAGCGTGACGGCTATGTGCATCGCGAAGTGTTCCCGACCAAGCCGCCGAGCGTCGAATACAGCCTGACCGATCTCGGGCATTCGATGTTCGGCGCCTTGCATCAGCTGATCCTATGGGCCGAACTCAATCATGACGCGGTGCGCGACGCGCGTTCCGGCTTTGATGCCATGCAGGCTTGAACGGCAGTTAAAACCCGCGGCTTGATTTCGTCGGGCGGCTGAAGGATTGTCCCGGCCAGTTCGGCTTGGGGGCATTGGCATTTCCTACGACATAGCAATTGCCGGCGCCGGGCCGGCGGGATTGGCCATGGCGCTCTATCTCAAGCGTGCCGGGCATCGGGTCACGGTCTTCGAGCGCTTCGATGAGCCGAAGCCGGTCGGCTCCGGGCTGATTCTGCAGCCGACAGGGCTGACGGTCCTGGCCGATCTTGGCCTGCTTGACGACATACTCGCGCTGGGCAGCCGTATCGACCGCCTGCATGGCGCCGATGCTTCCACGGGCCGTACGGTGCTCGATGTCCGCTACGATGCGCAACGCGGTGGCCGCTTCGGGCTGGCGGTGCACCGGGCGGCCTTGTTCGGCGTGCTTTTCCGCGCCGCGCAGCGCGAGGCGATCGCCATCGAGACCGGCGTCGAGATCGAGGCTCTGGAGACCGGCGAACGGGCGACGCTGATATGCGGCAACCGACGAAGGGCAGGGCCGTTCGACCTCGTCATCGACGCCAGCGGTTCGCGCTCGAAACTGCGCCGCGCGAGCGCTCCAGGCGAGCCAAGAGCACTCACCTATGGCGCGTTCTGGGCCTCGCTTGGTTGGCGCGGCGACGGTTTCGATGAGCATGCGCTGCTGCAACGCTACGACAAAGCGAGCGTGATGATCGGCGTGCTGCCGGTCGGCCGGCCGCAGCCGGGCGCTGAAAAGATGGCGGCCTTCTTCTGGAGCCTGAAGCCGTCGGATGCCGATGAGGTGCGCGTCCGCGGCCTGAACGCCTGGAAGGAAAGGGTGGTCCGGCTGTGGCCACAGAGCGAGGCGTTCACCAGCCAGATCGACAGTTTCGACCAGCTCTCGCTGGCCCGCTACGGCCACCACACGATGAAGCTCCCGGCCGGTAGGCGATTGGCCGTCATCGGCGACGCGGCGCATTCCACCAGTCCGCAACTCGGGCAAGGGGCGAACATGGCGCTGCTCGACGCGGCGGCGCTCAGCCATGCGCTGGTGCGGACAACGAGTGTCGACGCAGCACTGGAGGCCTATGCGAAGGCGCGGCGCTGGCATGTCCGCATCTTCCAGGCGCTGTCGCTGGCATTCACGCCGTTCTACCAGTCGGATTCGGTGGCGCTGCCCTTCATCCGCGACAGGCTGGTGGCGACGGTGGCAAAAATCCCGCCGGCGCCGCAGTTTCTCGCCTCGATGGTGGCCGGTACGATGATCGATCCGTTCAAGCGGATTGGGCTGACCGAGGCGCGGTGGCTGGATCGTTTTGCCGGATGAGGCCTGAAAGGTGCGATCCCTTCGCTTGCAGGAAAGCATGCAGGCGCTGCGGATAGTCCGGCGCCACGGCTTGCCTGATCGACGGGCGTTCACTCAACGCCTTGCGCCAGGCTCGGACGAGCGGTTTGCCGTCCAGAATGCCGAAATCACCGATGCGGTCGAAGACATCGAGATAACGGAAGACCGGACCGTAAACGGCGTCGACCAGCGAAAAGTGCTTGCTGGCGAACCAGGGTCCGCCGGGCTCGTCCGCCAGCTCGGCTTCGAGGCGATCGAACATGGCGGACAGCGCGCTGGATTCGGCAAGGAAGCCAGCCTCGATCGAGGCTGAATAGAACCGGCCGATGGCGTTGAGGGTTGCCGAACCGAACTCGATCCAGGCGCGATGACGGGCGCGGGCATAGGGATCGACAGGGTGGAGGGGATTGGCCTGCGTCTCTTCGAGGAATTCCAGGATGACCGCTGACTCGAAGACCACCGTTTCCTCGCCATTTCGCTGCACGCGCAGCAGCGGCACCTTGCCGAGCGGCGAGATCGCCTTGAACCAGTCCGGCTTGTTGGCGAGGTCGATATCGATGCGCTCGAACGGCACGCCCTTTTCGGCCAGCGAAATCGCGGCGCGCTGCACATAGGGGCAGAGGTGATGGCTGACGAGAATGAGCTTGTCGGCGCGTGTGCAGGTTTCGTGTTTCATCGGATCGGCTTTCCAGGGTTAATGCAATTGCATCTATATAGATGCACATGCATCGACCGTCAAGCTTGATGCAATTGCATCTATCGTCTAGGAATGCGCCATGACCGAGAAAGCCACGCCTTCGCCCGAAGCCATCAAGGCCTGGGCTCGCCTGATGCGCGTTTCGCGCCAGCTGATGGAAAGCGCCGAAGAGGCGTTGAAGGCCGCCGGCCTGCCGCCGCTTGCCTGGTACGACGTGCTGCATGAGCTCGCCGAGGCGGGTGAGGGCGGGCTGCGGCCGTTCCAGCTCATCGAGCGCACGCTGTTCGCGCAATACAACATCTCTCGGCTTCTGGCCCGGCTCGAGGCCGATGGGCTCGTCGAGAAACTGCCGGTGGCCGATGACGGCCGTGGCCAGACCATCCGCATCACCGCCAGCGGGCGAGAGACACGCCGCCAGATGTGGGCTGTCTACGGACGCTCGATTGCGGAACTGGTAGGCGCCAAATTGTCGGCGGATGAGCTGACCATGGTCTCGGCATTGCTTGGACGGCTGCGTCAACCGCCGGCCGGCGACTAGGCGAGGCTTGTCGCGCGCGGCAACGCTCATCCACTTGCAGATATTTTGCTCTCGTCCTCTTGCGTGCGGCCTTGGAATGCGCAATATGCCGAACCGTAACGTACGGTACGGATTGCCGAGTGATCGGTGGCCTGCCTTTCGAGAGAAGAGCGTGTTGCACATCTTGCCCGATATGGACACCAGCGAAGCGCTGACAGAACGGCAGAAGGCCGTCCTCGACGCGGCGTTGCGGCTGCTGGTCGAGGAGGGCGATCATCTGACCATGACCGCCGTGGCGCGCCGCGCTAGCTGCTCCAAGGAAACGCTCTACAAATGGTTCGGCGACCGTGACGGGCTGCTGACGGCGACGGTGCAGTGGCAGGCCTCGAAAGTGCGGGTGGCGCCGGTTGACGGCAAGGGGCTCGATCTTGCCTCGCTGACCGCAAGCCTCGAACGCTTTGCCTCGGACTGGCTTAAGGTGATCTCCAGCGACACCTCGATCGCCCTCAACCGGGTGGCGGTCAGCCATGCGGGCTCGGGTAAGGACAATCTCGGCGCCGTCGTGCTTGAGAACGGCCGCTTCGCATTGGCCAAACGGTTGAAGCCGGTGCTTGAGGCCGGCCGACGGACCGGGCTTTTGGATTTCACGGATGCCGAGACGGCGTTCCGCACCTTTTTCGGGCTGGTCGCCCGCGACGTGCAGATCCGTCTGCTGCTTGGCGACCGGCTGGAATTGACTGAGGCGGCGATCGGCGGCGATGCCGCGCGCGCGACGCAGCAGTTTCTCGCTCTTCATGGAGCAACAACCGGCCGCAAGGCCCTCTGATTTGTAAAAACGGGAAGGAAGACAAAATGCGCGTCTATTACGATCGTGATGCCGATCTCAATCTGATCAAGGGCAAGAAGGTCGCCATCATCGGCTATGGCAGCCAAGGCAGGGCGCATGCGCTCAACCTCAAGGATTCCGGCGCCAAGGAGATCGCCATCGGCCTCAAGGCCGGCTCGGCGACCGCCAAGAAGGTCGAGGCCGACGGGCTCAAGGTGATGAGCGTGGCGGACGCCGCCAAATGGGCCGACCTGATGATGATGGCAACGCCGGACGAACTGCAGGCCGACATCTACAAGAACGAGATCGCGCCGAACATCCGCGATGGTGCCGCTATCGCCTTCGCGCATGGCCTCAACGTGCATTTCGGCCTGATCGAGCCGAAGTCGACGGTCGACGTCGTCATGATCGCGCCGAAGGGTCCCGGCCACACGGTGCGCGGCGAATACCAGAAGGGCGGCGGCGTGCCGTGCCTGGTCGCCGTCAACCAGGACGCTTCGGGCAATGCGCTCGACCTGGCGCTGTCCTACGCTTGCGGCGTCGGCGGCGGCCGTTCGGGCATCATCGAGACCAATTTCCGCGAGGAATGCGAGACCGACCTGTTCGGCGAGCAGGTCGTGCTGTGCGGCGGTCTGGTCGAGCTGATCCGGGCCGGTTTCGAGACGCTGGTGGAAGCCGGCTACGCGCCTGAGATGGCCTATTTCGAGTGCCTGCACGAGGTCAAGCTGATCGTCGACCTGATCTATGAAGGCGGCATCGCCAACATGAACTACTCGATCTCGAACACCGCCGAATGGGGCGAATATGTCTCCGGTCCGCGCATCATCACCGCCGAGACCAAGGCCGAGATGAAGCGCGTGCTGAAGGACATCCAGACGGGAAAATTCACCTCGGAGTGGATGCAGGAATACCGCGCCGGCATGTCCCGCTTCAAGGGCATCCGCCGCAACAATGACAGCCACCAGATCGAGGAAGTCGGCGCCAAGCTGCGCGCGATGATGCCGTGGATTTCCAAGAACAAGCTGGTCGACAAGGCGAAGAATTGAGCGAAATCCACAAGCGCTCGAAAACAGCGGCTTCCATGACAAAAAACGGCGCCAAGTGGCGCCGTTTTTTCATTCTGTCGGTCAGCTCAGCTACAGGCCAGCTCAGCTACAGGCCAGCTCAATAGGGTGAGTAGCACTGCTGCCGCGGGCCGTTATAGGGCTGGAACGTGTTGTCGTAGGCCCGGTACGACCGGTAGCGGTTGTAGCACCATTGGACATGGGCGCTCGAAAGCCGTCCCGCGCGGTAGTAGCGGCGCGGCGCCGGCCGGTCGTAGTAGTCGTTATTGTTGTACATGCTGCCGAGGCCAAGCCCTAGGCCAAGGCCCAGGATCGCGGCACTCGCGCCATCATCATAGTAACGGCCGCCGCGATAGTGATGGCGACCATGGCGCCAACGCCAGTTGTCTCCGCCATTCCAGTTACCACCGCCGCCGTGCCAGTGTCGACGGCCGCCGTCCCAATTGCCTGACCGGCGCCATCTCCAATTGTCGTTGTTGAACTGACGGTTGTTGCCGCCCGCCCAGCTGTCGCGGACCGGCGTGACATTCGGCGCCGCCGTGCTGGTGGGTATCGACAGATCCGGCTGCATGATCGGTCCGGCGGCGGACGGTGCCGTGACGCCGGACAGGATACCGAGGGCTATCAGCCCCGATTTGACCGTGGAAGAAAAGAGCGAACTCATTGCACTCTCCAAGAGTTACAGGCCCCACGCCCACCCGAGGAATGGAGCAACAATGGATGTTTGCATCTGAACGGCGGATGAACGGAAAGGTTCCGTCAACCATGACGCGAACGCGCCCAGGACCAATCGATCTCAGATGGTGGTTTTGCGAGCTTGTTTTCCCAAGCACTTGCGGGCAAAGGTCATGGCATGTCGCTGCGCCTTGCCACCTTCAATGTCGAGAACCTGATGAACAGGTTCGATTTTTCCGGCTATCGCAACCAGCTCAACGAGGATCGAACGCTGGCGCTGTTCGATATCCAGAGCGAAGCGGAATACAGGATCCTGGAGCAGGCCCGCGCCATCGCCCAGTCCGACGACACGCGCCAGCTGACGGCGCTGGCGATCGCTGCCACCCGGGCCGACATCATCTGCATGCAGGAGGTCGACAACATCGAAGCGCTGAAGGCCTTCGAATACGGCTATTTGTTCAAGATGGTGGGGCAGGGCTACCGGCAGAAATACACCACAGCGGGCAATGATTCGCGCGGTATCGACGTTGCCGTAATGATGCGCAACGAGACCGCGCAGGGCCAGCCGATCGAATTCGTGCGCATGACCAGCCACGCCTATGTCACCTACGAGCAGTTCGGGCTGCACACGCCGGAACTCGAGGCACTGGGCAATCAGGCCAATGAGCGCATTTTCCGGCGCGACTGCCTGGAGATCGACGTCACCGTGGGTGGCGTGCCGCTGACGCTCTATCTCGTGCATTTCAAGTCGATGGGCTCGCCGCGCAACGGGCTCGACGGGCGCGAGGCGACGATGCCGGTGCGCATCGCAGAGGCGCAGGCCGTGCGCCGCATCATCGAGGAGCGCTTCGGTGGGGCCACCGCTGACAAAAGTGGGGCCGCCGACAAACGCTGGGCGATCTGCGGCGACATGAATGACTATCGCCAGCGCGTGAAGGTAGCAGGCGATGCGATCGACGGTTATCGCTTCGAGGTGGTCGACGAAGCCCTGTCCTGCATCAACGTGCTGACGGCAGGCGGCTTTTGCGAAAATGTCGTCGAGCGGCGGCCGGAGATGAACCGCTGGAGTTTTTACCACACGCGCGGACCGGAAGAGCGGCATCTGTGCCAGCTCGACTACATCCTGTTGTCGAAGGGGCTCGCCGCCAGCAACGCGACGGCCGTTCCCGACATCATCCGCAACGGCCAGCCCTGGCGCACCATTTTTCCGCCCGGCCAGGAGGTCGAGCGGTTTCCGCGCGCCGGCTGGGACCGGCCGAAGGCATCGGACCACTGTCCGGTGGCCATCACGCTGGACATGACCTGATACGCATGAGTTTTGACCTGCCGCGCAATGTTATCCTCCCGGTCGACGACATCGACGTCTGGCTCGATCCCGGTCCGCACCCTTTCGCAAGGGACAATGCAGAGGCGATCGCCGAGAACTGGCAGCACGAAATCGCCGCCAATCCGGCGCTGTTCGACGGCATGGTGGTGCTGCTGTCGCAACTTGCCTACCGCGACAGCCGTCTCGTCGGCCGCTGCCATGCGGTCAATTACTCGACGTTCATGCTGTGGCGGAAGCGGCGCGAGAATTCGGGCGCCGAGCATGCCTATGCCCATGCCATGCTGGTGGCCGGCGACAATGCGCTGGTGGCGATCCGCATGGGGCCGCACACAGTCAATGCCGGCCGCGTCTATTTCGCTGCCGGCTCGTTCGAGCCGATCGATTTTCGCGATGGGCTGGTCGATGTCGATTTCAACATGATCCGCGAGGTGCGCGAGGAAACCGGTCTCGACCTGTCAGGTGCTGAACGCGGCAAGCGCTACCACGCCATGTCGACCAGCAGCGGCACGGTGATCTTCCGCCGCTATCACGAGACGGCGCCCGCAGACGAGATCGCCAGGCGCATCTCAGCCTTCGTCGCCACCGAGACCGAGCCGGAGATCCAGGGGCCGGTGATCATCCGCCATGCGGCCGACCTGCCGGATGGGCTCTCGCCGCACATGAAGCCGCTGATCGAGTGGCATTTCGCAAACAGGAATTAAGGGCGCGTCTTGTTCTGTGCCGCGTTGCGATCGTTGCGGGCGGCGACGAGGAACAGGATGAAGCCGATGCCGAGCAAGCCGCCCATCGCCATTCCCATGGTCTGGCCGACGACTGCCTGGAAATCCGATGTGACGCGATCGGGATTGGCCATGCCGAAGCGGGCGAGATACCACCAGATGCCTGCAAGACCTGCCTCGATGACCACCATCGCCAGGACCAGTCGCGCCTTCTTGCTCATCCCGCTATTCCTCCACCCAAGGTCAATTGCCCTAGCATCGCGAACAGTGTGGGGACAGTGGCGGGCCGGGTGGAAACGTCGAAGACTGTGCAAAACCGGGTCGGAGCGCCGGCCGCGTTCTGGCCGGGTTGCCCTATTCGTGCCTAAGTGCGTCGATCGGATCGAGCCTGGCGCCGCGCAGCGCAGGGAAGAAGCCGAACACCATGCCGATGAGCGCGGAAAAGCCGACGGCGAGCAGGATGACCGCCGGGCTCGGTGCGAACGGGATGGTCAGCGTCACCGCGGCGAGCCCGGCCAGCGCCAGGCCGATCAGGATGCCGATGATGCCGCCGAGCAGCGACAGCACCGTCGCCTCGACCAGGAACTGGATGAGGATGTGCTTTTCGTGCGCGCCGATGGCAAGCCTGATGCCGATCTCGCGGGTGCGTTCGGTGACCGACACCAGCATGATGTTCATGATGCCGATGCCGCCGACCAGCAGGCTGACGCCGGCGACCGCGCCCAGCATGCCGGTCATGGTGGTGGTGGCGCTGGCCATGGCGTCGGCGATCTGGGTCATGTCGCGAATGGCGAAATCGCTCTCGCGGTCCGGCGTGATGCGGCGTGCATCGCGCAAAATATCCTCGACGCGCGGCTGCAATTCGCTGGTCGGTGTGCGGTCGTCGGCGGCGATGTAGATGTTGTCGATGTCGCGGTTGCCGGCGATGCGGCGCTGGTAGGCGTGCAACGGCATCAGCACGACATTGTCCTGGTCCTGGCCGAAGCCGGTATAGCCCTTGGGCTCGAGCCGGCCGATGATCTTGCAGGAGGTGCGGTTGACGCGGATGATCTCGCCCTCGGGATCGCCGGCGCCGAAGAATTGCTGGCGCACCGTCTCGCCGATCAGGCATACGCCGGTGCCCGAGCGGGTTTCGGAATCGCTGAACGGGCGGCCCGACACCAGCTTCCAGTCGCGCGCATCGAGATAGGCGCTGTCGGTGCCGGTGACGCCCGAGGTCAGGCTCTCGGTGCCGAAGATGACACGCACCTGCTTTTGCGAGGCCGGCGAAATCGCGCGCGCGCCGCTGAGATGCGCCACAAGTGCCGCAAGGTCCTTTTCCGCGAGCGGACGCACCACCTGGTCGAGCCCGCCCGGTCCGCCGGGGCCGGCCGGACGGCCGGAGCGGACCACCAGCAGATTGCTGCCGAGCTTGGAGATGTCGGCCTTGACCTTTGCTGTGGTGCCCGAGCCGATGGTGAGCATGGCGATGACGGCGGCAACACCGATGACGATGCCAAGCAAGGTCAGGAACGACCGCAGCACATTGCGGCGGATCGAGCGCAGCGAGAGGCGGACGGTTTCCCAGATCATGGCTGTGCGATCTCCAGCTTCCTGGAATCCGAAGCGACATGGCCGTCGAGGAAGCGGATGGTGCGTTCGGCATAGTCGGCGACGTCGGCCTCATGCGTGACCATGGCGATGGTCAGGCCAAGCCCGGTGTTGAGCCGGGTGAGCAGGTCCATGATCTCGTGCGTGCGTGCGGTGTCGAGATTGCCGGTCGGCTCGTCGGCGACGAGGAGCGTCGGGCGCGTGACGATGGCGCGCGCGATCGCCACGCGCTGCTGCTGGCCGCCGGACAGCTCGGCCGGCGTGTGGTGCTCACGGCCGACAAGGCCGACCTCCGCCAGCGCCTGCATGGCAAGGTCGCGGCGCTCGCGCGCGGCAACACCGCGATAGATCAGCGGCAGTTCGACATTTTCAGCCGCCGTGGTGCGGGCCAGCAGATTGTAGCCCTGGAAGACGAAGCCGACATAAAGGTTGCGCAGCATGGCGCGGCGGTTGCGGTCGAGGCGGCCGGCGTCGATGCCCATGAAGGAATAGGTTCCGGCCGTCGGCGTGTCGAGGCAGCCGATGATGTTCATCGCCGTCGACTTGCCGGAGCCGGACGGACCCATGATGGCGACGAATTCGCCACGCCGGATGGCAAGATCGACGCCGGCCAGCGCATGCACCTTGGCCTCGCCCTGGCCGTAGCTCTTCCAGACCTTGTCGAAGGTGATGAGGGTCGCGCCCGCAGCCACGGCATCAGCTCCGCTGCTGCGACGCGGTGATGATTTGAGCGCCTTCATCCAGGCCAGAGATGATCTCGGTCAGTTCGCCGTCGGTGGAGCCGATCTTGACGTTGACCGGGTGCGGACGCCCATTCTCCAGCACGTAGAGCGTGCGCGAGCCGTCGGTAGGCACTGTGGCGGCCTGGCGCTGGCGGTTGCCGCCGGGGCGCCCCATGCGGCCGGTGAACAGGTCGCTCAGGCTCCAGCCGCGGGCGGCCTGCTGCGCCGGGCGATAGCGGAAGGCGGTGGCGGGTACGGTGAGCACGCCCTTGGCCTGTTTTGTGACGACCGAGACGGTAGCTGTCATGCCGGGCCGCAGCAACAACTCGTTGTTGTCGACCTCGAGCCGTGCATTGTAGGTGACGACGCCGTCGGTGGTGACGGAGGCATAGGAGATGTCGCGGATCTCGGCATCGAACGGCCGCTCGGGGAAGGCATCGACTGTGAAGCGGGCATGCTGTCCGCGCTTGACCGCGCCGATGTCGGCCTCGTCGACCGCCGCCACCAGTTCCATGTTCCTGAGATCGGCGGCGATGATGAACAGCACCGGCGCCTGGAGCGAAGAGGCAACCGTCTGGCCGGGATCGACCGAGCGCGTCAGTACGATGCCGTCGATCGGCGCATAGATGGTGCTCTTGGCAAGGTCGGTCTGCTGCGCCTTGAGGTCGGCCTGGGCGATGGCGAGGTTGGCTTGCGCACTGTCGAGCGCTGCCTTGGAACGGTCGCGCGTGGCGGTTGCTGCTTCAAGCGACTGGTCGGTCGCCATGCCGCGCCTGGTCAGTTCGGCGGCGCGCACCAGCGCCTTCTCGTTTTCGGTCAGCGTAACCGTGGCGTCCTCGACATTGGCGGCGGCGGCCTTGGCCGAAGCTTCGGCGCGCTCGATCTGGACCTCGAGTTTCACCGTGTCGAGTGTCGCCAGCACGTCACCCTTCTTGACCTGCTGGTTCTCCTCGGCCGAGACCGAGCGGATGATGCCGGACAGTTCGCTTGAAATGTCGACCTGGGTGAGCGGCTGCAGCGTGCCGGTTGCCGACACCGCGACGGTGAGATCAGCCTTGGCGGCAGGCACTGTGGTGTAGTCAATCCTGGCCGGCGAGCCGGCATACCACTGATAGGCACCAAGCCCGGCGACGAGCACGATCAGCGCCAGCAGCGCATAGAGCCAGCCGCGCCGGCGCGACTTGCGCCGCCCCCTCTGGTCGAGCCCAAGCGCTGTCTCGATGGCGGAATCCGATTCCGTGTTTGGCAGATTGACAATCTGGTCCACGCTGGACCCCTATAATGCGTAGTGTCCCTATCTGTGCACAGATCAGGCTTACTGGTTCAAATATCAAATTAAATTTCGCCCATGTTGGGATTGAGGCAGGAATGAAAACCCGGAATTACTTGCTTTACGATGTGTTTACGACCGAGCGACTGGCCGGCAATCCCTTGGCCGTCGTGCTGGACAGCAAGGGATTGGACACGGCCGCGATGCAGGCCATCGCGCGCGAATTCAACCTGTCGGAATCGGTTTTCGTGCTGCCGCCGGACAATCCCAAGCATAAAAATCGCATCCGCATCTTCACGCCCGACTATGAAATGCCGTTCGCCGGCCATCCGACGGTGGGTGCGGCGATCGCGCTGGCCGAACTGGCGGAAGAGGGCGGCGCCGGCATCTTCGTGCTGGAAGAAAACATCGGCCCGGTGCGGTGCGCCGTCAGCAAGCATGACGGCAACACCTTTGCCGAGTTCGACCTGGCGAAGCTGCCGGAGCCGCTGAAGCTCGAGGCCGATCCGGAGGCGATCTGTGCGGCGCTTGGGTTGACGCCGCACGAGATCGGCTTCGAGAATCACCGCGTCGCGTTCTGGTCGGCGGGCGTGCCCTACGTCACCATTCCGGTTGCCAATCTCGAAGCGGCGGGCCGGATCCGGCTGGACAACCAGGCCTGGTCGGAACTGGCGCCGCGCAAGAGCGAGTGGGCCTTCGCCAGTCCCTATGTCTACTGCCGCGAAACGGTGAACCACGAAAGCGCCTTCCATGTCCGCATGATCGTGCCCGGCACGCCTTCCTACGAGGATCCGGCGACCGGCTCGGCGGCTGCGGCCTTTGCCGGCGCCATCATGCATTTCGACGCGCCGACCGACGGCATTTCGCAGCTGTGGATCGAGCAGGGGCTGGAGATGGGCCGGCCATCGCGCATCCGCCTCGAACTGACCGTGCAAGGCGGAAAACTGGCCTCGGCGCGCATCGGCGGCAATGCGGTCAAGGTGGCGGAGGGCAAGCTGTTCGTCTGATCGAACGCATGCTCGGTCGATTTGTCGGGAAATGATTCCGGCAGGGCTGGACAGGACCGGTGGTGGCGGCTATATGCCCGCCAACGCCGGTTTTTGCCGGCCGAGTGGGTGCGTAGCTCAGTTGGTAGAGCAGCTGACTCTTAATCAGCGGGTCCACAGTTCAATCCTGTGCGCACCCACCAAATTCCTAGAAGAGTTGGTGGAAAGACCCTGAAAACGAGACGCGTTTGACGCGTCTCGAGCCTGGCGCCGATCACGGCGCGGGCTTGCCGAGGCTGGCCTTGAACTTGACCTTCATGGCGATCTGGCCGGTCACGGTGATCTGCGATCCGGCGGCGGCGCCCATGCTGCGATCCCTGGCGTTGACATTGGTGGTGATACGTTGGTGACTTCGCAGCTGTCGGCGATGGTTTCGAGCACCATGGCGCAACTGCCGGCCGCGAGCTTGTAGAAGGAACGAAGCCCGGCCTCCTGCTGCACCGCGATGTCTTCGCCGTCCTTGACCGGAATGCTCATGGTGATACCGGACTGCACCTTGGCAAGGCCGTCGTCGCCGGGCCGCCGCGGCCGGCCTGTCTCGTCAAGGATCTGAGAAAATGCCGGCGCAACAGTGCTGCAAAACAGCGCAACGATAATTGTTGTCTTCAAATACATCATTCGATTTCTCCATGAGATTTCCTCGTCTCATGGAACAATCAAAACGGCGTTATTGTTTTGGCTCAATCACGTTGAAATTTTGACGGATCTACTTCTCCGAAACGCCCGCCTCTGCAAAACTCGCCATCCTGACGTGACATTCCAGCGCCGAGCGGACGATGTTGACGGCGAGGCAGGCGCCGGAGCCTTCGCCGAGCCGCATGCCGAGATCGAGCAGAGGCGGCAGGCCAAGCGCTTCGAGCAGGCCGCGATGGCCTGACTCAGCGGAGACGTGGGCTGCGATGGTGTGGGCGAGGCCGGTTGGGTGCAGCTTTGCCAGTGGGGCCGCGGCTGCGGTGCAGACGAAGCCGTCGAGCAGCACGGGTATGCCGAGATGGCGGGCGGCCAGCGTCGCGCCGAAGATGGCGGCGAGTTCGCGTCCGCCAAGCGCGGCGGCGATCCCTAGCGGATCGGCAAGGGCGGCGGCGTGGCGCTTCAGGCCGGCTTCGATGGCGACCACCTTGCGCTTGAGGCCGGCGTCGTCGACGCCGGTGCCGCGTCCGGTCCATTTTTCCGCTCCACCGCCGAACAGGGCTGCTGAGATGGCGGCCGCCGGCGTCGTGTTGCCGATGCCCATTTCACCGAAGCAGATAAGGTCGAGGTCTTTCGTCACCGCGTCGTAGCCGGTCGAGACGGCGGCGAGAAAAGCTTTCTCATTCATCGCTGGCCCTTGCGTGAAGTCGCCGGTCGGATGGTCGAGATCGAGCGGGATGACGTCGAGTTCGGCGCCGGCCATGCGGGCAAGCTGGTTGATGGCGGCACCGCCGCCGGCGAAGTTCGCCACCATCTGCACGGTGACTTCCGAGGGATAGGCCGACACGCCTTGCGCGGTGACGCCGTGGTTGCCGGCGAAGACGAAGACTTTTACGCGGTCGAGTTTCGGCATGTCGCGGCCCTGCCAGCGCGCCAGCCAGGCGGCGATCGTCTCCAGCCGACCAAGGCTGCCTTGCGGCTTGGTCAGCGTGTCCTGGCGGCGGACGACCGCATTGGCCGCGGCATCGCTGCCGGCCGGCAGGTCGAGGCAGGCGGCGCGCAATTCACTAAGCGATTTGAAGGGCATGGGGGCAAAGTCTCCGAAAAGGAATCAGGCCAAGGGATCAGGCCAAGGGATCAGGAAAGCGCTACGGAAGCGACGAGCAGCACCGCGATCTCGCTTGCCTGCTGCAAGGCGCCGATCGTGTCGCCGGTCTGGCCGCCGATCTGATTGAGGCAAAGGACACGGAAGGCGGCAAACAGCAGGCCAAGCAGGATGAGCGCGAAAACGGCGCCGCCCAGCCCGAGCAGCAGCAGCAGGATCGCGCCGAGCACGGCGCCGGCCATGGCGGTTTCCTGCGAGACGGTGCCGGCGTCGGCCGAGAGGCCGTCGACCCGCGCTGGGGGCAAGAGGTGCATGAAGGCGCCGATCAGGCCGCGCGAGGCCGCGTGTGCGGCCAGCAGGGCGAACAGCGCCTGTGTGGGGTCGACGAGTTGCGAAAGCGCGCTCCAGCGGATCAGCAGCGACAGAGCCAGCGCCGCGGCACCATATGTACCGATGCGGCTGTCACGCATGATCTCGAGTTTGCGGCCGCGTGATTTGCCGCCGCCAAAGCCGTCGGCGACGTCGGACAGCCCGTCCTCATGCAGGCAGCCGGTGGTGAGCAGGGTTGCCACGAGCGCAAGGGTGGCCGCCGGCCCCATGGCAAGGCCAAACCGTTCCGCCGTGGCAAAGACGATGGCGCCGATCAGGCCGACGACGAGGCCGGCGACAGGGGCGGCCCAGATCGCGGCGGCGAGGCTGCGGCCGCGAAAGTCGAAGACGGGCAGCGGCAGACGGGTGAAGAAGACCAGGCAGAGCGCGATGTCGTCGACGACCTGCCGCGGTGAAAGGGCCAGATTCTTGAACTTCATGCTCTAGCCCCTCGCAATCGCGTGGAAGAAGGTGCCGCTGACATGGCCGCGCCGATAGCCCGAGGCGCCGATCGGATTGCCCTGGCCGTCGGCGAGGTCGGCCAACGGCTCGTCATTGCCTGTCGCCGTCATCTGCGCATAGTGGAATTCGTGGCCGCGGATCAGCGCACCTTGTGAGCCCAGCGGGCAGTCGGCGCGCAACCGCGCCTCGCGGTAGCCGAGGTTCATCTTGCGCCTGGCGAAGCTGGTGGCATGGCCGAGCAGGCCGAGCATCGCATGCGTTTCGCCCGATGCGTCCTCCAGCGCTTCGCCCAGCACCATGAAGCCACCGCACTCGCCATGGATGGGCTTTGTTGCTGCAAAACGCGCCATCCCGGCGCGGAAATTCGCGGCGGCGGCGAGCTTGCCGGCGTGTAGCTCGGGATAGCCGCCGGGCAGCCAGCAGACATCGCAAGCCTCGTCGGGCGCTTCATCGGCAAGCGGCGAGAACGGGACGATTTCCGCACCCGCCTTGCGCCAGTAGGCGGCGACATGTGGATAGAGGAAGGTGAAGGCGGCATCCTCGGCCAACGCGATGCGCTGGCCGGGCGGCGCCAGCGCGTCGTCGAAGCTGCCGGGCGCCGGGGTGAAGGGTGTCGCCAGGGCCATGATGGCGTCGAGGTCGAGCGACTTTTCCGCCATGTCGGCCAGCCGGTCGAGATGCGTCATCAGGTCGTCATACTCGCCGGCCTGGACGAGGCCGAGGTGGCGCTCGGGCAAATTGAGCGTGGGATCGCGCAGGATGGCGCCGACGACCGGCAGGCCGATCGCCTCGATGGCCTCGCTGCACAGCTTGCGGTGCCGCTCGCTGCCCAGCCGGTTGAGCACGACGCCCGCCATGCGCACGTCCGGATCATAGGTGGCAAAACCCTTGGCGACGGCGGCCGCGGTGGTCGACTGGCCGGAGACGTCGAGCACCAGCAGCACCGGCAGGCCGTAGAGCCGCGCCAGGTCGGCGGCCGAGCCGGTGCGCCCCGGCGAGGCCGGAATGCCGTCGAACAGGCCCATGGCGCTTTCGAGGATGACGAAATCGGTGTCATCGGCGGCCTGCGCGGCGAGCGCGTTGAGCAGCGAGGGCGGCATCGCCCAGCTGTCGAGATTGACGCCGGACAGGCCCGTGGCGGCGGTGTGGAAGCCGGGGTCGATATAGTCGGGGCCGGATTTGGCGCCGCGCACTTTCAACCCGCGCCGGGTGAGCGCGCGTAAAATGCCGATGGTGACACTGGTCTTGCCGGAGCCGGAGCGCGGCGCGCCGATGATGATGGCGCGGGCCGTCATGCTTGCCCCGCAAGGGCCGCGCGCATGGCGACGATGCCGCCAACGACGATCAGCGCCGGCGAGGCGAGACCGGCGGCTGCGGCTTTCTCGGCAATGGTGGCGAGCGTGGCGACGATCGTTCGTTCCTGCGGCGTTGTCGCGGCGACGATCACTGCCGCCGGCGTCGACGGCGCCAGCCCGCCATCGAGCAGTGCCGCCGCGATCAAAGGCAGGTTGGCCATGCCCATATAGACGACGACAGGCTGGCCGGTGCGGGCGATCGCCGCCCAATCGAGATCGTCATCGGTGCCAGCGGCGTGGCCGGTCGCCAGGATCAGCGCCTTGTTGATGCCGCGCATGGTGGCCGGGATGCCGGTCGCGGCCAGCGCGCTGAGGCCCGATGTCAGGCCGGGCAGGACGCGGAACGGGATATTTTCGCGCGCCAGCGCCAGAGCTTCTTCGCCGCCACGGCCAAAAATATAGGGATCGCCGCCCTTCAGCCTGACGACGCGGCGGCCGTCGCGCGCCAGTCGCACCAAAAGCGCGGTGATGTCGTCCTGTTTCATCGACGGTTTGCCGCCGCGCTTGCCGGCAAAGAAAAGCTCGGCATTTTCGGCGACGGCGACGACATCGGATGAGACGAGCGCGTCGTAGACCAGCGCATCCGCCTCGGTCAACGCCGCCAGCACTTCGAGCGTCAGGCAGCCGGGGTCGCCGGGGCCGGCGCCGGCCAGCCAGACATGGCCCGGCTCAAGCCGGCGCGGCTTGAAGTTCAGCCGGGACAATGCCTGTTCGAGCGTGGCGTTTTGGCCCTTGTTTTTGGTGCTGCCGCTCACAATCCGTCCCGTCCGCGAAAACGCCGCTGGTAGTGGGCGTCGTATAATGAACTCTCGCCAAAACCTTCCGCCGCCAGCGAGCGGCCGACGAAGATGATCGCCGTGCGCTCCATCGGATCGGCGGCGAGCAGCGCTTCGACGGTCGCCAGCGTGCCGGTCAGCACACGCTCGTCCGGCCAGGAGGCGCGGAAGACGATCGCCACCGGGCAATCGCCGCCATAGTGCGGCGTCAACTCGGCGACGACGCGATCGATGGCGTGGATAGCCAGATGAACGGCGAGCGTGGCGCCGGTGCGGCCGAAGCCGGCCAGCGTTTCGCCTGGCGGCATTTTAGACGCGCGGCCGGAGATGCGGGTCAGCACCAGGCTTTGCGCGATCTCGGGGATGGTCAACTCGCGGCGCAACGCTGCGGCGGCAGCGGCGAAGGAGGGGACGCCCGGAGTCAGCGTGTAGGAAATGCCGTGCTTTTCCAGCCGGCGGATCTGCTCGGCCACGGCGCTCCATACGGACAGGTCGCCGGAATGCAGGCGGGCGACATCGTGACCTGATTTGTGCGCCTCGAGATACTCGGCCTCGATCTCGTCGAGCGACATCGGTGCGGTGTCGATCAGTTTTGTCCCCGGCGCGCAGTGCTGCAGCAATTCGGGTGCGACGATCGAACCAGCGTGAAGGCAGACCGGGCAGCTTGCCAGCAGCCTCGCACCGCGCAGCGTGATGAGGTCGGCGGCACCTGGACCGGCGCCGATGAAATGGACGGTCATGGCGCATCTCCACTGATGGCGATGGCGCAGGTGACCGGGCCGAGCACCGTGCGGGGCCCGACCAGTCTGGCGCCTTTGCCGGCGACGGCAAGGGCGGATGCTTCGGAAACCGACGGCGTGCCGGCCAGATCCTGCGAGAGGTCGGAATGGCTGAGCGTGTCCGGCGAGGCGGCCTGGAGCGCTGAGTCATCGACGACAATGACCGGAAGACGCAGCGCGCGGCCAGCGGCAGGGATGGCTTCTTCATCCTTCTTCAGCGTGGCAGTCGCCAATGCCGAAAGCGCCGTCACCGCCAGCCCATGCGCTTCGAGCGCGGTTTCTATCGCCGCAAGCACGTCTTCGACGCTCACGCCCTTTCGGCAGCCTATGCCCGCGACCATCATGGCTTCACCCAGCTCCATTGGGTCACCGGCATGGCCGGCCGCCACGCCTGCATCGCGCCGACGGGCGAAGCGCGGGATATGGCTATCCGGGTAAGGTCACCGCCGAGCGAGACATGGCGGGCAAGAAGCAAGGTTTCCATCTCCAGCGTCACCGCATTGGCGACGAGGCGGCCGCCGGGACGCAGGGCCTTGATGGCAGCGTTCAAGACGCCGGCATCGCTGCCGCCGCCGCCAATGAAGATCGCGTCCGGCGTGTCCAGCCTGGCAAGTGCCTTGGGGGCGCTGCCTTCGACCACGACAAGGCCGGGAACGCCGCATGCGGCGGCGTTGCGGCCAGTGCGGGCGGCGCGGATCGGATCGGCCTCGATGGCTATGGTGCGCATCGAAGGATGGGCCAGCATCCATTCGATGCCGATAGAACCGGAGCCAGCGCCGATGTCCCACAGCAATTCGCCGCGCTTGGGCGCCAGCGCTGACAGGGTGATCGCACGGATTTCGCGTTTGGTGATCTGGCCGTCGTGATCGAACAGATGGTCGGCAAGACCTGATGTGAGAGGCAGGATGCGCGCGTCCGGGCCGGATTCAACTTCGATCGCCAGAACGTTGAGCGGATTGATGCTTTCGAGATCGAAGGCATCGGCGCGGGCGGTGCGCCGGTTTTCGCTTGGCCCGCCTAGTGTCTCCAGGATTGTCAGCCGCGAGGCGCCGAAGTCGAGTTCGGTGAGCAGGCGCGCTATTGCCGCCGGCGCATCGCTATCCGACGTCAGTGCCAAAATACTCGCCCCTGGCTGCAGCAGCGGCCGGATCAAGTCGAGCGGCCGGCCGTGCAGCGAGACGGTCTCGATGTCCTGCAGCGCCCAACCAAGGCGCGCGGCCGCCAGCGAAACGGCCGACGGGGCGGGGATGACATGCATCTCCTGTGGCTTGACCTTGCGGGCGAGGGTGGCGCCGACGCCGTGGAAGAACGGATCGCCGGAAGCGAGCACGCAGACGCGCCTACCCGCACGCGCCAGCACGTCAGCCATCTCGGCATCGAACGGAACCGGCCACGGGTGCGGCTCGCCCTTGGCGAAGGACGCGACCAGCGCCAGGTGCCGCTTGCCGCCGAAGATGATCTCCGCCTCGGCAATCCGCTGCTTGGCCTCGTCGCCGAGACCCGCTAAACCGTCCTCGCCGATGCCGACGATTGTGAGCCAGGCGGCGCTCGATTGACCCCTAGCAGGCATGATGACCCACCGCATTCTGATCCTCGGCGGCACCACCGAAGCCCGGCAACTGGCCGGGAAACTGGCGGCGCGAGCCTCGGTCACGCTGTCGCTGGCTGGCCGCACTGAAAGCCCGGTCGCGCAAGGCGTGCCGGTGCGAAGCGGAGGCTTTGGCGGTGCCGATGGGCTGGCCGCCTATCTGCGGGAGACGGGCACCGACCTGCTGATCGACGCCACGCATCCCTATGCGGTGCAAATCTCCGCCAATGCCGCGCAAGCGGCGCGCATTGCCAGTTTGCCGATCCTTGCCCTGCGACGCCCCGGCTGGGAGCCTGTCGAAGGCGACCGCTGGACTGAGGTCAATACATCCGGCGATGCCGCGCGAGCGCTTGGACCGGCGCCGCGCCGTGTTTTCCTGGCGCTGGGCCGGCAAGAGGTCGCTGCTTTCGAAGCTGCGCCCCAGCATCATTATCTCGTCCGCAGCGTCGACGCGATCGAGCCCAAGCTTGCCGTGCCGGATGCGAGCTATCTTCTGGCCCGTGGCCCGTTTCGTGAGGCGGAGGAACGCGCGCTGCTCGAAAAGTATCGCATCGATGTCATCGTGTCCAAGAACAGCGGCGGCGCGGCGACTTATGGCAAGATCGTTGCGGCGCGGGCGCTTGGGATTGAGCTGGTCATGATCCGCAGGCCGGCTTTGCCGGATGTTGCTTCGGCTGAAACCGTCGAACAACTCGCCGCGATGATCGATCATTTTGTCCGTCCCGTGGACGAACGCGGCGTGTAGACCAGCGCCGGCTTCTCCGCGCGCTTGATGATCCTTGTTTCCGGCGAGCCGATGATGATGCAGGTCGCCATGTCGGCCTTTTCAGCCTCGACATCGGCCAGCAGAGTGACCTCGATGCGCTCGTCCGGGCGGCCGGCGGCGCGGCCGAAAATCACCGGCGTGGTGCCGGGCAGAATCGCGGCCAGGCATTCGAAGGCGCGGCCGAGCTGCCAGGGGCGCGCCTTGCTGATGGGATTGTAGAGTGCGATTACGAAGCCGGCGCCGGCCGCCGCCAGCAGGCGCAGTTCGATCAGCTCCCAGGGCTTGAGATTGTCGGACAGCGAGATGGCGCAGAAATCATGGCCCAGCGGCGCGCCGATTCGGGCGGCGACCGCGAGCATTGCGGTGATGCCGGGCACGACGGCGATGTCGACCGCGCGCCATTCGGCCGGGCCGGCCTCGATCGCTTCGCAAACGGCCGCAGCCATGGCGAACACGCCGGGATCGCCACCAGAGACGACGGCGACATCGTGGCCTTCGGCCGCCTTGATCAAGGCGTCCTTGGAGCGGGCGAGTTCCTCGCGATTGTCGGAAGCGACGCGGGTCTGATCCGGGCGCAGCTCCAGCCGGTCGAGATAGGGTTTGTAGCCGTAAAAGAATTTGGCCTCGGCGACGGCGCGGCTGGCTTCCGGGGTGACCTGATGGGCATTGCCGGGGCCAAGGCCGATGACGGTGAGACGACCGCTCATGCCTGCGCTCCCAAGACGCCAGGCCGGCCGGACCAGCCGGCGACCAGCACGATGGCGAAATAGGGCGCCTTGTCATCCTGCTTGTCGGCAAGCTTCATGGAGACGCTGCCGGCCATGGTGCCGCGCTCGACATAGACGGCGCGCGACAGTTTGGCCGTAGCTTCCAGCGCTCGTCTGATCTTGGGCAGGTTGCGGCCGACCTTCATGATGACGGCGGCATCGGTGTCGGCCAGCCTGCGCGTCAACTCGAATTCGCTCATCGTGCCGGGCAGCACCGTCAGCACGTCGTCGCCCTGGACGATCGGAACACCAGTCTGCGACCAGCAGCCGGACATGGCGGTGATTCCGGGAATGACTTCGGTCGGGAAGCGATGAGCGAGCCGGACATGCAGATGCATGTAGGAGCCGTAGAAAAGCGGATCGCCCTCGGACAGCACGGCAACCATCCTGCCGGCTTCGAGGTGCTCGGCGACCCTCTCGGCCGACTCCTCATAGAAAGCCGTGATCTGCGACCGGTAGTCGTCGTGGTCCTTGTCGATTTCGGTGGTGACGGGATAGAGCAGCGGCAATTCCGTCATTTCGGGCCGGAACTGCGCTTCGACAATGGCACGCGCGTTGCTGTTGTTGCCGCGCTTGGCGAAATAGGCCACGACATCGGCTTCCGCCAAGACGCGCGCGGCTTTTAGCGTCAGCAGTTCGGGGTCGCCGGGACCGGTGCCGACGCCGATGAGACGGCCTTTGAGAAAGGCGTTCACAGGCCCGGCCTCGCCAATGAATTGAGCGCGGCGGCGGTCATGGCGCTGCCACCGAGCCGGCCGCGCACGATGGCGTAGGGAACGCCATAGGAATTCTCGGCCAGCGCGTCCTTGGATTCCGCAGCGCCGACGAAGCCGACCGGCATGCCGATGATGGCCGCCGGTTTCGGCGCGCCGTCGCGCAGTTTTTCCAATAGATAGAACAGCGCGGTCGGCGCATTGCCGATGGCGACCACCGACCCCGCCAAGCGTTCGCCCCAAAGGTCGATCGCGGCGGCCGAACGGGTGTTGCCGATTTGCCCAGCGATGTCGTGCGTGCGCGGATCGCGCAAGGTGCAGATCACCTCGTTGCCGGCTGGCAGCCTGGCGCGGGTGACGCCATGCGAGACCATTTCCGCGTCGCAGAAGATCGGCGCGCCAGCCGCCAAAGCGGTGCGCGCGGCGGCAACGAAATCGGTGGAGAAGACGAAATGACTGGCGGCTTCGACCTGGCCGCAGGCATGGATCATGCGGATGGCGACATCGGCCTCGGCTTCGGAGAAGCGCGACAGATCGGCCTCGGCGCGGATGATGGCGAAGGAGCGCTCGTAGATCGCCGTGCCGTCATGGATATAGTCGTAGGCGGCCATGCTCATTTCCGTTTTTCAGTTTGGGCCTGTCGGTAAGCCTCGGCGATTGCCACCGGCCCGAGCCTTGTCAGGCAAGCGGCGGCGGTTTCGCCTTGATATCGTGCGCTGCGGATCATTGCCGCCACGCGGCCAATGCCGCGCGCGGCGTCATAGCCCGGCCTGTAGCCGGCAGGAAGGCCCTTTGCCGTCGCGTTCACGACAAGTCCGGCTCCGTTTTCGCCGCCGACAATCGTCAGCGCCGCCGAGCCGGGGTGGGCGCAACCCTTGGCGCAGCCGGAAACGTGCAGGGTGAAGTCGAGGATGTCGGCATTTTCAGCGGCAATCGTCTCGGCAATGTCGCGCGTGGCGATGCGGCCGGAGGCGCAGGCTGGTGTGCCCGGGCAGGCGGCGATGCGCGTGCGCGGGTCGGTGGGGGCGGTGACGAAGCCGAGGGTGGCGGCGGTGTGCTGAAGGGTTTGGTTGGCGGCGGTTGGTTGACCAAGGAAAAGCAGGGCACGGCCGGGGGCGAGGCGGATTTCGGTGGTGCCGAGGGTGAGGGCACTCTGGGCGAGAGAGATGATTTTGTCCGCCGGCATGCTGCCGTAGGGGAGGGCGATGCCGAGGGCGTGGTCGGTCGATAAAGAGAAAAGACCGATAGGTCGGCGATCCTGCACACCCCCCTCTGTCCTGCCGGACATCTCCCCCGCAAGGGGGGAGATTGAGCCGTCATCGGCGCTTTCGCCAATTGCCGACGTCACGTCCACGGCCGATGTTGCAGGACGAGAGCCGGCGTCGGAACTGCCGATCTCCCCCCTTGCGGGGGAGATGTCCGGCAGGACAGAGGGGGGTGTGACGGAGTGCCAACCTGCGAGAGAGACCAATTGGCGCTCCGTCAAATCCCTCGCATGCGCCTCCCGACTCTTCTCGGCAATCATCCTGAGCACCGCAACGGCAATATCGCGCGCTACATCGTCATCGACCGTCGCAAGCGGCCTCGCGCTTTGGCCGTCACCTGAAACAGACACAGCCCACAGCACGCCAGCGCTGGCCCGCACCGCCTTCAGCCGCACATCGGCCGTCACCGCATCCATGGTCAACTGCTCGCCGCCATCGACAATCACGGAAACCTTCGGCCCCAGCCTCGGCGCTAATCCAGCCTCGTCAATCGCCGCCCTGATCCGCTCGGCCAGCGGCTGGGGATCGGCAATCTCTTGCGGGTCGATGCCGGCCAGCGGCCCGGTCTCGACCGGCACGCCGGTGCGCACCGCGATATCAAGCGCATCGACCTCCGCCGCCAGCAGCGCCGCGCTGTCCGTGGTCAGCCCGCGTATCTGCAGACTGCCGCGCGCGGTGACTTCCATGATGCCGTTGCCATGCCGCAAGGCGGATTCGGCTAACCCGATCAAAAGCTTCGGCGACAATCCTCCAGCAACCGGGTTGAGCCGCACCAAAAGCCCGTCACCGGTTTGCATCGGGGCCGACAAGGCCGGGCAGGCGCCGCGACGCGAGAAGGCGTTCATGCCGCCACCCCAAGCGCTTCTGCTTCGGCAATCAGGGCGGCGAGATCGTCGTCGATGGAATTGCGCAGGGGATGCCAGAGGCCACGCCGGCGCGCCGACAGGAAGCGTTCGGCGATGACTTTCGCGGCGGCGGGGTTCTCGCGCAGGATGAAGGCGCGAACCATGGGATCGCCGAGATAGGCGTCATGAACCGCCTCGATCAGCGTTCCCGAAATGGCGTGTGTGGTTTCGGCAAAGCCGACCAGCCGGTCGACGGTTTCGGCAAATTCGGAGGCGCCGCGTGGGCCGTGGCGCATCTGGCCTGCAATGAAGCGTGGATTGACGGCGCGGGCGCGCACCACCCGCGATACCGCTTCGCCTACCGAGCGGGGCTTCGGCCTTTGCGGATCGGTGGTGTCGAGCACGATGACGTCGGCATGCCTGCCCAGGGTTGCCAAGGCCGCCGAAAACCCGCCAATGAAGGCGACGTCGGCGGAGCCCTCGAGGATATCGCGGCCGGGGTCGTCGCCGGTGTGGACGAGAAGATCGGCTTCGGCGATGCGGCCTTCGAAGGCGCCGGGCACCGAGATGCCTTCTCCTTCTGCGCCGCCATAGGCGTGCGAGGTGGCGTCGAGATAGGCGCGGCCGATTTCTTCGCGCGCGGCCCAGTTGCCGGAGGACAAGACATCCTCGACGCCGGCGCCATAGGTACCGGGCGAGGTGCCGAAGATGCGCGGGCTGAGCTTGCCGTCGGCACGGGTTTTGGCCGCGAGCGGGTTTTCCGTATCGTCCTCGTCGCGGGCGGCTACCGCGTTGGCGGCGGCATCGATCAGTGCGATCTGGGTCGGGAACATATCGCGGAACAGGCCTGATATGCGCCAGGTGACATCGACGCGTGGCCTTCCGAGCGTGGCCGGCGACAATACCTCGATGCCGGTGATGCGGCCGGTCGCCGAATCCCATTGCGGCCGGCAGCCCATCAGCGCCAATCCTTGCGCGATCTCCTCGCCGCCGGTGCGCAGTGAGGCCGAGCCCCAGAGATCGATGACCAGCGAGCGCGGCCAGTCGCCATGCGATTGCATGTAGCCGCGCACCACTTCCTCCGCCGCTGCCTTGCCCAGATCATAGGCGGTCGGCGTCGGCATGGTGCGCGGGTCCGAGGTGAACAGGTTGCGGCCGGTGGGCAGAACGTCCGAGCGACCCCGCGCGGGCGCGCCGGCCGGGCCGGCCTTGACGTGGCGGCCATCGAGTGCGGCGAGCAGCGCCGCCTTCTCGGCTGCCGCACTCTGGCGCCGCATGGCGTCGGGCTCGTCCTCAGGGGCGCGGCCATAGATATGCAGCCCGTCCTTGATGGCAAAATCCTTGAGGTCGCAGAGCCAGGCGTCGATGCGGCGCAACGCTTCGTCGGGCGCGTCGGTCGTGGCGACGCCGGCTTCGGAAGCGAGGCCGGTCTTCTGCGCCGTCTCGACGATCAGCTTGGCAAGGCGGTCGCGGCGGCGGCGGTCGAGCCCGTCGGCCTGGGCGTATTCGTCGACCAACCGTTCCAGCTTGTGCTGGTTCTCGTCCAGCTCGGCATCGGTCAGTGGCGGCGGCAGGTGGCCAAGGGTGACGGCGGCGATGCGGCGCTTGGCCTGCGCCGCTTCGCCTGGGTTGGAGACGATGAAGGGATAGATGACGGGCAAGGCGCCGGTGACGATCTCGGGAAAGCAGTTCTCCGAAAGCGCAACGGTCTTGCCCGGCAGCCACTCCAGCGTGCCATGCGCGCCGACATGGACAAGCGCGTGGACGCCGAGCGACTTGCGCAGCCACAGGCCGAAGGCGATCAGCGCATGGCGCGGCGGCAGCGTCGGGTCGTGGTAGTCGGCGCGGCGGTCGACGGAGCGGCCGCGGTCTGGGGCGAGGGCTACGGTGATGTTGCCGAAGGTGGCGGCGCGGAAGGGGAAGTGGGCGGCGGTTGGCGCTTGAGCACCCCCCTCTGTCCTGCCGGACATCTCCCCCGCAAGGGGGGAGATTGAGCTCTCATTGCCGCTTTCGCCAGCTACGAACGTCGCAGAATGAGCGCCGATGGCGGAACTGCCGATCTCCCTCCTTGCGGGGGAGATGTCCGGCAGGACAGAGGGGGGTGCCTCGCACAAACCTATCTCATATTCAGCCTTCCAAGCTGCATCTACGGCAGCAATTGCTGCAGACGGCAGTGCCTTCGAGAACTCCACATAATCCCTCAAGGCCAAGCCATGCCCGCCCTGGCCCAGTCGCGCCAGCAACTCACGCGGCGTTTGCGGAATCCCCTCAACGACATAGCCCTGTTCGCTGAGGTCCTGCAGCATGGCCAGCACGCTGGACGGGACATCCAAACCCACGGCGTAGCCGGTGCGGCCGGGGGCACTGGGATAATCCGGGATCAGGATGGCTAGCTTGCGCTCGGCGCGGGGCGTCTCTTGCAACTTGATAAAGGCCGCGACGCGGTCAGCCACTTGCGCCACACGATCCGGTTCCGGCCGGTTGGCAAAGGCGCGGTGGCCAAGTGCTGGATCGGTCTCGCTCTCACCCTTAAAGGAAATGGCGCCGGCCAGGATGCGGCCGTCGAGTTCGGGCAGCACGACATGCATGGCAAGGTCGGCGGGCGCCAGGCCGCGCTGGTTGGTCTCCCAGACATCGTGGCGGGTGGTGGCGACGATGACCTGGAAGACCGGCATGCCGGCGCGGTCGAACAGGGTCTCATTGCCGGGTTCGGCGCCGGACGCGAAAGCGGTCGCGGTGATGATGGCGGCGGGTTTCAGCGAGGCGAGTGCTGTTTCCACGAAGGCCAGGGATGCGGGGTCCTTGAGGCTGGAGACGAAGATGGGAACCGGCTTGATGCCGCGCTGGCGGAGCGCTTCGAAAAGCGCATCGATGGGCGCGACATCGGCGGCCAATAGCATCGAGCGATAGAACAGGATGGGGATGATAGGAGCGTTGACGTTGTCAGCGTCGAGTTCCTTCACACCCCCCTCTGTCCTGCCGGACATCTCCCCCGCAAGGGGGGAGATTGCGCTGTCATTGGAGATTTCGCCAATTGTCGAGGTTGCGGACGCGTCAGCTTCTAATGAAACGGGAAAAGAGCCGGCTTTGATGAAGTCCGATCTCCCCCCTTGCGGGGGAGATGTCCGGCAGGACAGAGGGGGGTGTGAAGGATCACCAACGACCCCAAGTCCTGGCTCATAAAACCCGGCTTTCGGCACTGGAACCGGCTCTGCTACGTCCGCATCCGATCCAGCCAGTCGCGCCAGCCTCCGCACCAGCGCGCTCATATTCGCCGGGCCGCCCTCGCGGAAATAGTCGAGCAGGCCATCGAGCTCCTGGCGCGGCAGCGTCGAGGCTTCGATCAGGCGCAGATCCTCGTCGCGGCATTCGCCGGGCAGCAGCGCCAGCTTTATGCCGTGTGCGCGAGCGGTCGAGGCAAGCTGGTCGCAGCCGTAGCGCCACCAGTCGTAGCCGCCGAGGAGGCGCACGAGGATGACCTTGGCGTGGCGGGTGACGCTGTCGACCCAGAGGTCGACGGACATGGGATGGCGCAGGTCACGCAGGGCAGCCAGCCGCATCGAGGGCAGGCGGCCGGCATCGGCCTTCCAGGCTGCCGCCAGTCCGGCGAGGTCGCTGTCGGTGAAGGACAGGGCCACGATATCCGCCGGCGTCTGCCGCAGATCGACCGGCTCGGCGAGGTCGTCGAGCGAGGCGGATGTCGTGGTGAGGATGTGCATCGCAACCCGTGTCCGAGATCAGCCGGCGAGTATACGCTCGATCGCCGGGCGGTTCAGCCCCTTCAGGCCGATGACGACGAGACGCGAGCGGCGGTCGTCCTGCGCGGTCCAGGCGCGGTCATAGTAATGATTGACGCGCGGCCCGACGGCCTGCAGCAAGAGCCGCATCGGCTTGCCACCGACCTCGACGAAGCCTTTTACACGCAGCACGTTTTCTTCTTCGGCGACTGTGGCGACACGCTTTGCCAGTTCATCGGGATTGGCGATCGAGGCAATGTCGACAATGAACGTGTCGAAGTCGTCATGTTCGTGGTCGAATGCGCCGTCATGGTGGGACTTGCGGTTTTCGATGTCGTCCTCGACGGCGAGACCGAGCCCGAGCAGCACGGAGGGATCGACCTTGCCATGCGACGTCGGCACGATCTTCACGGCGCGGGCGGAGTGTTCGCCAATGATGGCGTTGGCGCGGGCGGTGCCGGCGGCGTCCATCAGGTCGCTTTTCGACAGGATGATCAGGTCGGCGCAGGCGATCTGATCCTCGAACACTTCTTCCACCGGATCGTCATGGTCGAGCGTCTCGTCCCCGGCGCGCTGCGCCTGCAAAGCATCCATGTCGTTGGCGACGCGGCCTTCGGCCAATGCCGGCCCGTCGACCACGGCGATGACGCCGTCGACTGTGACGCGGCTCTTTACGCTCGGCCATTGAAACGCCTGGACCAGCGGCTTGGGCAGCGCCAGGCCCGAAGTCTCGATCAGGATGTGGTCGACCCTCGGCGTCAGCGCGAGGATCTTGTCGAGCGCCGGGACGAAATCGTCGGCGACGGTGCAGCAGATGCAGCCATTGGCCAGTTCGACGATGTTTTCCTCCGGGCAGGTGTCTATGCCGCAGCCCTTGAGGATCTCGCCATCGATGCCGATGTCGCCGAATTCGTTGACAATGATGGCAATGCGCTTGCCGCCGGCGTTTTCCAGGAGATGGCGGACCAGCGTCGTCTTGCCGGCGCCGAGGAAGCCGGTGACGACGGTGCAGGGAACGCGGGAGAGGTTCGCAGGCGAATCTGGGGCAGTCATGGTCAATCCTTCAGCAGGTCTAAGGGAGGGATGCGGGCAACGAGGCCACGCTTCAGGCTATCGGGGCGGCCGCGCCATGGAATCAGGCCGTCCTTCGAGGTGGCGAAGAGCTTGGCGCCTGTCACGAGGTCGGCGCCGCTGGTCGTGGTCAGGTCGCCGAAGACATAGCTCCAGCACCCGTCGCGCAGGATGGCGGCGCTGAGGCGGCGCTTGCAATTGCCGAGGCATTCGACGCTGCGGATGCGGATGTCGTCGCCGGATGCGGCGCGGCGCGTGTCGTCCGCCAGCAATTCGCCGGCGCGGGGATGAGCGTCGGCGCCGGTCTCATCGCGGCAGGAGGCGCAGACGATGATGGTGACGCCGGCCAAGGCATCATCATGGCCGGACGAAATATCCGCTGTGCCAGCCGAAAAACTGCTGTCGTGGTCCAAGATCGGGCTCCTTGCCCGGAAACCCGCCGGGCGATCGGATTCTAAAGTCGCAGACGGCAGGTCTCCTGGCTCGCGGGTCATCGCCTTGGTAGCCGCCTTCCCGGGAACTCCCCAGTGGCTTTCGGCCTTGGCTCTTCGCTTACAGTTGCGGGGACAGCCGCGGATTTGGGATTTTGCCCCGCACCGCATTCCCTCTTAGCTCTTGCCGTTGCGGGCAAGAGACCATCTGAACCGGATTTAGGCTTTTGCGGGCAGCGGTGTCAACGCAACGCAGGGGCAATCTGAAATCAGGGGCGGGGACGCTTCACTACCACTGACCGCTCTTCGCGAATGCCATCTTCGTTGTTGGGATCAGGAAAAGCTGTAACGAAAGCCGTCAGAAGGATATCTCCATCTTGCCGGTCCAGCCATCCGGCGCTGTCACCCACATCGAAGTAAATGCCATCAACTTTGAAGCCAAATGTGTCTCCAGCAGGTCTAGGGTAGCGTTTTCGGATTGCCTGCGCATGTACGTCCCATGAAAAGGACGAAATCCTATCGAGGCACTCCTGCACCTCTTGGGTCAGCCTGGCTTTGATATCCATTGTTTATCCGCTAGCCTGTGTACGTTGGCTCAATTGTTATCTCCCGGCAACGCAAGGATGACCTGACGCAGCGCCTGGTACCCGTCGCCGTGGTGCCAGTCCTGATCAACGAGGAGCTCTTGACCTTCCGGCCAAGTTTCGTTGTCCAGGAGAATTTCGTTGCCGACCAGTGCTCCGCCATAGCTCGCCAGGAATATCCGGATGAAATGACTGCCAGGGCGAACCTTAGCCGTGAACAGTTTTTCCAAGCGGGCATAAAACGCTGGATATGTCCGGTTGAGAGTGCATTCCACTGCAGCCTGTGTGATCACAGGTCCACCGTAGATCTTCCAGCCAGCATCATTCCGTTGCCAGAATGCAATCTCGGCTTGCATGTTCTCGCAAACATGCTCCGCAAGGCCCTCGATCAGCACATGAAATACACCGATCAGGAATTTTCCGAATGCTTGGAAAATCGCCTGTTCACGCGTGTCGCCCAGTCCAACAAAAGATTCGATGACCGGCTGAGTGCCTAGCAACGGTGAGAAGACGTAGATTTCGAGAACAAGCCTGCGACCCGAGCCTGACGGCTCCTTGTCGAAAACTTGGGCTTCAAAGCGCAGGTCTTCCAGTCCAATCCAGACATCGTTCTGTCCACGGATGGCGCTGATCCCATGCGCAATCAACGCTTCGTGGATCAGGTCGAGAACCTCTTGCGATGCCATCATTGAACCTAGGCCGACAAAACTCCCTCAAACGGCTGCAGCCGACGGCTGATGTCAAGAGCGCCCGTCGCTGATCACGCTCAGCAGCGCCGGACCCAAATCCCCGGCAGGCGTCACTTCGATGCGTTCGAGTCCGAGCCAGCCCTGCATCTGCTTCAATTCCTCGAACAGCTCTGCAGCGGTTTCAGGCGGTGCACCGGGCTCCGCATAGGCCGCATGGACGCGCAGTATGCTGGCCGGACGGTCGGCCTTGAGGTCGACGCGTGCCACGATCCTGTCGCCGAGCAGGAACGGCAGGACATAATAGCCATATTGCCGCTTGTCGGCCGGCGTGTAGATCTCGATGCGGTAGTGGAAATCGAACAGCCGCTCGGTGCGCGACCGCTCGAAGACGACCGGATCGAACGGCGCCAGCAGGGCGCGGGCCTCGACTTTGCGCGGCAGGCGGGCGTCTTTATGAAGATAGGCCGGCTTGTCCCAACCTTCGACACGCACCGGCAGCAGCTCGCCCGTTTCAACCAGTTCCTCCAGCCGGCCCTTCATGTCGGCCGGCGACAGGCGGAAATAGTCGCGCAGGTCGCCTGAAGTCGCCACGCCGTGGGCGCGGGCAGAAATGCGCAGCAATTCGCGGTGCGCGTCCTCGGCTGCCGGTACCGGCAGATCGAGGATCGCCTGCGGCAGCACGCGTTCGGGCAGGTCATAGAAGCGCTCGAAACCGCGGCGGTGCGCCGTGGTGATGCGCCCGGCCCAGAACAGCCATTCGAAGGCGTGCTTGGCATGGCTCCAGCCCCACCAGCCGCCCGAGCCTTTCTGGCCTTCGAGCGCGGAAGCGGCGATCGGGCCGCGCTCGGCGACCTGGCGGTAGATCTCTTCGATGTAGGCGGCGTGCTCGCGGCCCCATTTGGCGAGGCCCAGATACATTTCGTCGCCGCGCTCGGCGCGCTGCATGCGCCAGCGCATCAGCGGGTATGTCTCGACCGGCAGGAAGGAGGCCTCGTGCCCCCAGTATTCGAAAACCGTGCGCTTGCGCGTCACGGCCGCGTTGTCGAGCAGCGAGAACGGGTAGGGGCCAAGGCGCGAATAGAGCGGCATATAATGAGCGCGCACCACCGCGCTGACGGAATCGATCTGCAGCAGGCCGGTGCGGGAGAGGGTGCGGGCAAAATGTCGGCGGTCAGGCGTGCCGGTCGGGCGGGGATCGAGAAACCCCTGGGCGGCAAGCGCGATGCGACGGGCCGTGGGGAGCGAGATCTTTTCCTTCATGCAGGCATCACTTTGAAGTGTTTTGACCGAGGGTCGAATGGCTGATTCCAACCCATGCTAGCAGGGTTTTGGCGGCATCCATGTCAGGAGAGAAAAGTGGAGTAAAAAGCGAAGGAAATCAAACAGGAGCGGATCGGACCAGTTTGCCGCGATATGCCGTCCAGGTCGGTGTTTTGAACAAGGTTTGACTTGCTTCGCTGGAAGTGCTGCGCTAACCCTCGCCGCGTTGCAGCATAGGCCCTTAAAACGGTTCAGCGGTTAAACTGTCACGCTTCCGCATTAGGGTCCGGTGCTGTAATCAAAGTGGATTGGCGCCAACGGAAAGCCGAGCATGAACGCACTCTTGAGCTCATACCTGCCCATCGTCCTGTTCATAGGCGTGGCGCTGGTTGTCGGCCTGGCGTTGCTGGCCGCACCCTTCCTGGTGGCCTATCGCAATCCCGATCCCGAAAAGCTTTCCGCCTACGAGTGCGGTTTCAACTCGTTCGACGACGCGCGCATGAAGTTCGACATCCGTTTCTACCTGGTGTCGATCCTGTTCATCATCTTCGACCTGGAAGTGGCCTTCCTGTTTCCGTGGGCGGTGTCGTTTTCGAAGATCGGCATGCTCGGTTTCTGGTCGATGATGGTGTTTTTGGCGGTGCTGACCATCGGCTTTGCCTATGAATGGAAAAAAGGAGCGCTGGAATGGGATTGAACGACAGTTCAGGCACCCTCGTCGCGCCGAAGCCCAAGGGTATTATCGATCCCAACACCGGCAGGCCGGTGGGGGAGGACGATCCCTTCTTCCTCGAGATCAACAATGAGTTGGCCGACAAGGGCTTTTTGGTCACTTCGACCGAGGCGCTCATCACCTGGGCGCGCAGCGGGTCGCTGATGTTCATGACGTTCGGCCTCGCTTGCTGCGCGGTCGAGATGATCCACACCTCGATGCCACGCTATGATTCGGAGCGGTTCGGCGTCGCGCCGCGTGCGTCCCCGCGCCAGTCCGACATCATGATCGTCGCCGGCACGCTGACCAACAAGATGGCGCCGGCGCTGCGCAAGGTCTACGACCAGATGCCGGAACCGCGCTACGTCATCTCGATGGGCTCCTGCGCCAATGGCGGCGGCTACTACCATTATTCCTATTCGGTGGTGCGCGGCTGCGACCGCATCGTGCCGGTCGACATCTATGTGCCCGGCTGTCCGCCGAGCGCCGAAGCGTTGCTGTACGGCATTCTTCTGCTGCAGAAGAAAATCCGCCGCACCGGCACGATCGAACGGTAAATCCATGACCGCATCCCTGAGCGAACTGTCGACCTATCTCGGCGAGAAGCTGCCTGGCCGCTTCAGTGACGGGGTGCTTGCCTATGGCGAGCTTACCGTTCACGTCGAGCCGCGCGATCTGGTCGAGGTGATGACCTTCCTGCGCGACGATGCGCGCTGCCAGTTCATCTCGATCATCGACGTCTGCGGCGCCGACTATCCGTCGCGGGCCAAGCGCTTCGACGTCGTCTATCATCTGTTGTCGCCGAAGCAGAATGTGCGCATCCGCGTCAAGGTGCAGGCCGACGAGGAAACCATGGTGCCGTCGATCACCGGCGTGTTCCCCGGCGCCGACTGGTTCGAGCGCGAGACCTACGATCTCTACGGCGTGCTGTTTTCGGGCCATCCCGATCTGCGTCGCCTGCTGACCGACTACGGTTTCGAAGGCCATCCGCTACGCAAGGATTTCCCGCTGACCGGATTCGTCGAGGTGCGGTACGACGACGAGGCCAAGCGCGTCATCTATGAGCCGGTCGAGCTCAAGCAGGAATTCCGCAATTTCGATTTTTTGTCCCCGTGGGAAGGTACGGATTACGTGCTGCCGGGTGACGAGAAGGCAAAGCAGTAAATGGCTGAAACCTCGGTCCGCAACTTCAACATCAATTTCGGCCCGCAACACCCTGCGGCGCACGGCGTTTTGCGCCTTGTGCTGGAGCTGGACGGCGAAGTCGTCGATCGCGTCGATCCGCATATCGGGCTCTTGCATCGCGGTACCGAAAAGCTGATCGAAGCCAAAACCTATTTGCAGGCGATCCCTTATCTCGATCGGCTCGACTATTGCGCGCCGATGAACCAAGAGCACGCCTTCGCGCTCGCCGCCGAGCGCCTGCTCGGCATCGAAGTGCCGAAGCGCGGGCAGCTGATCCGCGTGCTCTATTGCGAAATCGGCCGCATCATGTCGCACATCCTCAATGTGACGACGCAGGCTATGGACGTCGGCGCGCTGACGCCGCCGCTGTGGGGCTTCGTCGAGCGCGAAAAGCTGATGGTGTTCTATGAGCGCGCCTCCGGTTCGCGCATGCATGCCGCCTATTTCCGTCCCGGCGGCGTCCATCAGGACCTGCCGCAGAATCTGGTCGAGGACATCGGCAAGTGGATCGACCCGTTCCTGAAGTCGATCGACGACCTCGATCAGTTGCTGACCGGCAACCGCATCTTCAAGCAGCGCAATGTCGATATCGGCATCGTCTCGCTGGCGGATGCCTGGGCCTGGGGTTTTTCGGGCGTGATGGTGCGTGGCTCGGGTGCAGCCTGGGACCTGCGCAAGTCGCAGCCCTATGAATGCTATTCGGAAATGGATTTCGACATTCCGATCGGCAAGAACGGCGACTGTTTCGACCGCTACCTCGTGCGCATGGAAGAAATGCGCCAGTCGGCGAAGATCATGCGCCAGTGCGTCGATCTCCTGCTCGGCAAGGAAAGCGCCGGCCCGGTGTCGAACCTCGACGGCAAGGTGGTGCCGCCCAAGCGCCAGGCGATGAAGCGCTCGATGGAAGCGCTGATCCATCACTTCAAGCTCTACACCGAGGGTTATCGTGTACCCGCCGGCGAGGTCTATGCCGCCGTCGAAGCGCCGAAGGGCGAATTCGGCGTCTATCTGGTTTCCGACGGCTCCAACAAGCCCTACCGCTGCAAGCTGCGCGCGCCGGGTTTCGCGCATCTGCAGGCGATGGATTTCCTCTGCCGCGGCCACATGCTGGCCGACGTCACCGCCGTTCTCGGCTCCCTCGACATCGTGTTTGGTGAGGTCGATCGCTAAATGTCAGTCCGCCGTCTCGCAGAAGCCAGCGCCCAGCCAGCATCCTTCGCCTTCAACCGGGCGAATGCCGCGGCTGCGAAGCAATGGATCAAGAAATATCCGAAGGGCCGTGAGCAGTCGGCCATCATCCCGCTGCTGATGATCGCACAGGAGCAGGAAGGCTGGGTGACGAAGGCGGCGATCGAGACGATCTCCGACATGCTCGGCATGCCGCGTATCCGCGGGCTCGAGGTCGCGACCTTCTACACGCAGTACCAGCTGAATCCGGTCGGCACGCGTGCGCATATCCAGGTCTGCGGCACCACGCCCTGCATGCTGCGCGGTTCGGAAGCGCTGATGGATGTCTGCCGCTCCAGGATCCATCACGACCAGTTCCACGCCAACGACAAAGGCACCTTGTCCTGGGAAGAGGTCGAATGCCTTGGCGCCTGCGTCAACGCGCCGATGGTCATGATCTTCAAGGACACGTTCGAGGATCTGACGCCGGAACGCCTGGCTGAAATCATCGATCTCTATGACGCCGGCAAGGGTGCTTCGGTGGAACCGGGGCCGCAGAACGGCCGTACCGGCTCGGAGCCGGCCTCCGGCCTCACCACGCTGAAGAGCGAAAAGGCGATCCTCAAGTCGACCCGTGAAAGGGAAGCCAGGGAAGCGGCCAGGGCCGCCAGGGCGGCGCCCGACGCGATCATCGCAGGGCCCGTGCCGGCACCGGCTGCGGCCCCTGTCGCGCCGTCCAACACCAGCAAGCCGAAGACCGACGCCCCTGAAACCAGCCCGGCATTGAAGACGCCTTCAAAAACCAAGGTCGCGCCGACGGTTGAAAAGGCGGCGAGCGTTGCCGCCCCACTGCATTCGGCCGCCAATGCCAACAAGGCAGACTCCAAGGTCGAGCAGGTTTCCAAGCAGCGCAACGGTCCAATAACCAAGGCCGAGCCGGCATCCGCCTTCAAGGCGCCGGAGGTCAAGGTACCGGCAGCCAAGCCGGCCAAACCGTCGCTCGAGGACAAGAACCGTCCGGCCGGCATCGATAAACCGGTACAGGTCGATGACCTAAAGCTGATCTCCGGCGTCGGCCCCAAGATCGAGGGCATCCTGCATACGCTGGGCATTTTTACCTTCGCGCAGGTCGCGTCGTGGAAGAAGGCCGAACGCGAGTGGGTGGATGGCTATCTCTCTTTCCAGGGCCGCATCGATCGCGACGACTGGGTCAAGCAGGCCAAGGTGCTCGCCAAGGGTGGCGTGGCCGAATACATCCGCGTCTTCGGCAAGAAGCCGGTCTGAGGGACGAAAAATGCTCGGGGATAAAGACCGCATCTTCACCAATATCTACGGCCTGTTCGACAAGTCGCTGGCCGGCGCGATGGCACGCGGCGCCTGGGACAACACGCCCGGCATCGTTGCCAAGGGGCGCGAGTGGATCGTCAACGAGATGAAGGCGTCGGGCCTGCGCGGTCGCGGCGGCGCAGGCTTCCCGACCGGGCTCAAATGGTCGTTCATGCCCAAGCAGAGCGACGGCCGGCCGAGCTATCTCGTCATCAACGCCGACGAATCCGAGCCCGGCACCTGCAAGGACCGCGACATCCTGCGCAACGACCCGCACACGCTGGTCGAGGGCGCGCTGCTTGCCGGTTTCGCCATGGGCGCGATTGCCGCCTACATCTATGTGCGCGGTGAGTTCATCCGCGAGCGCGAGGCGCTGCAGCGCGCGATCGAGGAGGCCTACGAGGCCAAGCTGATCGGCAAGAACAACACGTCCGGCTACGATTTCGACATCTACATGCACCACGGCGCCGGCGCCTATATCTGTGGCGAGGAGACAGCGCTCCTCGAAAGCCTCGAAGGCAAGAAGGGCCAGCCCCGGCTGAAGCCGCCATTCCCTGCCAATGTCGGCCTCTATGGCTGCCCGACCACGGTCAACAATGTCGAATCGATCGCGGTTGCGCCGACCATCCTGCGCCGCGGTGCGGCCTGGTTCTCGTCCTTCGGCCGGCCCAACAATGTCGGCACCAAGCTGTTTTGCATCTCCGGCCACGTCAACAATCCGTGCACGGTCGAGGAGGCGATGTCGATCCCGTTCCGCGAGCTCATCGAGACGCATTGCGGCGGCATTCGCGGCGGCTGGGACAATCTTTTGGCGGTCATACCGGGTGGCGCCTCGGTGCCGCTGGTGCCGGCCGAGCAGATCATCGACGCGCCGATGGATTTCGACGCCTTGCGCGACCTCAAATCCGGCCTTGGAACCGCGGCTGTCATCGTCATGGACAAGTCGACCGATGTCGTGAAAGCGATTGCGCGGCTTTCCTACTTCTACAAGCACGAGAGCTGCGGCCAGTGCACGCCATGCCGCGAAGGCACCGGCTGGATGTGGCGGGTGATGGAACGGCTGGTGCGCGGCGAGGCGCAGAAGCGCGAGATCGATATGCTGCTCGACGTCACCAAGCAGATCGAGGGCCACACGATCTGCGCGCTGGGCGACGCGGCGGCATGGCCGATCCAGGGCCTGATGCGGCATTTCCGCGGCGAAGTGGAGCGGCGCATCGACGAGTTTTCGCGCAATGCGCACCGGGCGGAGCCTGTGATGGTGGCGGCGGAATAGAATAACGTTTTATGCGGATGAAAGTCCGCAGCGAAGGGCGGGGCGAACGAAGAAACGACCAGGAGAACTCTATGGCGCCGTATTCGAACCCGCTGATGCCCAATTTGGACCAGATCGAGAAGATGAACCAGGACTTGACCAGGATGATGCCGAAGGAGATGGCCAGCGCCGTCAACCTTTTCGTGCATCCTGTGGCGGGTGCGGCGGCGATGTCGGCGCTTGGCCTCGGGCTCGCCAACCATGCTTTCGGCGTCTGGCTGGGTGCGCTTTCAGGTGCCGCAGAAGCCTGGCAGCGGCTGCTGCAGCCGATCGTCGATGATTTCGAGGCGCGCGTCGCGCAGTTCGAAGATCCAAGTCCTTCCTCCACCAAGGCACGGGCGACGGCGAAAAGCATGATTGCCGAGGCGCAGTCCTTCGCCCGGGAGGTCACCGATATTGCCGCCAAGGAAGCCGCCACTGCCGTGCCGGCCGCGAATGCCGCTCCGGCTGCGGGCGGCGCCGGCGATGCGCTGATGCCCGAGGATTTCAGGCAGCCCAACGCCATGGAGAAGCCGGCCAAACCGGCGGATCTCAAGGCCATCTCGGGCATCGGGCCGAAGCTGGAAAAGGTTCTCAACGGCCTCGGCATCTGGACGTATGCCCAGATCGCGGCATGGACGCCGCAAGAGGTTGCCTGGGTCGAGGACTATCTGTCGCTCGGCGGCCGGATCGGCCGCGACGATTGGACAGCCCAAGCGGCGGCGCTCGCCGTCAAGAAGTGAATGAAGTGCCCGACGTGGTCTCGACCGCGTCCGGAAAAAGAGATTGCGGGAACTCCGCAGGGGTTTGAGGCGAATGGCAAAGCTCAAGGTCGACGGGAAAGAGATCACTGTACCCGACCACTACACGCTGCTGCAGGCGGCTGAAGACGCTGGCGCGGAAGTGCCGCGCTTCTGCTTCCATGAGCGGCTGTCGATCGCCGGCAATTGCCGCATGTGCCTGATCGAGGTGAAGGGCGGGCCGCCCAAGCCCCAGGCCTCCTGCGCCATGAACGTGCGCGATCTGCGTCCCGGGCCGAATGGCGAGGCGCCGGAAATCTTCACCAACACGCCGATGGTCAAGAAGGCCAGGGAAGGCGTGATGGAGTTCCTGCTGATCAACCATCCGCTGGATTGCCCGATCTGCGATCAGGGCGGCGAATGCGACCTGCAGGACCAGGCGATGGCCTTCGGCGTCGATTCCTCGCGCTATCACGAGAACAAGCGCGCGGTCGAAGACAAATACATCGGACCGCTGGTCAAGACGGTGATGAATCGCTGCATCCACTGCACGCGCTGCGTCCGCTTCACCACCGAAGTCGCCGGCATTTCCGAACTGGGCCTGATCGGCCGTGGCGAGGATGCAGAGATCACCACCTATCTCGAACAGGCGATGACCTCGGAGCTGCAGGGCAATGTCATCGACCTTTGCCCGGTCGGCGCGCTGACCTCGAAGCCATTCGCCTTCCAGGCGCGACCGTGGGAGCTGACCAAGACCGAATCCATCGACGTGATGGATGCGGTCGGCTCGGCGATTCGCGTCGATAGCCGGGGCCGCGAAGTGATGCGGATCCTGCCGCGCGTCAACGAGGCGGTGAACGAGGAGTGGATCTCCGACAAGACCCGCTTCATCTGGGACGGCCTGCGCACGCAGCGTCTCGACCGCCCCTATGTGCGCAAGGACGGCAGGCTGGTTGCCGCCAGCTGGGCCGAGGCCTTCGCCGCGATCAAGGACGCGGTGTCGAAGACGGCGCCCGAAAAGATCGGCGCTATCGCGGGCGATCTCGCCGCCGTCGAGGAAACCTATGCGCTCAAGCTGCTGATGGCTTCGCTCGGCTCGAAGAATACGGATTGCCGCCAGGATGGCGCCGCACTCGACCCGGCGCTCGGCCGTGCGAGCTACATCTTCAACCCGACCATCGAAGGCATCGAGCAGGCCGATGCGGTGCTGATCATCGGCGCCAACCCGCGCTATGAAGCCTCGGTGCTCAACGCCCGTATCCGCAAGCGCTGGCGGACCGGCAATCTGCCGGTTGGCGTCATCGGCGATGTCGGCGACACACGCTACGACTACGAACAGCTGGGCGCCGGACCGGATTCGCTGAAGGATTTGGCTGACGGCAATGGCAAGTTCTTCCAGGTGCTGAAGAAGGCGACGCATCCGCTGATCATCGTCGGCCAGGGCGCGCTGGCGCGCGCCGATGGCGCGGCCGTGCTCGGTCAGGCGGCCAAGCTCGCCGCCGCCGTCAACGCTGCCCGCGCGGATTGGAACGGCTTTGCCGTGCTGCACAATGCGGCCGGGCGCGTCGGCGGTCTCGATCTCGGCTTCGTGCCGGGCGAGGGCGGCAGAAACGTTGCCGGCATGCTGGGCGAAATGGAGCTGCTGTTCCTGCTCGGCGCCGACGAGATCGACATGGCCAAGACCGGCGGCGCCTTCGTCGTCTATATCGGCACGCATGGCGATCAGGGCGCGCACCGCGCCAATGTCATCCTGCCGGCGGCCGCCTACACGGAAAAGTCGGCCACCTATGTCAACACCGAAGGGCGTGTGCAGCAGACCAACCGCGCCGGCTTCGCGCCGGGCGAGGCGCGCGAGGACTGGGCGATCCTGCGGGCACTGTCGGATGTGCTGGGCAAGAAACTGCCGTTCGATTCGCTGCCGCAACTGCGCGCCAAGCTCTATGGCGAATACCCGCATCTGGCCCGTATCGACCAGGTCGCGGCCGGCAATGCCGAGGACATCGCTGGGGTGGCGAAGCTCGGCGGGCGGCTGAACAAGGGCACCTTTACGTCGCCGGTGACGGATTTCTACCTGACCAACCCGATCGCGCGGGCATCGGCCGTGATGGCGGAATGCTCGGCACTGGCCAAGAGCGGCTTCAAGCAGGCGGCGGAATAAGCATGGACACTTTCTTCTCCTTCTACGTGCTGCCGGCGCTGATCATTCTGCTGAAATCGGTCGTGCTGATCGTTATCCTGCTGATTTTCGTCGCCTATATCCTCTATGCCGACCGCAAGATCTGGGCGGCGGTGCAACTGCGCCGTGGCCCGAACGTCGTCGGCCCCTGGGGCACGCTGCAAGCCTTCGCCGATCTGCTGAAATTCGTCTTCAAGGAGCCGGTCATCCCGTCCGGCGCCAACAAGGGCGTGTTCCTGCTGGCGCCGCTGGTCTCGGCCGTGCTGGCGATCTCGGCCTGGGCGGTCATCCCGGTCAATCAGGGCTGGGCGATCGCCAACGTCAATGTCGGCATCCTCTACGTCTTCGCCATCTCCTCGCTCGAAGTCTATGGCGTGATCATGGGCGGCTGGGCGTCAAACTCGAAATATCCGTTCCTCGGCGCGCTGCGTTCGGCGGCTCAGATGGTGTCCTACGAAGTCTCGATCGGCTTCGTCATCGTCACTGTTCTGCTCACCGCTGGCTCGCTCAATCTGACCGATATCGTGCTGTCGCAGCATGATGGAATTGGTACGCGGCTTGGCCTGCCCAATACGTTCCTTGACTGGAACTGGCTGGCTCTGTTTCCGATGTTCATCATTTTCTTCATCTCGGCGCTGGCCGAGACGAACCGGCCGCCTTTCGATCTGGTGGAAGCCGAATCGGAACTGGTCGCCGGCCACATGGTCGAATATTCGTCGACGCCGTTCCTTTTGTTCTTCCTCGGCGAGTATGTCGCCATCGTGCTGATGTGCGCGCTGGCCACCATCCTGTTCCTCGGTGGCTGGCTGCCGCCCTTCGACTTCGCGCCGTTCACCTGGGTGCCGGGCGTCATCTGGTTCGTGCTGAAAGTCTGCTTCGTGTTCTTCGGCATCTCCATGGTGAAGGCGTTCGTGCCGCGCTACCGCTACGACCAATTGATGCGGCTTGGCTGGAAAGTGTTCCTGCCGATCTCGCTGTTCATGGTGGTCGCCACCGCGGCCTTCCTCAAGATCACGGGGTTTGCGTGATGTCCGCTCTTTCCCAAGCCGCCAAATCGCTGCTGCTGCAGGATTTCGTCAGCGCTTTCTTCCTGTCGATGCGCCAGTTCTTCGCGCCGAAAGAGACGATCAATTATCCGCACGAGAAGGGGCCGACCAGTCCGCGCTTCCGCGGCGAGCATGCGCTGCGCCGCTATCCCAATGGCGAGGAACGCTGCATCGCCTGCAAATTGTGCGAGGCGATCTGCCCGGCGCAGGCCATCACCATCGAGGCCGGCCCGCGCCGCAATGACGGCACGCGCCGCACGGTTCGCTACGACATCGACATGGTGAAGTGCATCTATTGCGGCTTCTGCCAGGAAGCCTGCCCGGTCGACGCCATCGTCGAGGGGCCGAATTTCGAATTCGCGACGGAGACGCGCGAGGAACTCTACTACGACAAGGACAAGCTGTTGGCGAATGGCGACCGGTGGGAGCGCGAACTGGCGCGCAACATCTCGCTGGACTCGCCCTACCGCTGATATTTGACGCATGGGCGGGGCAGGGGCCTCGTCCAGAGGATGATCCCGAAAAGTTGCGGACTTTTCGGACCAGATCATGCTCCGGAATACAGAGTGGCCCATGTTTCTTTCGATCGGGCCTTTCAACCCGATCGGAACATGGGCTAGGACAACGCGGCTTTGGAACCGGAGGCGGAACCAGGCCAGAGACAACAAACAGGACGAGCGTCCTGTTCGTACAGGAACCCGGGGGATCCCCAATGTTGAGTGGACTAGAGGCGGCCTTTTTCTACCTCTTCGCCTTTGTCGCGGTGGCGTCGGCGTTCATGGTCATTTCGTCGCGCAACCCCGTGCATTCGGTGCTGTTCCTGATCCTGACCTTTTTCAACGCCGCCGGCCTGTTCATGCTGACCGGGGCCGAGTTCCTGGCGATGATCCTGCTCGTCGTCTATGTCGGCGCGGTGATGGTGCTGTTTCTGTTCGTCGTCATGATGCTCGACGTCGATTTCGCCGAGATGAAGGAAGGCGCCCTGCAATATGCGCCGATCGGCGCGCTGGTCGGGCTGATCCTGGCGGCGGAGCTGATCGTCGTTCTCGGCGGCTATACGTTCGCGCCGCAGCTCGCTTCGACGGTCTCCAAGCCCATTCCGGATCTCGCCACGCGGACCAACACCGCCGCGCTCGGCGACATCCTGTATACCGACTACCTCTACTACTTCCAGATTTCGGGCCTCATCCTGCTGGTCGCCATGATTGGCGCCATCGTGCTGACGCTGCGCCATAAGCCAGGCGTCAAGCGGCAGTCGATCGCGGCCCAGGTCGGCCGCACGCCGGCGACCGGCATGGAAATCCGCAAGGTCAAGACAGGCGAGGGACTCTGAGATGGTTGTCGGCATCGCACATTATCTGACCGTATCGGCTGTTCTGTTCACGCTCGGCGTGTTCGGCATCTTCCTGAACCGCAAGAACGTCATCGTCATCCTGATGTCGGTCGAACTGATCCTGCTCGCGGTCAACATCAATTTCGTCGCCTTTTCGGCGGCGCTGGGCGATCTGGTCGGCCAGGTGTTCGCGCTGTTCGTGCTGACGGTCGCGGCGGCCGAGGCCGCCATCGGACTTGCCCTTCTCGTCGTCTTCTTCCGCAACCGCGGCTCGATCGCGGTCGAAGACGTGAACATGATGAAGGGTTGACGGAACCACCATGTATCAGGCCATCGTCTTCCTTCCCCTGCTCGGCTTCCTGATCGTCGGCCTGTTCGGTACGTCGCTCGGCGCCAAGGCGTCCGAATACATCACCTCCGGTTTCCTGGTGATCGCGGCCGTGCTGTCGTGGGTCGCTTTCTTCACCATCGGTTTCGGCCATGGCGAGGTGTTCACCGTGCCGGTGCTGCGCTGGATACAGTCGGGTGGGCTGGAAGCGTCCTGGGCGCTCCGGATCGACACGCTGACGGTGGTCATGCTGGTGGTGGTCAACACCGTCTCGGCGCTGGTCCACATCTATTCGATCGGCTACATGCACCACGATCCGAACCGGCCGCGCTTCTTCGCCTATCTGTCGCTGTTCACCTTCGCCATGCTGATGCTGGTGACGGCGGACAACCTCGTGCAGATGTTCTTTGGCTGGGAAGGCGTGGGGCTGGCGTCCTACCTGCTGATCGGCTTCTGGTACAAGAAGCCGTCGGCCAATGCCGCGGCAATCAAGGCCTTTGTCGTCAACCGCGTCGGCGATTTCGGCTTCGCACTCGGCATCTTCGGCGTGTTCGTGCTGTTCGGCTCGGTCAATCTGGGCACCATCTTCGCCAATGCGGCAACGTTCATTCCGGCCGAAGGCGCCCCGCACGGCGCCGCGGTGCTGACCTTCCTCGGCTATGCGCTGGACAAGCAGGCGGCCATGACGATCGTCTGCCTGCTCTTGTTCATGGGCGCCATGGGCAAGTCGGCGCAGGTGCCGCTGCACACCTGGCTGCCGGATGCCATGGAAGGCCCGACGCCGGTTTCCGCACTGATCCATGCCGCCACCATGGTGACGGCCGGCGTGTTCATGCTGGCGCGGCTGTCGCCGCTGTTCGAACTCTCGCATTCGGCGCTGACTGTCGTGACCTTCATCGGTGCCTTCACGGCCTTCTTCGCGGCCACCGTCGGTCTCGTCCAGAACGACATCAAGCGCGTCATCGCCTACTCGACCTGCTCGCAGCTCGGCTACATGTTCGTGGCACTCGGCGTCGGCGCCTATGGCGCGGCGATCTTCCATCTGTTCACGCATGCCTTCTTCAAGGCGCTGCTGTTCCTCGGCTCGGGCTCGGTCATCCATGCCGTGTCCGACGAGCAGGACATGCGCAAGATGGGCGGCCTCAGGAAACTGATTCCGACCACCTACTGGATGATGGTGATCGGCACGCTGGCGCTGACCGGCGTCGGCATTCCGGTGACGGTCATCGGTACCGCCGGCTTCTTCTCCAAGGACGCCATCATAGAAAGCGCCTTTGCCGGCCATAATTCGGTTGCCGGCATGGCCTTCGTGGCTCTGGTCGTCGCCGCCTGCTTCACCTCCTTCTACTCCTGGCGGCTGATCTTCATGACCTTCCACGGCAAGCCGCGGGCGAGCCATGAGGTGATGCACCATGTCCATGAATCGCCGCCTGTGATGCTGGTGCCGCTGTTCATCCTGGCCGCTGGCGCACTGTTTGCCGGCGTCATCTTCCACGGCGCCTTCATCGGCGAGGGCTATGCCGAGTTCTGGAAGGCATCGCTGTTCACGCTGCCTGACAACCACATCCTGCACGACATCCACGAATTGCCGCTGTGGGTCGAACTGTCGCCCTTCATCGCCATGCTGATCGGCTTCGCGCTGGCCTGGAAATTCTACATCCGCTCGCCGGAAATGCCGGTCAACCTCGCCGCGCAGCATCGCGGGCTGTACGCCTTCCTGCTCAACAAGTGGTATTTCGACGAGCTCTACGACTTCCTGTTCGTGCGGCCCGCCAAGCGCCTCGGCCATTTCCTGTGGAAGACCGGCGACGGCACCATCATCGACGGCCTCGGCCCGGATGGCATTTCGGCGCGCGTCGTCGATGTCACCGACCGCGTCGTCAAGCTGCAGACCGGCTATCTCTACCACTATGCCTTCGCCATGCTGATCGGCGTTGCCGCACTCGTCACCTGGATGATGCTCTGATGACCGCCTGGCCAATTCTCTCGCTGGTCACCTTCCTGCCGCTGGTTGGTGTGCTGCTTATCCTGTTCATCAATGACGACAGCGAAAATGCACGCCGCAACATCCGCGCCATCGCGCTGTTGACGACGACGTTCACGTTCATCATCTCGCTGTTCATCTGGACCGGATTCGACAATTCGCAGTCCGGCTTCCAGTTCGTCGAGAAGGTCGCCTGGCTCGACTCCGGCATTTCCTACCATATGGGCGTCGACGGCATCTCGATGCTGTTCGTCATCCTGACGACGTTCCTGATGCCGCTGTGCATCCTGGCGTCGTGGGAATCGATCGAGAAGCGGGTCAAGGCCTACATGATTGCCTTCCTGCTGCTCGAAACGCTGATGATCGGCGTGTTCTGCGCGCTGGACATCGTGCTGTTCTACGTCTTCTTCGAAGCCGGCCTGATCCCGATGTTCATCATCATCGGCGTCTGGGGCGGCAAGCGGCGCGTCTACGCCTCGTTCAAGTTCTTCCTCTACACGCTCGCCGGCTCGGTGCTGATGCTGCTCGCCATCATGGCGATGTTCTTCCAGTCCGGCACAACCGACATCCCGACGCTGCTGACTCACAACTTCCCGGCCAACATGCAGACCTGGCTATGGCTTGCCTTCTTCGCCTCCTTCGCGGTGAAGATGCCAATGTGGCCGGTGCACACCTGGCTGCCCGACGCGCACGTCGAGGCGCCGACGGCGGGCTCCGTCATCCTGGCCGGCATCCTGTTGAAGATGGGCGGGTACGGCTTCCTGCGCTTCTCCTTGCCGATGTTCCCGCTGGCGTCGGAAATGTTCGCGCCGCTGGTCTTTGCGCTGTCCGTCGTCGCCATCATCTACACCTCGCTGGTGGCGCTGATGCAGGAAGACATGAAGAAGCTGATCGCCTATTCGTCGGTTGCTCATATGGGCTTCGTCACCATGGGCATCTTCGCCATGAACCAGGAAGGCGTGCAGGGCGCGATCTTCCAGATGCTCAGCCACGGCCTCGTCTCCGGCGCGCTGTTCCTGTGCGTCGGCGTCATCTACGACCGCATGCACACACGTGAGATCGCCGCCTATGGCGGCCTGGTCAACAACATGCCGAAATACGCCACGGTGTTCCTGATCTTCACCATGGCCAATGTCGGCCTGCCCGGTACCAGCGGCTTCGTCGGCGAGTTCCTGACCATGCTGGGCGTGTTCCGGGTCAACACCTGGGTGGCGTTCTTCGCCGCCACCGGCGTCATCCTGTCGGCCGCCTACGCGCTCTGGCTCTACCGCCGGGTGATCTTCGGTGCGCTGACCAAGGACAGCCTGAAGGGCCTGCTCGATCTGTCGCTGCGCGAGAAGGTGATCATCTACCCGCTGGTCGTTCTGGTCATCTTCTTCGGCGTCTATCCCGCCCCGGTCTTCGACGCGACGGCCGAATCGGTCAAGTCGCTCGTCACCAATGTCACTGCATCCATCGGCGCCGCGCAGACCGCGGCGGTGAACTGACCAGAGGTTTTGCGAACCATGACGCCGGACCTTCTCTCCAGCCTGTCGCTCTCGACGCCAGAGCTGATCCTTGCCGTCGGCGCGCTGGCGCTGCTGATGGTCGGAGCCTATTCGCGCGCCAACACGGCCAACACGGTAACCGGCCTTGCGGTTGCCGTGCTGGCGATCGCGGGCGCCTGGCTGATCTTCCGAACCGGGCAGGGCAGCGCTTACGGCAATGCCTTCATCCAGGATTCCTTCGCCCGCTTCATGAAGGTGCTGGCGCTGGTCGGCTCGGCGGTGACGCTGGTGATGTCGATGCGCTTTGCCAAAGCTGAACGCTTCGACAAGTTCGAATATCCGGTGCTGATCCTGCTCTGCACGCTCGGCATGATGCTGATGATCTCGGCCAACAGCATGATCGGCCTCTATCTCGGGCTCGAGCTGCAGTCGCTGGCGATCTATGTGCTGTGCGCGATCAATCGCGACAATCTGCGCTCGACCGAAGCAGGCCTCAAATATTTCGTCCTCGGCGCGCTGTCGTCGGGCATGCTGCTCTATGGCATCAGCCTGGTCTACGGCTACACCGGCAACACCGGCTTCCAGGAGATCGCTTCTGCGCTCGGCAGCGGCGAGCGCCAGCTCGGTCTCGTTTTCGGCCTCGTCTTCGTGCTGGCGGGCCTTGCCTTCAAGATCTCGGCGGTGCCGTTCCACATGTGGACGCCAGATGTCTATGAGGGCGCGCCGACACCGGTGACGGCCTTTTTGGCGGCAGCACCGAAGATGGCGGCGATGGCGCTGATGGTGCGCGTCACCATGGGTGCGTTCAAGCCGATCGCCTCCGACTGGCAGCAGATCATCGTCTTCATCTCGATCGCCTCGATGGCGCTTGGTGCTTTCGCCGCCATCGGCCAGACCAACATCAAGCGGCTGATGGCCTATTCCTCGATCGGCCATATGGGCTATGCGCTGGTCGGCCTTGCCGCCAACAGCCAGGCTGGCGTGCGCGGCGTTGCCATCTACATGCTGATCTATCTGGTGATGACGCTCGGCACCTTCGCCTTCATCCTCGCCATGCGGCGCAAGGAAGGCAATGTCGAGCAGATCAGCGAGCTGGCCGGCCTGTCGTCGACCAATCCGATCATGGCGACGATCCTGACCATCCTGATGTTCTCGCTGGCCGGCATCCCGCCGCTCGCCGGCTTCTGGGGGAAATGGTACGTCTTCCTCGCCGCCATCAACGCCAATCTCTATGCGCTGGCGATCATCGGCGTGCTGGCCTCGGTGGTGGGCGCCTATTACTATTTGCGCATCATCAAGATCATGTGGTTCGACGAACCGGTCGGCGGTTTCGTGCCGATGGCGACGGAATTGCGTGTCGTGCTCGGCGTCTCCGGCGCCTTCGTGCTGTTCTACGTGCTGATCGGCGGGCCGATCGGCACCTATGCCGAAGCCGCCGCCAAGACGTTTTTCTAGTCGGCATGGCATTTCGGCTGGCTCCAACCTCGGCGTCGGATGGGTTCCGGCTCGAGGCGCATGAGAGCGTCGGCTCCACCAATGCGCTGGCACTGGACCACGCAAGGGCAGGCGACCCCGGCAAATTGTGGGTCGTTTCCAAGAAACAGGAAAGCGGGCGTGGCCGGCGCGGCCGCGTCTGGGCAACCCCCGAAGGCAACCTCGCGGCGACGCTGCTCGTCATCACCAAGGCAGAGCTTCGCCTTGCCGCGACGCTGGGCTTCGTCGCCGGGCTGGCGCTGGCCGATGCTCTCGATGCCGTGGTGCCGAAGGGCCGGATAGCCATCGGCCTCGACGGTGGCAGCGGAGGGAAAAACCGTTTCGAACTGAAATGGCCGAACGACGTGCTTGCCTCCGGCGCCAAGCTGGCCGGCATCCTGCTGGAATCGGCAATCCTGGAAGGCGGCCGTTTCGCGGTGGCGGTCGGAATCGGCGTCAATGTGGTGGCATACCCCGAGGATTTGCCCTATCCCGCAACATCACTCAGCGCGCTGGGCGCGGCATGCGATGCGGAAACACTGTTCCTGGCGCTGTCGGATGCCTGGAGCGAGAATGCCCGGTTGTGGGATGAGGGGCGCGGACTTGCCGCCGTCAGGCGTCGGTGGCTTGATCGTGCTGCGGGGCTCGGCGGCGAGGTTGCTGTCAGAATTGACGGTAATGTGGTGCGTGGGGTGTTCGAGACCATTGACGAGGACTGCCGTTTCGTGATCCGCGACGATGAAGGTTCGGTTCGGACGATCGCCGCCGGCGATGTGCATTTCGGCGCGGTCGCTTCGGCCAGGGCATAGGGCCGTTTATGCACGGTTCTAACTGTTTGTTTTTGCGCAACTCCGGTGGGAAAACCGTTACACACTTTTCCCGGAATTGCTTTTTGGGCTTGGCCTGAGGGCCAGGAAGGGAAAAATCATGGCGAAAGCGGAAACCGCCGAACTCGTCTTCGTGCCGCTCGGCGGCGTCGGCGAGATCGGCATGAACTTCGCTCTTTACGGCTACGGGCCGCCCAATGCGCGCGAATGGATCGTCATCGATGTCGGAGTGACCTTCCCGGATGCCAGCCTGCCGGGCGTCGACCTGGTGCTGCCCGACACGCGCTTCATCGAGGAGAACCTCGCCAATCTGCGCGGCATCATCATCACGCATGCGCATGAAGACCATTACGGCGCGCTGCTCGACACATGGCCGAAGCTGAAGGCGCCGGTCTGGATGACGCCGTTCAGCGCCGGCCTGCTGGAAGCCAAGCGGCAAGGCGAGCAGGGCGCGCCGAAAATACCGGTCACGATCTATCGGGCGGGCGAGAAATTCACCGTCGGCCCGTTCGAGATCGAAGCCATTCCGGTCGCGCACTCGATTCCCGAGCCGATGTCGCTGGCGATTACCTCGCCGGCCGGCACCGTCATCCATACCGGTGACTGGAAGATCGATCCGGAGCCGACGATTGGGCCGAAGACCGACGAGGCGCGTTTCCGGGCCTATGGCGACAAGGGCGTTCTGGCGCTGATCTGCGATTCGACCAATGCGCTGCGCGAAGGTGAGTCGCCTTCGGAAGTGGCTGTGGGCGAGGGCCTCAAAGGCGTCATCCAGGCTGCCAAGGGCCGTGTCGCCGTCACCACATTCTCCTCCAATGTCGGACGCATCGTCTCGATCGCCAAAGCGGCGCGCGATGCCGGACGCCAGTGTCTGGTGCTTGGCCGTTCGCTGAAGCGGGTCATCGATGTGGCCGGCGAACTCGGCTACATGGACGGTCTGCCGGAGTTCATCGCCGAGGAGGATTTTGGTTTCATCCCGCGCGAAAACCTGGTCATCATCTGCACCGGCAGCCAGGGCGAGCCGCTGGCCGCACTGGCCAAGCTGTCGCGCGAAGAGATGAAGTCGGTGTCACTGACGGCAGGCGACACGGTGGTGTTTTCCTCGCGTACCATTCCCGGCAACGAGAAGGCGATCCTCGAGATCAAGAACCGTCTCATCGACCTCGGCGTCAAGATCATAGAGGACGGCGATGCACTGGTGCATGTCTCCGGCCATCCGCGGCGCAGCGAATTGCGCAAGATGTATGAATGGGTGCGCCCGCAGATCGGCGTTCCCGTGCATGGCGAGGCGGCACATCTGGTGGCGCAGGGCTCGCTGATGTCGACATCGGGCATCGGCCAGGTGGCGCAGGTGCGCGACGGCGACATGCTCAGGCTTGCTCCCGGCCCAGCCACCATCATGGATCAGGTGCCGTTCGGCCGTATCTACAAGGATGGCAGACTGATCGGCACCGATCAGGCGATGGGCATCCGTGACCGGCGCAAGCTGTCCTTTGCCGGCCACGTGGCGGTCAATGTCGTGTTGGACGACAAATATGAGCTTGCCGGCGACCCCGACCTGGTCGCCATCGGCGTCGCCGAGGCCGATGGCCGTGGCGAGTCGCTGGAAGACTTGATGATCGATGCGGCAATCGGCGCGGTGGACTCGATCCCCCGTCAGCGCCGAAAAGACCTCGACCTGGTGCAAGAAGCAGTGCGGCGCGCCGTGCGCGGCGCCGCCAACGAAGCCTGGGGCAAGAAGCCGCTGGTGACTGTATTCGTCACAAGGTGACGAAAGGGAGTAGGGGAGTAGGGGAGTAGGGGAGTAGGGGAATAGGAAGAGCAAGCAGCTGATATATCTGTCTTCCCCTACTCCCTTATTCCCCTACTCCCTTACCTGGGAGTGCCAATGCTCGGACGACTGAACCATGTCGCGCTTGCCGTGCCGGATCTGGCTGCTGCCGTCGCTGCCTATCGCAACACGCTCGGCGCGGAAGTGACGGCGCCGCAGGCGCTGCCGGAGCATGGGGTGACGGTGGTGTTCGTCAATGTCGGCAACACCAAGATCGAACTTCTGGAGCCCTTGGGCGAGGGGTCGCCGATCGCCGCCTTCCTGGAGAAGAATCCTTCCGGCGGCATGCACCATCTTTGCTACGAGGTCGATGACATCCTGGCCGCGCGCGATCAGCTCAAGGCCGCCGGCGCCCGCGTGCTGGGCGACGGCAATCCGAAGATCGGCGCGAACGGCAAGCCGGTGCTGTTCCTGCATCCGAAGGATTTTTTCGGAACGCTGATCGAACTGGAGCAATCATGAGCTGGGTTTCGTTCACCGCCCTGTTTTTCGCGACCTGGTGGGTGGTGCTGTTCGCCGTGCTGCCGTTCAGCGTGAGGACGCAGGACGACGATCGTGACGTGACGCTCGGCACGGTTCCGAGCGCGCCGCGTGGGCCTCACATGCTGCGCGCCGTGATCCGCACCACCATCGCCACCGCGATCCTGATGGGCATTTTCTATGGCCTGACGCATGGGCTGGGATACAGCCTCAACGACATCCCGCACATCGTGCCGGAATTCAGCCAAACCCCAGCCAAATAGCCGGTCCCGGCCCAAGAAGATTTGTTCGGCAAAGACGTTTTCATCCGTCGGAACAGCTTGGTTCCAGACAGGAATGCTGTGTCGTTTTGCGGCCGGACGAGCGCTGACGCTAGGTAAGGTGGTTTGGCAACGCATTGCGCTAAGCAGATGATTGCACAAAAAAAATGCAAGGCACGAGGCCTTGCAATTTAAACGCGTCCGATCTGTTTCCGGTTTCCGGCGGCAGCGAGTAACCGCGCCTAGATCGCATCCTCCCAAGACTTTGACCGCGTAGGAGAGCAGATTTTTTTCTACCCTCTCGGTTATCGAGGTACATTAGCCTAAGGCGAATGACAATGTCACGAAGAATTTTGCCTTGAAACGGGCATTCTCGTGCTGCACTGCACAATAGTGTGGCAGGCGTTGCTTGGCGAACGATCATCAAGACGCGCGCGGTGACCGGGAGGCCTTGCGGCGCCGTGGGTCTTCTGGGCGGGCGAAGGACGGTGCGACGCTTCTGATCCCGGCTATCCCGTGCTTTTTGAAAATCGATTGCCGCTTTTCGGGCCGAAGCGTCCGGGTTCCCATTCCGCCTTGAAATGGCTATGAAGCCGGGTCAAGCAAGCCAAAGTCGCGCCGATTCTGACGCGACCCTCCTCACTCACGGACCAGTCCATGCGTTTGTCGCGCTATTTCCTGCCTATCCTCAAAGAAAATCCGCGCGAGGCCGAGATCGTCTCGCACCGGCTGATGCTGCGCGCCGGCATGATCCGCCAGCAGGGGCAGGGCAGTTTCTCGTGGCTGCCACTCGGCAAGCGAGTGCTGGACAAGGTCTGCCGCATTATTCGCGAGGAGCAGAATCGCGCCGGTGCGCTGGAAATCCTGATGCCGACCATCCAGTCGGCCGATCTGTGGCGCGAAAGCGGCCGCTATGACGACTACGGCAAGGAGATGCTGCGCATCAAGGACCGGCAGGACCGCGACATGCTCTACGGCCCGACCAATGAGGAAGTGGTCACCGAGATCGTCCGCGCCTATGTGAAGTCCTACAAGGACCTGCCGCTCAATCTCTACCACATCCAGTGGAAGTTCCGCGACGAAGTGCGGCCGCGCTTCGGCGTCATGCGTTCGCGCGAGTTCCTGATGAAGGACGCCTATTCTTTCGACCTCGACTTCGAGGGCGCCAGGGCGGCCTACAACAGGATGTTCGTGTCCTATCTCCGGACTTTTACGCGCATGGGGCTGCAGGCAATACCGATGCGGGCCGACACCGGGCCGATCGGCGGCGATCTCAGCCATGAATTCATCATCCTGGCCGACACCGGCGAGAGCCAGGTCTATTGCCACCGCGACTATCTTTCGCTCGATGTGCCCGGAGAGAAGACCAACTTCGCCAATGCCGCCGAGATCGGCGATATCGTCAAGACTTGGACGACACCCTACGCGGCCACCGACGAGATGCATGACGAGGCGGCGTGGGAGAAGATCGGCGAGAGCGACAAGGTTTCGGCGCGCGGCATCGAGGTCGGCCACATCTTCCATTTCGGCGATAAATATTCGAAACCCATGGGCGCCAAGGTGACCGGGCCAGACGGCAAGGATCATTTCGTCTCCGGAGGCTCCTATGGCATCGGTCCGTCGCGGCTGGTCGCTGCGATCATCGAAGCCAGCCATGACGACAACGGCATCATCTGGCCGGAGGCGGTGGCGCCGTTCGACATCGGGCTGATCAACATGAAAGCGGGCGACGCCGAGTGCGACCGCGTCTGCGACGAGCTGCATGCCGCTTTCGTCGCCGCCGGCAAGGACGTGCTCTATGACGACACCGACCAGAGGCCCGGCGGCAAGTTCGCCACCGCCGACCTGATCGGCCTGCCCTGGCAAGTGATCGTCGGCCCGCGCGGTGTCGCCGCCGGCGAGATCGAGATCAAGAATCGCAAGACCGGCGAGCGCGAGACGCTGCCGATCGCAGACGTGAAAAAGCGCTTCGGTGTCGCCGCATGAGCGAGGCGGTGGCGGCAAGACCGGTCGGCGCCGGACCCTTTTCCATCTTCGAGCGCATGGTTGCCTGGCGCTATCTGCGTTCGCGGCGCAAGGAGACGGTGATCTCGGTGATCGCCTCGATCTCTTTCCTCGGCATCATGCTGGGCGTCGCCACGCTGATCGTGGTCATGGCGGTGATGAACGGTTTCAGGGCGGAGCTTTTGACGCGCATCCTCGGCGTCAACGGTCACCTGATCGTGCAGCCGCTCGATTCGCCGCTGGAGGACTATGCGCAGGTCGCCAGCCGCATCAACGGTGTAGCAGGCGTCAAATATGCCATCCCGCTGATCGATGGCCAGGTGCTTGCGCAAGGCAATGTCGGCGGCGGAACCGGAGCGCTGGTGCGCGGCATACGCGGCGAGGATCTGAGCAAGATCGCCATCGTTGCCAGCAACATCAAGCAGGGTTCGATCGCCGATTTCGACTCTGGCGAGGGGGTTGCCATCGGCAAGCGCATGGCCGAGAATCTCGGCCTGACGCTTGGCGATACCATCACCTTGATTTCGCCCGACGGCGACGTGACGCCGATCGGCACCACGCCGCGCATGAAGGGCTACAAGATCGCGGCGATCTTCGAAGTCGGCATGTCCGAATATGACACCTCCATCGTCTACATGCCGTTTTCCGAAGCGCAGCTCTATTTCAACATGGATGGGCGGGCGCAGACGATCGAGATCTATGTCGACAATCCAGACGATGTCGATGCGCTGAAACCGAAGGTGGAGGCGGCGGCGCAGCGGCCGATCGACATGGTCGACTGGCGCCAGCGCAACGAGACCTTCTTCTCCGCCCTGCAGGTCGAGCGCAACGTCATGTTCATGATCCTGACGCTGATCGTGCTGGTGGCGGCGCTGAACATCATCTCCGGCCTGATCATGCTGGTGAAGGACAAGGGCCACGACATCGCCATCCTGCGCACCATGGGGGCTTCGCGCGGCGCCATCCTGCGCATCTTCCTGATGACGGGTGCGGCGATCGGCGTGACCGGCACGCTTGCCGGTGTGCTGCTCGGCGTGCTGATCTGCACCAACATCGAATCCATCCGCCAGTTCTTCTCATGGATGACCGGCAAGGTGCTGTTCAATCCTGAACTCTATTTCCTCAGCCAGTTGCCGGCGAAGATGGATCCACGCGAGACCACCTATGTCGTCCTGATGGCGCTCGGCCTGTCCTTCCTGGCAACGGTGTTTCCGGCATGGCGCGCCGCGCGTCTCGATCCGGTCGAAGCCTTGAGGTACGAGTAGTGGCCGAGGTCATTATCGAGCTGAAGAGCGTCGAGCGGCACTATGTCCAGGGGCCGCGCAAGCTCACCATCCTGAACGGCGCCGATTTCTCGCTGAAGCGCGGTGAGATGGTGGCGCTGGTGGCGCCGTCGGGCACCGGCAAGTCGACGCTGCTGCACACTGCCGGCCTGCTGGAGCGTCCCGACGCCGGTGACGTCATCCTGGCCGGCCGTGCCTGCGGGCGGCTTTCCGACGACGAGCGCACGGCGATCCGCCGCAACGATGTCGGCTTCGTCTACCAGTTCCATCACCTGCTGCCGGAATTCTCGGCGCTGGAAAACATCATGATGCCGCAGCTCATCAAAGGGCTGAGCCGCAAGGACGCGGCCGAGCGCGCGGCGCAGCTGCTCGATTACATGCAGATCGGCAAGCGCGCGTCGCACCGGCCGTCCGAACTCTCCGGCGGCGAGCAGCAGCGCGTCGCCATTGCCCGCGCGGTTGCCAATGCGCCGCTGGTGCTGCTGGCGGACGAGCCGACCGGCAATCTCGACCCGGTCACCGCGTCTTATGTGTTCGAGGCACTGGCGGCGCTGGTCAAGCAGTCGGGCCTTGCGGCGCTGATCGCCACCCACAATCACGAACTGGCATCTCGCATGGACCGGCGCGTTACGCTAGCCGACGGCAAAGTGGTGCCGCTTTAGTCTCCGATGTCGTCATCCTAGGGCGGAGCTCCGCGGAGCGGAGCGTAGACCCTAGGATCCATGCCGTTACTTTCGAGACAAATGCAGGGGTCGAGGATATGCGACCTTTATCAGAGCGATAATTCTGCACCGTAGCATCGCCCCTAGGTCACGGCATGGATCCTAGGGTCTGTGCGCGTCGCTCCGCCCCTTGCTCCGCCCTAGGATGACGAAGCAATGGGTGTATTGCCTAATCGCAAAGGCTGCGATCTCCCCACGTGGCACCGTCCGACGCCCATCAACCCTTTCTTAACCCTGCCGATTTGATCGCCCGGAAATTCCGAATGCGGGCGGATCGTGCCCGTTGACTTTGAAACAAAATTAGAACAAAATGCGAACATATCAACAACAGGAGAGAGTTATGACCGATCTGGTTCAGGATGTCATCTCACTGGTTTGCATGAGCACCTTTCTCGTTTCCATGGCGATCTGGATCGGAGCCATGTGATTTGGCGGCGTTCGCCGTCGCTGTTCCTGCACGGTCGAAGGCCGTTCCGCCGTTAAGCTTTTCTTGCCGCCGCGACGTTAGGGTGCCTGAAAGACAGGGAGCAACGTCCAAGTGTCGCCCATCGTCACGGCCATTCTCGTGGCCAGCAATCTCGGGCTGATCTTTCTCTTGATAACCGTGCCGCTGGGTCTGCGCACGGTCCGGCTGACCCGTCTGGTGGCAATGGATCGTCAGCGCCTCTGGCAGGCGCTGTGGCCGCTCGGCAGCGATGCCGGCTGGTCCGGTGAGATCCTTTCCGCCGAGGCGCCGGACGGCGAGGGCGTGGCCCGCATCACGCTGTCGTGGGAAGGTCGCGACGGCAAGCCGATCGAACGCAAGTCGCGGTTTGAGGACGTCGTCGAAGGTATCAGCTTCTCGATGCGTGTCATTGAGGACACCGCGCTCGATGCTTCGTTCTGGAAGGACTTTTCCGAAACCGCCGAACTCGTTTCCGAAGGCACCAGCACGCGGGTGACGCTCAGCCAGACCGATCGCTATCGCGGCGTCGCCTTCCTGGTGTTCCGCTATTTCGCCCTGTGCCGCGAACTCTCCAAGCTGCAGCGCTGGGCGCGGACCGGGGAGTATCGCAAGGGCGGTTGGTTCGAGCATCCGTTGAGCCAGGTCGGTTTCGCCGGGCTTTCGGCGCTGATCCTGTGGCCATTCTTCGGCCTTCACTTCGGCGGCCTGGCACTGGCCGCGATCCTCACATCGGTGGTCGCCCTGCATGAGCTTGGCCATATGGCGGCGTTTCGGCTTATGGGCCACAACCGGGCACGGATGATCTTCATTCCGCTGCTCGGCGGCATCGCCATTGGCGGGCGGCCCTATGACAGCCGTTTCGAAGTCGCCTTCGTGGCGCTGATGGGCGCCGGCTTCTCCGCATTCCTGGTGCCGGTCGCTATCGCCGCCAGCACCTTTGCCGGCGCTGAAGGACATCGGCTGGCGGCGGCGCTGCTGGCGACCCTGGCCGGCTTTGCCGCACTGTTCAACATCGCCAATCTGGTGCCGGTGTGGAAATTCGACGGCGGTCAGGTGCTGCGCCAGATCTGTCCGGGGCCGGTCGCGCTGGCGCTGGCTTCCTTCTTCCTGCTCTCGGCTTTCCTGGCCGTGGGTTGGCAGGCCGGCTTTTCCTCCAACTTCCTGCTCGCGACGGGAGCGGTGTTTTCGATCCTCAGCCTGCTGACGATGAGCAGCGGAATAAAGCCGCGTCACGAGCTGAAGCCGATCCGCACCATCGACCGCCTCGCCATGGCCGCGGCGTTGCTGGCGGTGTTCGCCATCCATGGCTATGGCGTCCTGTGGGCCTCCGCCCAGCTCATCTGAGGTGTGTTGATATTCAGATGGATGCCGGCCTGTGAATCACACATAGCTTGAGCCGTACCGGATCAGGAAGAATCAGCCGGCCTTGCGCTCGGCTTCGACAGGCAAAGCCGTGGCGGGACCGAACACATCCTCGAAGGCGGATTTCAGCGCCAGGTCAAGATCGGCCATGGTCAGGGGAAGGCCGAGGTCGACGAGGCTGGTGACGCCGTGGTCCTGCACGCCGCAAGGCACGATGCCGCTGAAATGGTCGAGATCGGGCTCGACATTGATGGCGATGCCGTGGAAGCTCACCCAACGCCGCAGCCGAATGCCTATGGCCGCGATCTTGTCCTCCGCCGGCGAGCCGTCCGGCAGGGCAGGGCGATTCGGCCGCACGACCCAGACGCCGACCCGGTCCTCGCGGCGTTCGCCATGCACATTGAAGGCGGCGAGCGTGCCGATGATCCACTGTTCGAGCGCCGCGACGAAGGCGCGGACGTCCTCGCGCCGCCGCTTCAGATCAAGCATGACATAGGCGACCCGCTGGCCCGGCCCATGATAGGTGTATTCGCCGCCGCGTCCCGCCGAAAACACCGGGAAGCGGTCGGCGTCGATCAGATCCTCGCCGCGGGCGCTGGTGCCGGCCGTGTAGAGCGGCGGGTGTTCGACCAGCCAGACCATCTCGCCGGCGGCCCCGCTGCGGATCGCCTCGGCGCGCGCCTTCATGAAGGCAAGTGCTTCGGGATAGGCGGTAAGGCCGGGCTCGATCAGCCATTCGACCGGTGCTGAACCGGGGAGCGGCAGGAACGACGTGGCGATCTGGCTGCGTTCGGGCATGGCGTATCGTCTTTTCGCTTATGCATGTCGCGTCCCAAAACCGCGCCGCACCTTTGGGTGACATCAACCTGCCTTCCATATGGCGACATTAGGCGCAAACGTCCAGTTCCGGGGCTGCATTCGAGCCCTGTGGAGCATTATGCCAATCGCCTGACATTATTGCTTGCCGTGCACTTGTTTCGCCGGAAACGATTTGCTACACGCCGCGAGCCGGTCGGTTCCGGCTCTACCACGTGCGGTCGTGGCGGAATTGGTAGACGCGCAGCGTTGAGGTCGCTGTGGGGCAACCCGTGGAAGTTCGAGTCTTCTCGACCGCACCATTCTCTTCCCAGAGTCCGATTTGTACCGGTCTCGCCCGCTGCGGGCCGGGCGCATTTCGTTTGATATTCCCGCACTTTACGCCACTTTCTTTCTGAGCATCGGATTCTCCCAAAACCGGTTTCCCCTTTTGGGTCCGATGCTCTAGACCTGATTTGCACCTTTTCCGGGATTCTTGTGGCGGGAGGCGCTGGTGGAAGGCGAGCACGAACGGACGACCGGCGCCAGGGCCGCCGAGGACAACCACGCCGATATCTATGGCGAGGACGGCGCCGTGCTTTCGTCCTTCCTGGCGCGGATTGGCGCGGCGATCGCAGACCGCGACACGCTGACCCTCAAGCATGAAGTCGACGACCTGCACCAGTCGGAACTCGGCGACCTGCTCGAGGCGCTGCATCCCGAACAGCGCCGCGCGCTGGTCGAACTCCTGGGCGCCGATTTCGACTTCTCCTCGCTGACGGAGGTCGACGAGGCGATCCGTATGGAGATCGTCGACAATCTGCCCAATGCGCAGATCGCGCAGGCGGTGCAGGAGCTCGATTCCGACGACGCCGTCTACATTCTCGAGGATCTCGACCAGGAAGACCAGGACGAGATCCTGTCGCAACTGCCGTTCACCGAGCGGATCAGGCTGCGCCGCTCGCTTGATTATCCCGAAGAGACGGCCGGCCGCCGCATGCAGACCGAGTTCGTCGCGGTTCCGCCGTTCTGGACGATCGGCCAGACCATCGACTACATGCGCGAGGACAACAACCTTCCCGAGCGCTTCAGCCAGATCTTCGTCATCGATCCGACCTTCAAGCTGCTCGGCGCCATCGACCTCGACCAGATCCTGAGGACCAAGCGTTCGGTCAAGGTCGAGGAAGTGATGCACGAGACGCGGCACGCCATTCCGGCCACCATGGACCAGGAAGAGGCTGCGCGGGAATTCGAGCAGTACGATCTTTTGTCGGCCGCAGTCGTCGACGAGAACGAACGGCTGGTTGGCGTTCTGACCATCGACGATGTCGTCGACGTCATCCAGCAGGAGGCCGAGGAAGATTTGATGCGCATGGGCGGCGTCGGCGACGAAGAGCTTTCCGACAGCATCTTTTCGACCTCGCGATCACGCGTTCCGTGGTTGCTTATCAACCTTCTGACCGCGTTCCTGGCGGCGTCGGTGATCAGCCTGTTCGACCGCACGATCGAACATATCGTCGCACTGGCGGTGCTGATGCCGATCGTCGCAGGCATGGGCGGCAATGCCGGCTCGCAAACCATGACCGTCACCGTGCGGGCGTTGGCGACCAGGGATCTCGACATCTACAATGCCGGCCGCATCATTCGCCGCGAGATGGGTGTCGGCTTCATCAACGGCATCGTCTTCGCCATCCTGATCGGCATCGTTGCGGCAGCCTGGTTCCGTGACCCCAATCTGGGCGGCATCATCGCGGCGGCGATGATCATCAACATGTTCGTGGCCGCCCTGGCCGGCATCCTGATTCCGCTGCTGCTCGATCGTTTCAAGATCGATCCGGCGGTCGCTTCGGCGGTCTTCGTCACCACGGTTACCGACGTCGTCGGTTTCTTTGCATTTCTCGGCATCGCCACGTGGTGGTTCGGTGTGCCCTGAAGGCACGCCTTTTGGCTTAATTGACTTTTACGTAAATGCCGTGCGAGGCTTGCGCGGGGCGCCATGTCGATTCCGGCATGGCATGGGTTTTGGTTCGGGACATAAGGGTGACGCCGGCATGGCGATCGCCCCTTGGTTTCGGCGTGCGGGAGTGGCAATGCGAGAATATTATTCGATCACCGAGTTGACCCGTGAGTTCGATGTGTCGACGCGGACGCTGCGCTTTTACGAGGACGAAGGGCTGGTGCAGCCGGTGCGGCGTGGCCGCACGCGGCTGTTTCGCCCCTCCGACCGCCACCTCATCCGTCAGATCATGCGCGGCAAGAGGCTTGGTTTCTCGATCAACGAAATCCGCGAAATCATCCAGATGTACAGGGAGCCGCCCGGCGAAGTCGGCCAGCTCAACCTGATGATCAAGCGCATCGAGGAAAAGCGCGAGGATCTCCGGCAGAAGCGCCGCGACCTCGAGGAGACGCTGGCTGAACTCGACCAGGCCGAGGAGTCTTGTGTGGAGCGGCTGGTCGAGCTTGGCGTGAATACCTGAGCGGACTGGATTCTATCGCGCGTTAGCGTTCGGAATGAGCGGAAACGTCTATTCCTTCTGCAATGCACCGCGACGGCGCAGAACTTTGCTCCGCTGCACTCCTAGACCGAGGTCACGGCATGGATCCTAGGGTCTCCGCGACGGAGCTGCGCTCCTGCTTCGCCCTAGGATGACGAAGTTCGCAAGACTTAGGCTAATCGCCGAAGTGTGCACCTGTCAAAACCTCTCCGCGATGGAAACCGGAGCGCCAGCTCAAATCCAGCGGCGCACGCGTTTCGCGTAGTCGCGGTATTTCTTGCCGAATTTTGCCGCCAGCATCTTTTCCTCGCCTTCGATCGCCATTTTTTGCGTGGCATAGGCGGCGATGAAGGCGAGCGGCAGGAACCACACGATGCCCGAGACAAAGGCGACGCCGATCAACAGCAGGGTGTTGGCCAGATACATCGGATTGCGGGTGATGCCGAAGGGACCCGTGGTGACCAGGTGATCGGGCACAGCGTTCGGGTTCAGCGTGGTCTTGGCGCGGACCATGGTGCGGATCGCGGTGACCCAGAGCGCTGCAACGGCAAGCAGCACCACCCAGCCGGCGGCGAAAAGAATGTCGCCCAGGAGGTCACCGATCCAGGGCAGGGGATAGAGCAGGCCCAGCGCGATGCTGATGGCGATGGCGGCGGTGTAGATCAGCGGCGGCCACGGTATGAGCCCCGGCTTCGGCTGGTTCTCGGTCATTTGACCCCTTCCTCCATCAACTTGCTGTCCGTCTTGGCGGTACACATGCCGGCGAGATCGGACAGATGCGTCTTCCATTCCGCAGTCTGGTCGTTGTTGTAGAGCCGATCAAGCGTCGCCTCGCCCTCGAGCGTATCGAGCATGCAGACACAGTAGCTCGTACAGAACTCGGTGTCGCGCGACTGCTCGCAGGACAGCTGGCAGGTTTTGAGGAAATTCACCTGCGGGGTTTCGACCTGCGCCGGCATGATCTGCGAGAACAGCCAGACGCAGCCGATCAGCAATGGCTGGTGGATCAGGTAGAACGCCAGGCTGTGCCGGCCGATAAAGACCAGCGGGTTGGCCCAGCGACCGGGCGCCAATTCGGCAAGCCGGGCAAGCACGCCTGAACCGGCGGCGAGTTTCGTCACCGCGATGCCTGCAAGCACGGCGCCGAACCATGGAAACAACGGAACGTAGTCGTTGGAGCGTGGATTGTTAGCCGACAGGCCTACCCACCACAGCCATGGGTGATCGAACGCCTCGAGGCGCAGATAGACAGGCGCCGCAATGACGAGCGCGGCGACGACAAGCGTCAGCAGTGCCGGCAGCCGCAGAAAGGCGAGGCCGAGCAGGCTGGCCAGCGCGATCTCGTGCAAAATGCCGAAGAAGATGAATCCATCCGGGGTGGCGATGCGGGTGACGACCGAAATCGCGATCGCGGCTCCGGCGACCATGGCAAACCGCTTCCAGAAGCCGTTCCAGCGGATCTGTCGGCCATGGGCGAGGTACAGGCTGACGCCAACCAGGAACAGGAAGGTCGAGGCTATGCAGCGCGCGTAGATCTTCCACCAGCCGAAGGCGGTCAGGCCGGGATCGGTGTAGCCGAAGAACTCCAGATCCCAGGTGAAATGGTAGCTTGCCATGGCGATCAGCGCGATGCCGCGCACGATGTCGATGACGACGATGCGCTTTGGTCGATCCTGAACGGGTGCGGTCGGCGTTTGGATGCTCATGGTCTCGCATTCTGATTCAGCCCCGTTGGAGGACTATCACGGTTGCCCCGGACAAAAGAAGACCGGCAATCCTGCCGATAACGCCGGATCGGCCGCGGCATTGGGCCAGTGCCGGGAAGCCTTTGGCCGGCTTCGCTTTTGCCGGATGCACGTCGGTTTCCTCTTATTGGCACTGGGGTCGCCACGGCAGATTTAACCCGGTGAATCTGCTTCGGGGAAAGCAATGTCCACCCATGTGCGCCATCCGATCTGGCTGCCGGCTCTCAAGGCCGCGGACGCGCGCACCTTCGCGTCGCTCTATGCGGTCGAATCCTTCGCCCGCGCCACGGTGTCGAGCGTCATCCCGATCCAGGCCTATGAAATCCTGCACAACGAGCAGATCGTGTCGATGCTCTACACAGTCGTGGCGATGCTCGGCCTGTCGGTGACATTGTTCATGCCGATGCTGATCCGCCGCTTTGCCCGCCGCTGGGTCTACACATCAGGCGCCTGCCTGCTGGCCGTCGGCTCGCTGTTCTTCGTCACCGACACGCTTGCCGGGCAACTGGCCGGCATGCTGTGCCGGGTGATGGGCGCCAGCGCGCTGTCGATCACGCTCAACCTCTACATCATGGACCACATCCGCAAGACCGACTTCATGCAGGCCGAATCGCTGCGCATGGCGTGGTCGATGCTGGCCTGGACCGGTGGGCCGACGCTCGGCATCTTCCTCTACACGCGCTTCGGCATCTATGCCGCGCATGGTGCGGTCGCGGTGTTCGCGTTTGCCCTGCTGGCGCTGTTCTGGACCTACCGCCTCGGCGACAACCAGTCCATCCGTCCGGGCAAGACGCGCCCTGTCAATCCGCTCGCCAATATCGGCCGTTTCGTCGCGCAGCCCAGGCTCAGACTGGCCTGGCTGATTGCCTTCGGCCGCTCCTGCTTCTGGACGACGTTCTTCGTCTATGGGCCGCTGTTCATGGTCATCACGGGCGAGGGCAAGCTGGCCGGTGGCCTGCTGGTTTCGGCCGGCAACGCGCTGTTGTTCATGGCGATTTTCTGGGGCAAGGCAGGAAAGCGCTTTGGTGGCCGCGGAACCATGACATTTGCCTATTTCGCCATGTCAGCCGCGCTGCTGGCGGCGGGCTTGGTCGGCGAAACCGTGCCGTTGCTTACCGGCGCCTTCCTGCTCTGTGGTGCCTTCTTCACCATTGCGCTCGACGCCCTCGGCTCGACCGCCTTCATGCGCTCGGTGCGCTCCTATGAAAGATCTCAGATGGCAGCGGTCTACCGCACCTATCTCGACTTTTCCGAGTTGACGCCGCCGCTGGTCTATTCGGTGGCGCTGGCCTTCTTCGGCCTGGGCTCGGTGTTCGTCACGCTCGGCCTGCTGGCGGCGGTCTGCGGCTTTGTGACGTGGCGCTATCTGCCGAAATCACTTTGACCTTCATGGCGCATTCGCAATGGTCACCGGCGGAATTTGGTTTGCCGGAAGCGAGGATTCTGCCTATAGTCACCGGTGTCGCCGGTTCCATTTTGGAGCCAAGAGGGAATGCGGTGAGGGCGAATTTCGCCCAATGCCGTGGCTGCCCCCGCAACTGTGTGCGGTAGTCCTCTCCATAAACCACTGAGGATTTTTTCTTCGGGAAGGTGGGGAAGGACGCTGATCCGTGAGCCAGGAGACCTGCCGGCGACAGGAAACTGACTTCGATGCCCTCGGGTGGAGGGCGAAAGGACAAGACATGACTACCGCTTCCGTCTCCCTCGGCGCCTCCGTCTCCTCGCAGTCGCGCTTCATGCAGCTCGCGCTTGCCGCGCTGCTCGGCATTTTCGTGATGGGCTTTGTCGGCTTCTCGCATATCGATGCCGTCCATAATGCGGCTCACGACTATCGCCATTCGATGGCGTTTCCCTGCCACTGACGAGGGGCTGACATCATGAATCTGTTTCGCAACGTCGTGTTCATCGCGGCGATCGCAGGGCTCGTGGCCGGCGTCGTCCTCGCCTGCCTGCAGGCCTATGCCACCGTGCCGCTGATCCTGAAGGCGGAAGTTTACGAACAGGCGGGCGGCGGGCATCACCATGACCATGGCGCTCCGGCCGCAACGGATAGCAATGCCATGAGCACAACTGCTCCGGCGGGAGATGCGATGAGCTCTGCTGCCCCGGCTGCGGCGGAAGCCGCTCCGGCAGACGAAGGTTGGGCGCCGGCAGACGGTTTCGAGCGTTTCGCCTTCAGCGTGCTTGCCAATATCGTCACCGGCATCGGCTTCGCCTTGATCCTGGTCGCGGTCTCCGAATTCGCCGGCGGCATCGGTGGCTGGCGCCAGGGCGTGTTCTGGGGCCTTGCCGGCTTTGCCGTGTTCACGCTGGCACCGGGCCTCGGCCTGCCGCCGGAATTGCCTGCCATGCCGGCCGCCGATCTCACCCAGCGGCAGATCTGGTGGTGGGCAACGGTGGCGGCAACCGCTGCCGGTCTCGGCCTGATCGCGTTCCGCAAGTCGCTGCCGCTGGCGATCCTTGCCGTCTTTTTGATCGTCGCACCGCATGTTGTCGGTGCACCGCAGCCCGACAGTTACGAGACGGCGATTCCGGAAGGGCTGCATCACCAGTTCGTGGTGGCGGTGACCGTGACCAACCTCGTGTTCTGGCTGGTGCTCGGCGCGGTCGTCGGTGTGGTGCGTGGCCGCTTCACCGGCACCGCGACCAGCCTGCGCGACAGCTTTGCCTGATCGCAAGACACTGACCTTCCTCATCGGCGGTGGGGGGGGGGGGGGGGGGGGCGCCGCCCCCGGGGGGGGGTGGAGGGGGGGCGCGGGCCGCGGGGGCGGGGGGGGCGCGCGCGCGCAGGGAAGAGAGCGGGAAAGAGGGGG